>NZ_JBSHJX010000003.1:0-337913 GCF_053619695.1 Microbacterium sp. NPDC055521 | reverse complement strand
GGCCGACACTCCAGATGTCGGACGTGTCTCCACGATCGGTCCGACATCTGGAGTGTCGGCCCCCGTTTCGTCACGGCCAACCCCGGTGTCGGCGGCGCGCAGCGCACGCAGCTGCGCCCGGGTGAGCGGCTGCTCGCCGGTGCCGCCGCCGTCAGGACCGTCAGTACTCATACGGATCCTTCGGCTCGTCGATCCTCTTCACCGTCGCCGACTCGATGCTCAGCGCACCGTCATCACCGGCGCGGACTGTGCCGGTCACCTCGACCCACTGTCCGGTCTCGTGATCGCCGTCGAGGCCGCCGCCGCTCACGGGGACGGATGCCGGCTGCGCATCGATCACGCAGTGCGAGATCACCATGCGGGTGAGGCTCACGTCGCCGTCCTCGGCGGGCGTGATGAATCCCGTGAGGGTGACAGCCGCGCCGTCGTACTTCTCGGGCCGGGTGGAGTTGGCGAACGCGATCGACCAGTCGCCGACGCCGAAGCTGGCGGTGTCGGCGACGCCGAGCGCGACATCGTCGGCACCGGCAAACAGCGTCGGCGACTCCCCCGCGCGCGACAGCGCGATCTGGGCGGAGAGCGATGCCGGCGGCAGCACGAGTCCGGCGAGCACGACCGCGGAGGCGATCACGCCGCCGCTCACCGCGGCGGTCGTCTGCATCCGGCGCCGACGTTGCGCCCGGGCATCCAGCGCCCGGGCATCCGGGGCCATGGCGCCCGGCGCCGTGGCATCCGGTTCACCCGACGCGGCGTGCGCGTGGTCGTGCTCGCCTTCCGCGCCGAGCGGCAGCGTGCACGACCAGACGGCCAGGACGAGCGTGACCGCGGCCGCCGCCGCGGCGAACCAGACCGTCTCGGGGCTGATGTACAGGGTGAGGCGGCCGGTCACGGCGAGAACGAGCGTGACCACCGAGACGACGACGGCGAGGCCGACGCCCAGCCAGCGGGAGGCGATGGCGCGCCAGCGGTCACGGCGCGCGTCTGCGGTGTCAGCCAAGGACGTTCACCCCGATCCCGATCACACAGGCCGACAGCACGACCACGCCGACGACGGCGGCCAGCACGCGGGCGGTGAAGGTGGTGCGCAGCAGCGCGAGCATCTTCACGTCTACCAGCGGTCCGACGATGAGGAACGCGATGATCGCGCCCGACGAGAAGGTCGAGGCGAACGACAGGGCGAAGAAGGCGTCGACGTTCGAGCAGATCGCGACGGTCATCGCGAGTGCAACCATCGCGACGATCGACAGCACGGGGTTCGAGCCGATCGCCAGCAGCACGTCACGCGGGACGAGCACCTGCACGGCTCCGGCGAGCGCGGAGCCGATCACCAGAGCCGGCATGACGGCGCGCAACTCGATGAGGAACTGCACGAGGCTGCGACGTGCAGGGCTGCCGGGCTCGTGCGCCACGTGCTCGCAGGTGTCGACGAATCGCTCGGTGAGCAGCGCCTGCTGGTCGCGGCGCAGACTGAAGATCCACCCGATCAGGTTCGCGATGACGAAGCCGCCGAGCAGACGGGCGACGAGGATCCCGCCGTCCCAGCCGAAAGCGGCGTGGGTGGTGAGGATGACGATGGGGTTGACGATCGGCGCGGCGATGAGGAAAGTCATCGCCTCGGCCGGCGCGAGGCCGCGCATCATCAGCCCGCGGGCGAAGGGCACGTTGCCGCACTCGCAGACCGGGATGAACATCCCCAGCAACGACAGCGCGCCGCGCCGCGCCCACGGATTGCGCGGCAGCCAGCGCTGCACGGCATCCGATGGCAGCCACACCTGCACGACGATCGACAGGACGACGCCGAGGATCACCCAGGGCAGCGCCTCGATCAGCACGCTGAGGGCGAGGGTCAATCCGTCCTGAGCGCGGGCGGGCAGGGCGACCGGGAAGAGCGTCGGCGCGAACAGGTCGATGAGCACCAGCGCGGCGACGATGCCGGCACCGGTCGCGAGGGCGGGGCCGGTCGGCACTCGGCGAGGCGGCTGCCGGTGAGCATGCGGCACCGTCGGCGAGACCGTGAGTGTCACTGTGAGGCCCCGGGTTCGGCATCCTGCCGGTTGGCGCAGGTCGCGCAGAGGCCGAAGATGTCGACGACGTGCTCGGCGTCGCGGAAGCCGTGCAGGGATGCCGTGCGCTGAGCCCACTGCTCGACGTCCTTCGCCTCGATCTCGACCGTCAGACCGCACGACCGGCAGATGAGGTGATGGTGGTGCCCTTCGGTCGAGCACGCCCGATACAGCGCCTCGCCCTCAGGGCTCTGCAGCGAGTCCGCCTCGCCCGAGGCGGCGAGCCCGGCGAGCGCTCGATACACGGTGGCGAGCCCGATGCCGGTATTCGCCTGACGCAGCTCAGCATGCAGCGACTGGGCGCTCACGAAACCGCGCGCGTCGGCGAGCGCATCGCGCACGCGTTCGCGCTGCCAGGTGTTCCGCTGAGCCATGCCTCGAGTCTAGGCCGGGCGGCTGTGCGGGCGATCCGTGCCGATCGCGCTCGGCCGCCGGTCAGCAACCAGGCTGTCAGCGGCGGGTGCGGTCGGCCTTCGCCCCGGATGCCGACAGCTCGTCGTCACCGAGCGAGCCGGCCGCGTCAGAGGCAGCGGCGTCATCCGCAGCGGCGTCATCCGTCGGCGCGTCAGAGGCAGCGGCGTCGTCCGCAGCGGCGTCGGCCACGGCGGTTTCGCTCGCCGTGGCGGTGAGCACGCCTTCGGGACGCAGCAGCTCGCGCACCTCGGCCATGAAACTGTTCAGCTGCTGCTGCTGCCAGCGAAGCTGGCGGGTCTGATCCTCGGCATCCCGCAGCACACCGGTGGCGTGACCGGTGACCGAGTCGACGATCTTCTGCGCCTTGGCCCGCGCGCGCTCGAGGATCTCGCGAGCCTTCACCTGCGCGTCGGCCTCGATGGCCTGCGCCTGCGTGCGCATCAGGCGCTCGTAGTCCTCGGCCTTCGACGAGATGCGCTGCGCGTGCTCGAGCGAGGCGGCGACCTGCTCGTTGGCGTCGGCGGTGATCCGCTCGGCGTGGGCCACTGCCTGGTTGTGCAGCACGAGGAACTCCTGCTGCGCGTCGTCCTGCCTGCGCGTCAGCGTCTCTTCGAACTCCAGCACCCGTGCGTTCATCTCGCGCACCTCGCGCTCGGCGGCGGCGCGCAGGTCGGTGGTCTCGCGGGTGACCATGGCGCGCAGCGCCGCGGCGCCCTTCTCGGCCTCGCTGCGCACGGTGGCAGCCTCGCGCTCGGCCTGCGCGACCTTCTCCGCGGCGTGCGCCGACTCCCGCTCGAGACGTGCCTCGTGCGCGGTGTGCTCGGTGTCGATCTTCAGACGAATCTGGTCGGCGTCGTGCTGCGCCTGGGCGATGATTCGCGTCACATCGGCGGCGAGTTCACCGCGCTTGCTCTCGGCCTCTTCTCGCGCCGCTTCCAGCAGCCGCTCGGCCTGGGTCGCCGCGTTGTGGATCAGCACGCTCGCCTGCTCTTCGGCGACGCGAAGCACCGCCTCGAACTGCTGACGGCTCTGGGGCTCGCCGTCGCTGCGAGGCGCATCGACCAGCTCGGTGCTCAGCGTCGCGATCTGAGCGGCGGCCTCGTCGGCCTGGGCGCGCGCCGCCGCGAGCTCGGCTTCGAGCCGCGCTATGCGATCATCGCTGTCGGCGGTCGCGTCGACCACAGCCCGCTCGGTCTGCTCCCGCAGCTGCTGCAGGTCGCTGCGCCGGCGCTCGTCGGCTTCGTCCAGCGACGCCGAGACCCGCTTGAGCTGGTCTCGCAGCGTCGCGAGCGCGGCATCCACCTCGACCTTGTCGTAGCCGCGGAACGCCTGGGTGAACGACGAGCGATCCTTGGGGACGCTGGTCAGCAGCTGGTCGAAGAAGTCGCCGATCTGCTCATGGTCGTTCTGCTGCGTCTCGCTCACCGGGTGGGGCCTCTCTCAGGTCTTCGCGCGCTCGGGCTCAATGATCTCATGCGCGGGCGACGCGACGAACACGCGAGCGGGTCCGCTGAGCGATCCAGCAACCCGCGTAGATCAGGAACGAGATCGTCGTGATGTACGGGCTCACCGGAAGCGTCCCCGCGAGCGCGAGCAGGATGCCCCCCACCGCAGCCGTGAAGCCGAAGAGCGCCGCGAGCAGCGGCACCGCGACCGGCCCGCTCGACAGGCGCATCGCCGCAGCCGCCGGGGTGACCAGCAGCGCCATCACCAGCAGGGCGCCGATGATGTGCACGCTGACCGCGACGATCAGCCCGAGCAGCACCATGAAGACGAGGCTGACCGCCCGCACCGGCACACCGCGCGCCGCTGCGGATTCGGCATCGAGCGAGTCGAAGCGCAGCGGATGCCACATCAGCAGCAGTCCGACCAGAACGACCGCGGAGATGCCGATCAGCCACCCGAGGTCGGGGCTCGACACAGACACGATCTGGCCGGTGAGCAGCCCGAAGCGGTTGGCCGTGCGTCCCTCGACGAGAGAGAGGAACAGGATGCCGAGGCCCAGCCCGAACGGCATCAGCACGCCCACGATGGAGTTGCGGTCTCGCGCCTTCGCGCCCAGCACGCCGATGAGGATGGCCGCGATCAACGCGCCGCTGAGCGATCCCACCACCACGCTGCCGCCGAACAGCAGCGCGGCCGCAGCGCCTGCGAACGACAGCTCACTCACGCCGTGCACGGCGAAGGCGAGGTCGCGCTGCATGACGAAGACGCCGATCAGGCCGCCGACGACGCCGAGCACAGCACCCGCGATGAGCGAGTTCGACAGCAGGGCCAGCAGCTCGCCGTAGTCCTGGAATGAGAAGACGTCACCCCAGTCGAGCAGCGGCCTCACGCGTGGGCTCCAGGGTGCGCGTCGTCGTCGGAGTGCTCGTGCGCGTGCGTGCCCTCGGCATCCGGCGCCCCGACGACCACCAGCCGGTCACCGGCGCGCAGCACGAACACGGCCGTGCCGTACAGGTCGGTGAGCACGCGGCTCTGCAGCACCTCGTCTGGGGTGCCGAGCACGAATCGGCCCCCGGCGATGTACAGGATGCGGTCGACGAGGCCCAGGATCGGGTTGACGTCGTGCGTGACGAACAGCACGCCGGCGCCCCGCCGTCTCTGCCGGTCGATGATGCCGGTGATGCCGCGCTGGTTGGCGAGATCGAGGCCGGAGAGCGGCTCGTCGCACAGCAGCAGCGCGGGGTCGTCGGCGAGGGCCTGGCCGACCCGCAGTCGCTGCTGCTCGCCTCCCGAGAGCAGTCCGACCGGGCGGTCGGCGTAGTGCCCGGCATCCACCCCCTCGAGCAGGGCGTCGACACGCGCGCGATCGCCGCGGCGCGGTATCGGCAGGCCGAACCGGGTGCCGTTCACGCCGAGCGCGACGAGATCGCGCGCGCGCATGCTCGTGTCGGGCGGAAGCGGTCGCTGCTGCGGCACGTAACCGATCCGGCGGTCACCGCGCCGAGCGGCTTCCCCGCCCACCCGGATGCTTCCGGCAGACAGCGGCTGCAGGCCGAGGATGCTGCGCAGCAGCGTCGTCTTGCCGGATCCCGACGGGCCGAGCACCGCGATGAACTCCCCCGGCGCGACATCGAGGTCGAGCCCCGACCACAGTTCTCGACCCGAGCGGTGCAGGGCGGCGCCGCGGATCTCGAGCACGCTGGTTCCGGCGCCGCTCATCCGTCGAGTGCGGCGGCGAGGTCGGAGATCGCGGAGCGCATCCACTCAGCGTACGACTGGTCGGCGCCCAGCAGCTCATGGAAGGTGATCACCGGGATGCCCGCGTCCTTCGCGGCGTCTTCGATGCGGCTCGTCTCGGTGCCGCCGGTCTGCGCGTTGGCGAGCACCGCTCGCACGCCGCCGCCTTCGACGAGCGACAGCGACTCGAGCAGGATCGCAGGGGCGACCTCGTTGCCTTCTTCGACCGCCGAGGCGAACCCGTCGGGGGCGAGGTCGTCGAGACCGGCTGCCGCGGCGAGCGCGGCGGGCAGCGGTTCGGTGATGAACACGGGTGCGCCCTCGAGCGTCGCGTGCAGTGCGTCGAGTTCGCCCTCGATCCCCTTCAGCTCGACCGCCAGCGTCTCGGCCGCGTCGGCGTACTCCGCCTCGCCCGCGGGGTCGAGCTCGGTGAGGTCGGCGGCGATCCGCTCGGCGAGGTGCGCCACGGTGTGCACGTCGAACCAGACGTGCTCGTTGAAGCCCTCGAGGTGCGCGTGCCCGTCGTGATCGTCAGCGGGCTCGTCGTGATCGTCGGCGGGCTCGTCGTGGTCGTCGACCACGGCATCCGGGTAGTCGTGCGAGAACTCCGCGGCGGTGATGACGACCGCATCCGATCCTTCGATCAGCTCGCGCATGAACGCGTCGTACCCGCCGCCGTTCTCGATGACCAGATCGGCCTTCTGCACCGCGAGACGGTCGCGCGCCGAGGCCTCGTATCCGTGCGGGTCCTTCGCGGTGGAGTCGATCACGCTGGTGACCTCGACCCGGTCGCCGCCGATCTCGGCCGCGAGCTGACCGTAGACGTTGGTCGAGGCGACGACCTGCAGCGCGCCCGTCCCGCCGCCGTCGGTCGACGTCGTGCATCCGGTCATGACGAGTACGGATGCAGCGGCGACAGCGAGGAGAGGGAGGCGGGACGGCATGCGTCCACTCTAAACGCTAATGAGAACCATTCTCAACTTGAGCACGGCGCAGACGGCCGCTCGGCGGTCGGAAACGTACGCGAATGGAATGATTCGCGTATGTTTCCGACCGTTCACGCGGTGGTCGCGGGCGTCAGGTGGTGAGCCAGGCGGTCGCCTCACCGGGCAACGCCCCGTCGCGAAGCGGCTGAGTGGTCAGCACCACGGCATCCGCCTCTGCCGCGAGGTCGAACGGTTCGGTGCCGAAGTTCGTCACCACCTGCCATCCGTTCGGGCGCGCGAAGCGCAGCACGTCGGGGCGTCCGGTCTCGCCCCATTCGAGCTTCTCCTCCGTCTGCAGCCGGCGGCGCAGACCCAGCGCCTCGCGGTAGAGCGAGAGAGTGGATGCCGGATCCGCGGCCTCGACGTCCACCGCATACTCGGCGAACCACGCGGGCTGGGGCAGGTGCGCGCCGTCGGCGCCGAAGCCGAACGACGACCCCTCGGCGCTCCACGGCAGCGGCACGCGGCATCCGTCGCGGCCGAGGCCGTCGAACTCCGCCCCCCGGAAGAAGGCAGGGTCCTGGCGCTGCTCGGGCGTGATGTCGGCGACCTCGTGCAGGCCGAGCTCCTCGCCCTGATAGAGGTAGGTGCTGCCGGGAAGGCCGAGCAGCAGCATCGTGGCCGCCTCGGCGCGCCGGCGCCCCTGCTCACGGTCGAGCTGGTCCTCGGGTCCGCCGGCGGCCACCCACTCGGTGCCCTGCTTGACGGGCCTGCCGTTCAGCTGAGGCAGCCCATAGCGGGTCGCGTGCCGGGTGACGTCGTGGTTCGAGAGCACCCACGTCGTCGACGATCCGGTCAGCTCGCTCTGCGCGAGGTTGACCGTGATGAGACGGCGGAACTGCTCGGCGTCGAAGTCGGCCTCCAGCAGATCGAAGTTGAACGCCTGGCCGAGCCCTTCGGCCGACGCGTAGCGAGCCCGCCGCTCGGGCGTCTGCACCCACGCCTCGGCCACGGCCGTGCGCGGCGGGTCGTACTCGTCGAACACCTGACGCCATTCGGCGTACACCTCGTGCACGTCATCGCGATCGGTGATCGGATGCTGACCGCTTGTGCTGTCGATGGCCTCCAGCTCGGCACGGCTGGGCAGCGGCTCGGTGAGGTCCTTGGTGAGCATGTGGGCGACGTCGATGCGGAAGCCGTCGACGCCGCGGTCCGACCAGAACCGCAGGGTCTTCAGGAAGTCGGCGCGCACCTCGGGGTGCGACCAGTTCAGGTCGGGCTGCTCGACGGCGAAATGGTGGAAGTACCACTGGCCGTCCTCCACGCGCTCCCAGGCCCCGCCACCGAACACCGACACCCAGTCGGTGGGCGGCTCGCTGCCGTCAGGACCCGTGCCCTCGCGGAAGATGTACCGCTCCCTGGCCGCCGACCCGCGTCCCGCTGCGAGGGCCTCCTGGAACCACTCGTGCAGGTTCGACGAGTGGTTCGGAACGATGTCGACGATGACGTGGATGCCGCGCTCATGCAGCGCCTGAACCATCCGGTCGAACTCCTCGAGCGTGCCGATGCGGGGGTCGACGTCGCGGTAGTCGGCGACGTCGTAGCCGCCGTCGGCGAGCGCAGACGGGTAGAAGGGGCTGAGCCAGACGGCATCGATACGCAGCTCGGCGAGGTAGTCGACGCGGGAGAGGATGCCGGCGATGTCGCCGATGCCGTCCGCGTTGCCGTCAGCGAAGCTGCGCGGATAGATCTGGTAGACGGCGGCCTGACGCCACCACGTGGTGGGGTCGACGGCGTTCTGTTCGGCGAGGGACGGGTCGGTCATGGATCTCCTTGTCTTGCGGGTGGTGCGGTGGGTCATCGCTGAGCCTGCCGAAGCATCAGCCCTTGACGGCGCCCTGGGTGACGCCCTCCATCACCCAGCGCTGCGTGAACAGGTAGGCGACGATCGCGGGCGCCATCGCCATCAGGTACGAGGCGAAGGCGACGTTGTAGTTGTTGCTGAACTGGTTCTGGAACAGGTTCTGCCGCACGGGCAGAGTCTGCAGGTTCGGGTCGGAGATGATCAGCGACGGCATCATGAAGTCGTTCCACGCGTACAGGAACGCGAAGATGCCTACCGTGGCGCTCATCGGGGCGAGCAGTGGGAAGATCAGCCTCCAGAAGGTCTGCCAGGTGGTCGCACCGTCGATGCGGGCGCTCTCCTCGAGTTCGATCGGGATCGAACGCAGGAAGGCGGTGAACAGCAGCACGCTGAAGCTGAGCTGGAACATCGTGGCGAGGATGATCACGCCCGCCGGGTTGTCGAGCCCGACCCGGCCGGTGAGCTGGATCTGCGGCAGCGCCACCACCGGGAACGGGATGAACATCGCCGCGAGCAGGTAGAAGAACGAGTACCGGAAGAACCGGCGGTCCCAGTTGCGCACGATCGCGTATGACGCGAAGGCCGCGAGCACGATCGTGGCGATCACGGTGCCCGCCGTGACGAGAATCGAGATGGTGGCGCCGACCGGGAACTTCGTGAGGTTCCACGCCTGCACGAAACCGTCGACACTGAACGGCGCCGGCAATGAGAACGCGTTGCCGTCGACGGCCTGTCCGGTCGTCTTGAACGCCATCGAGATGGTGACGTACAGCGGCAGCAGCACGGTGACCGCGCACAGGATGAGGATGATGGTCCCCGACCAGTTGACGCGCTCCATCGACGTGCGCGACGGCTTGGTCGGTGTGCGCTCGGTCAGTGCCCCTGGGGTGGCCGAGGTGAGGGCGGGCTGGGTGGTCATCAGAGCGCATTCCTTCCGCGCGTCAGCGAGAGCTGGAGCAGGGAGATGAGCACGGCGACGATGAAGAAGATCGTCGCGTTCGCCATCTGGTAGGCGTAGTCGCCGCCGTTGAAGCCCGCGATGATCGTCATCGCGACGCTGCGGGTGGAGGTGCCGGGGCCGCCGTTGGTGAGGCCGACGATGATGTCGTACGCGTTCAGGAAGCCCTTGAATCCGAGGATGACGTTGATCACCACGTAGCCCGCCACCAGGGGGACGGTGATGCGCATGAGCTGCTGCGTCTTGGTCGCGCCGTCGATCGACGCCGCCTCGTACACGTCGCCCGGCACCGACAGGAGCCCCGCGATGTAGATGAGCATCGTGCCGGGAATGGCCTGCCATGCCGTGACCAGGACGATCGCGACCCACGCGAGATCGGGATTCGCCAGCAGGCTCGTCCGCAGCCATCCGATTCCCGTCGCCGCTCCTGCCGCGGGGATGGAGTTCGAGAAGAGGAAGTTGAAGACGTAGGCGATGATGATGCCCGAGATCACCATCGGGATGACGAAGATCGTGCGCAGGCCGGTCTTGAACCGGATGCGTGAGGTGAGCCCCACCGCGAGCATGAACGCGACGATGTTGACGACGATCACCGTCGCGATCGAGAACCCGAAGGTGAACAGGTAGCTCTGCAGGATGGCCGGATCGCTGAACATCGCGATGTAGTTCGTCAGCCCGTTGAAGCTCCAGTCGCCGAGCCCGATCGAGTCGGTGAAACTGAAGAAGATGCCGATCACGCCAGGGACGGTGATCGCCAGGGTGCACAGCACGAGGGTGGGGACGAGGAAGAAGTAGTAGATCGGCTCGACGCGGCGGCTGCTGCGCCGGCGAGTGCGGTCACCCTGCGTGATGACCGTGGACGTGGTGCTCATTCTGCCGACTCCTTCGTCTGGCTGGTGGGCGCCGGGGCGCGGAAGGCGATGCGCGCCCAGTCGGCGTCCATCGTGCGCAAAACGCCTGCGGGGTCTGCCCCGAGCACCATCGCCTGCGCGTAGTTGAAGACGGGGATCGTCTTGGGCACCAGCACCGACGGGCCCTGATAGATGCGGCCCTCGTCGTAGTACTCGATCATCCCCTCGATGCGCGGGTCGTCCGGCGCGGGCGCCTGCTCGAGCGGCGTGAAGCCGAGCTGCGAGGCGTTGTACGCCTCGATGTGCTCGGGCTGGTAGAGGTACTCGAGGAAGTCCCGCGCGGCCTCCTTGTGCCGAGACTCCTCGGGGATCATCGCCGCGAGGTCCATGTTCACCCGCACGGCGAGGTCGTCGGGGTCGTCGGTCATCGGCAGCGGGAAGGTGCCGAGCTCGAGGTCGGGCGCGGTCTTGGCGATCTCGCTGAACGCCCACGGCCCCTGCAGGTACATGGCCGCCTCGCCCTTCGAGAAGGCGAGGTTGCCGTCGCCGTAGCCGCGGCTGGGTGCGTCGTCGTTGGTGTACTCGCTCGCGAGCTTCAGCATCCGATCCATCGGCTCGGCGAAGTCCTTCTGGAACGAGACGTCCGAGTCGGGGCCGACCTCGGTGCCCTCCTTCGCGAGAGCGTCGAAGAAGTCGAGCACGTCGAGCGACCCGCCGGCGGAATAGTCGTACCAGCCCTGACCCACGGTCCAGTCGTCTTTGAACGTGGCGTAGAACGGGGTGATGCCCGCCGCTTTCAGCTGATCGCCGACCTGCAGCAGGTCGTCCCAGGTGCGCGGCACCTCGAGGCCCTGCTCGTCGAAGATCTGCTTGTTGTAGATGACCGAGGCGGCCATCACCGAGTAGGGCAGCGCGCTGGTGCGCCCCTCGCACGACCCGTACTGCTCCATGAGCGGCTGCAGGTCGTCGCGCACCTTCTTCGCGGCGTCGGTGCCGCCGAGGTCGCTGAGTGCGCAACGCTGCACGAAGCGAGCGATCTCGTAGTTGTAGTTGGCGAGCATGATGTCGGGCGGGTTTCCCCGGACGAAGCTGGCGGAGACGACGTCGACGCCGGAGGTGTCGATCTCGACGCGCACGTCTTTCTGCGAGTCGTTGTAGTCGGCGACGAGTTCGGTCATGAACTCGATGGCCTCGCGTTTGCTGAACGTGAAGCGGATGGTCTCGCGACCGTCTGACGAACAGCCGACGAGGGCGGAGCCGAGGAGCGCGAGCATCGCGGTGCTCGCCGCCAAGCGCACCGCGCGGGGAGATTTCACAGACACCGTCGTCCTTCCGATCAGAAGATCCGGAGAGTAAATCTAGTGACTAGATTTAGTCGCTTGCCGGTACTCTCTCAGAGGGAAGAGAAGAGGTCAAGAGCTGTGAGTGATATCTCCGCCGATCTCGGCACCGGCAGAGCCAGCGTCGGAGCGGTGCTCGACTACGCCTGGACCGCGGGAGAGTTCACGGCGACGGATGCCATGGCATCCACCGCCATCACCCGATCCACTGCGATCGAGGCGCTCGCGACGCTGGTCGGCGCGAAGATCCTCACCGAGCTGCCGAATGCCAGAGCGGCCGGAGCGTACCGTGCAGGGCGGCCGGCTCGACGCTTCACGCTCTCCCCCGACCTCGGCGTGGTGGCGGGCATCGACGCGGGCGACACGCACCTGGCCGTGACGATCGCAGACCCGCTCGAGACGACGCTCGGCGAGCGCCGCACCGAGGTCGACCCGGAGGAGACGCCCGCCGAGCGCCGCGCCATCATCGTCGAGCAGCTGGATCAGGCACTGCGCGATGCCGGGCGGACTCGTGAGGATCTGCTGGCGATCTGCGCGGGCGTCGCCGCTCCCGTGAACCGCGACGGCGTCTCGCCCCCGCATCCGGAGGGGTTCTGGGAACGAACCAATCCCGGCCTGGCTGCAGCACTCGACGGGTGGGCGCCCGTCGTCGACGTGAAGAACGACTCGGTGCTCGCCGCCGTCGCGGAGGGTAGCCTGGGCGCTGCCGTCGGATGCCGCGATTACGTCGCGCTGCTCGCGGGCGAGCGCTTCGGCGGCGGGGTCGTCGTCGACGGGCACCTGCTGCACGGTGCGCACGGCGGCGTCGGCGAAGGGATCGTGTTCGACCACATCATCGGGGTGGGAGGCGCTTTCGGGCTCGGCCCGACACTGCACCATCAGCTGCTCGCCGCCGTCGAGTCGGGCGAAATCGATGCAGGGAGCCGGGTAGGACGCCTGGTCGACACGGACCGCATCGACACCCGGCTGATGCTCGAGCTCGCCGCGGCCGGTGATCCCGACGCACTGCTCGTCGCCAGCCGGCTCGGCGACACGCTCGCGCGCGTGGTCGGGGTGCTCGGCAGCATGTACGACCCTGCGCGCGTCATCGTGTGCGGAGCGATCGCCGAGAGCATCGAGCCCGTGCTCGCCGCCGCGCGCACCGTGCTGCCCACTCAGTTGCACCTGCCCGCTCCCGAGCTGCTCGCGTCGTCGCTGGGCACGGAGGTCGTCTCGCTCGGCGCTGTGGCGACCGCGCGGCGCGCAGCGCGCGAGCACGCCGTGCCGCTGCTCGCGGAGCGCCGGCTCGCCGCGCGGGCGTGACGTCGAGCACCGACGCCCGCGAGGTCAGTCTGTACGGACACAACCCGAATGGCGTACGTTTCTGACCCCGCACCAGTAGGGCGCTGTCAGTCCACGAGCAGGGCGGGCTCCTCCAGGATCGACGCGACATCGGCGATGAAGCGGCTCATGCCGTCGCCGTCGATCACCCGGTGATCGAACGAGCCCGACACCGTCGTGACCCAGCGGGGGCGCACCTCGCCGTCGACCACCCACGGCTTCTGGGCGATCGTGCCCATGGCGACGATGCCGGCCTCGCCCGGGTTGATGATCGGGGTGCCCGCATCCATGCCGAAGACGCCGATGTTCGTGATCGTAATGGTGCCGCCCTGCTGGTCGGCGGGGCTCGTCTTGCCCTCGCGCGCCGTGAGCGTCAGGCGGTTCAGCGCGCGGGCGAGATCCTTCATGCTGAGGTCCTGCGCGTCCTTGATGTTGGGCACCAGCAGACCGCGCGGGGTGGCGGCGGCGATGCCGAGGTTCACATAGTGACGCACGACGATCTCGGCCCCGGAGTCGGTGTCGACCCAGGCGGCGTTGACCGTCGGGGTGCGGCGGGCTGCCCAGATCACGGCGCGGGCCATGATCAGCAGCGGTGAGATGCGGATGTCGGCGTAGTCGGGCGACGCCTTCAGCCGCTTCACGAGCTCCATCGTGCGGGTCGCGTCGATCTCCTTCCACACCGTCACGTGCGGGGCGGAGTACGCGCTGCGCACCATCGCCGACGAGGTCGCCTTGCGCACGCCCTTGACCGGGATCGACTCGGAGCGCCCCTCGTCGATCTGCGGCGTGACCGGCAGCTTCTCCTCGCGGACAGCGCTGCGCGCGGGCGTCTCGATGTTACGGAACACGCTCGCCTGCTCGGCGTGCTTGACGACATCGTCGCGGGTGACCTCGCCGTCAGCGCCCGACGGCGTCACCTCAGTGAGCTCGACGTTCAGGTCGCGCGCCAGCTTGCGGATCGGCGGCTTCGCGATCACGCCGACCGACGAGCGCACCGGACGCTCAGCGGCACGCTTCCGGCGCGACGTCGCCCCTCCCCCGGTTCCGTAGCCGACGAGCACCGAACCGCCGCCCTCGTCGGTCGCCGGAGGAGCTGCGGGGTCCTTCGGGTTGGCCGCGATTCCGGCATCCGCCGCCTCGGCCTCCGACACGAAGGTGATGATCGGCGATCCGACCTCCACCGTCACGCCCTCGGCGACCAGCAGCTCACCGACGACACCCGCGTGCGGCGAGGGCAGCTCGACCAGCGACTTCGCCGTCTCGATCTCGCAGATGACGTCGTTGATCGCCACGGCGTCGCCGGGGGCGACCTTCCACGCGACCAGTTCGGCCTCGGTGAGGCCCTCGCCGACGTCGGGCAGGGTGAAGGTTTCGGTGGTCATGAGAGATGTCCTCCGGCGGAGATCAGTATGCGAGTGAGCGGTCGACGGCGTCGAGGATGCGGTCGGCATCCGGCAGGTAGGTGCCCTCGAGCTTGGCGGGCGGGAACGGCGCATCGAAGCCCGACACCCGCAGCACCGGCGCCTCGAGGGCGTAGAAGGCGCGCTCCATGACGGTCGCGGCGATCTCGCTGCCGACGCTCGTGTGACCGGGCGCCTCCTGTGCGTAGATCATGCGGCCCGTCGAGCGCACCGAGTCGAGGATCGGGCCGTAGTCGACCGGCGAGAGCGAGCGCACGTCGACGACCTCGCAGCTGGTGCCCTCGGCCTCGGCGAGCGCGGCCGCCTGCAGCAGCGTGGTGACCATGGCGCCGTGTCCGACGAGGGTCACGTCGCTGCCGCGACGCACGACGCGCGAGGCGTGCAGGGGCAGAGCGGATGCCTCGAGCTCGACCTCGCCCTTCTGCCAATAGCGGCTCTTGGGCTCGAGGAAGATCACCGGATCGTTCGAGCGGATCGCCTCCTGGATCATCCAGTACGCGTCGTTCGAGGTCGACGGTGCGACCACCCGCAGACCCGGGGTGTGCGCGAAGTACGCCTCCGGGCTCTCCTGGTGGTGCTCGACGGCGCCGATGTGCCCGCCGTACGGGATCCGGATGACGACCGGCATCGACAGCGCACCCTCGTGCCTGTTGGTGATCTTGGCGAGCTGCGAGGTGATCTGGTCGAAGGCGGGGAACACGAAGCCGTCGAACTGGATCTCGACCACGGGACGGAATCCGGCCATGGCCAGCCCGATCGCCGTGCCGACGATGCCGGACTCGGCGAGCGGGGTGTCGAGCACGCGGCGATCGCCGAAGTCGCGCTGCAGGTGCTCGGTGATGCGGAAGACTCCGCCAAGGCGACCGATGTCCTCCCCCATCAGCAGCACGCGGGGGTCGTCTTCCATCGCCTTGCGCAGACCGGCGTTCAGCGCCTTCGACATGGGCATCGACTCGATGGTCATGACGCGCTCCCCTCGAAAGAAGCCTCGTACTCGTTCAGCCAGGCCTTCTGCTGCGCCATCAGCGGGTGCGGGTCGCTGTAGACGTGGTCGAAGATCAGCGATCGCTCCGGAGAGGTGAGCGTGACGGCGCGGCTGCGCAGGTCTTCGGCGGCGTCCGCCGCCTCGGCATCCGTCTGCTCGAAGAGGGATGCCGGCGCGCCCCGCCCCTCGAGGAACGCGCGCATGCGCGCGATCGGGTCGCGCTGCGCCCACTGCTGCTCCTCGTCGGAGTGGCGGTACTTGGTCGGGTCGTCACTGGTGGTGTGCGCACCCATGCGGTAGGTCACCGCCTCGATCGCGCGCGGGCCGCGACCGCTGCGGGTCTCGTCGAGCAGCGCGCGCGAGACGGCGTAGCTGGCGAGCACGTCGTTGCCGTCGACGCGCACCGACGGGATGCCGTACCCCGCGCCACGGCCGACCAGCGGCACCTTCGACTGCGTCTCGACGGGTACCGAGATGGCCCAGTGGTTGTTCTGCAGGAAGAACAGCACCGGGGCCTCGTAGCTGGCGGCGAAGACCATCGCCTCGTGCACGTCGCCCTGGCTGGAGGCGCCGTCCCCGTAGTAGACGACCACCGCCTCGTCGCGCTCGATATCACCCGTGCCGGTGCGGCCGTCGAAGGTGAGGCCCATCGCGTATCCGGCGGCGTGCAGGGTCTGCGACCCGAGCACCAGGGTGTAGATGCGGGTGTTGCCGTTCTTGTGGTCGGTGGGGTTCCAGCCGCCGTGCGAGGTGCCGCGCATGACCTTGAGGATGTCGACGGGATCGACGCCGCGGATGCGGGTGACGGCGTGCTCGCGGTACGACGGGAACAGCGTGTCCTGCGTGCGGGCGGCGCGTGCGGATCCGACCTGAGCGGCCTCCTGCCCGCGGCTCGGCGGCCACAGGGCGAGCTGGCCCTGACGCTGCAGGTTGGTCGCCTGTGTGTCGATCGCGCGGATGACGACCATGTCTCGGTAGAACTGCTCGAGCTCGGCGTCGGTCAGCGCGTCGATGAGGGGCAGATAGCGCTCGGCGTCGGCCGAGGGGGCGTAGCTGCCGTCGTCGGCGAGGACGCGGACGAGGGGTGCTTCGATCGGGGTCACCCGACCACGCTACCCACGCCGGCATGCCAGGTCACGCATACCTAGGGGACCCTAGTAAGTGCCCGGCACCTGGACTTCTCGTGTCAGAGCAGCGACTTCGCGACGGTCAGCACTCGATCGATCGATTCCTCTTCGCCGGCCGAGATGCGGATGCCGTCGCCCGAGAACGGGCGCACGATCAGGTCGGCGGCGTCGAAGGCCGCCGCAACCTCGTCGGTGCGCTCGCCGGTGGACAGCCAGACGAAGTTCGCCTGCGAGTCGGGCACCTGCCAGCCCTGCGCACGCAGGCCGTCGAGCAGGCGCGTGCGGCGCTCGACGATCACCGACACCCGCTCGCGCAGCTCGGGCTCGGCGTCGAGACTGGCGATCGCCGCGCGCTCGGCCGCGCTCGTCACCGACAGCGGGATGCCCGTGGTGCGTGCGGCATCGAGCACACGCGGATGCCCGATCGCATAGCCCACGCGAAGACCGGCGAGCCCGTAGGCCTTGGAGAAGGTGCGCAGCACGACGACGTTCGGATGACGTTCGAAGAGGCGCTCGGCGAGCCCGTCGACCGCGTCGGGCGCGGTGACGAACTCGGCGTACGCCTCGTCGAGGATGATCAGCACGTCTCGCGGCACGCGGTCGACGAACGCCGCGAACTCGGCGCTCGTGACGATCGGGCCGGTCGGGTTGTTCGGCGTGCAGACGATCACCACGCGGGTGCGGTCGGTTACGGCATCCGCCATCGCGTCGAGATCGTGCCTGGCGCCCGAGGCGAGGGGCACCTGCACGCCCGTCGCGCCGGCCACCAGCGGAAGGCTGGGATACGCCTCGAACGAGCGCCAGGCGTAGACGACCTCGTCGCCGACCGACGAGGTGCCGAGCACCAGCTGGTGCAGGATCGACACCGACCCGGCGGCGACGTGCACCGCGTCGTGCTCGACGCCGTATTTCTCGCCGAGCCGGGCGCGCAGCGCCGCCGCCGACGCGTCGGGATAGCGATTCACCGGGGTGGTGGACTGCAGTGCCTCGAGCACGGAGGGCAGCGGCTCGAACGGGTTCTCGTTGCTGGAGAGCTTGAAGGCGTCGGGACCTGCCTGCTTGCCCTGTCGGTACGGCGGCAGCGCGGCGATCTCAGGACGGATGCGGGGCAGGATCGGCTCGGTCACGGCACCAGTCTAAGAGCGGCATCCGTCCCCGACGTGACAGGATCGGCACATGCGATTCCTCATCCGCGTCGTCATCAACGCCTTCGCCATCTGGGTCGTCACGCTGATCCCGGTGCTCGGCGTCGGCATCCGGCCGTTCGCGCCGGGCGGTGACCTGCAGGTCGTGCTGACCCTGCTGGCCGTCGGCGCGGTCTTCGCGCTGGTCAACTCGATCATCGGCACGGTGATCCGCATCGTGGCGTTCCCGCTGTACATCCTCACGCTCGGCCTGATCTCGTTCATCATCAACGGCCTGCTGCTGTGGATCACGGCGTGGATCACCAGCGCGTTCAGCTGGGGGCTGACCGTCGAGTCGTTCTGGTGGGGCGTGGTCGCGGCCTTCCTCATCTCGATCATCAACGCGATCCTCGGGGCCGTCCTGCGTCCGCAGGAGAAGAAGAAGCGCCGCTGACCTCGGCATGCCCGAGCGGGATCACGGCCGGGTCGCCTGGAACTCCATGCGCTCCACCGAGACGATGTCGTCGGCCTCCGCACGCAGACTCTCGTGCAGGCTCCTCACGCGCGCATCGCCTGAGGTGTCGGCCTGGGCGATCGTCTCGTCGTAGGCGTCGCGGAAATGCGATGGCACCGAGCTGAGCTCGTTCTTCGTCGCGTACTCGCGAGAGACGGTGATGCTCTCCGGCGATCCGGTCGCGTATGCCGGTCCCCCCGCAGTCAGGCCGGCGCCGACGGGATCATCGGTGTGGAAGACGCGGATGAGGGTCTGATCCGCCTTCAGTGATGGCACGGTCGGGCTGCCGACGATCATCACCCGGGGCGTCTCGTAGCGGCCGCTCATCGCCACAGCCCCCGCGATCGCTGCGCCCTGCGAGTATCCGACCAGGTCGACCCGCGCTCCCTTCTCCGCCCCCGCCAGCTGGAGCGCCTCGACCGTCGCCGCGTACGCCGCGCTCTGCTCGCGGTCGACGTAGATGTCCCAGTTCGAGCCCATGTCCCACGGTTCGGAGCCGCCGCTGGTCATGCGGCGCGTGCCGTCGATGTACGCGACGAACGAGACCGCCCCGTCGGCATGGGTGCGCTTCTCGACAGCCACCTGCGCGCTGCCGCCAGGCAGGCGCGTGACCAGCTGCGTGAGCGTCACAGCTGAGCCGACGACGGACGACGTCGACACCTGCCTGACAGCGACCGGCGGTGCGCCGCCCGTGATGGGCGTGCCACTCGAGATCGTGCCGGCCGCTCTCGTACCGTCGCGCAGCATCGCGGCGAGCATCCATGCGGGCACCGCGGCGTGCATGCGCACAGCGCCCCACGCGATCGAATCCAGCGACTGGTCGAAGAGACCGGTGGTGGACGATCTCTGCCACCGTGAAGTGAGGGTCAGTGCCATGGCGTCCAGCTGGTCGTTCGACGCGAGCAGCGCATCGATGCGCGTCTGCAGGCGCCCTGCGGCGGCGGGGCGCCTGAGCGAGAGCATCTCCTGTTCGGCGCGCAGATCCGCCAGTTCGAAGGCATCCGCCATGATCGCCGTGCCGGCGGCATCCGACGCGAGAGCCTCACCCTCCTCCGCCAGTCTCTGCGCAGTCCCCCCGAGCGCCGACAGATCCATGCGCGCCGCAGCGTTCCCCGTCGTCGCGAGCGACCGGTGCGCGCGGCGGAGGCTCTCTCCGGCATCCGTCAGCCGTGCGGCCACCGCAGCCATCCGATCGGACACCGTCCGCATCTGCTCCGGTTCGACGGCGATCGCTCCCCCACCGGTGATCTGCACGTCGCCGCTCATGCGATCACCCGCAGGCAGTCATCGCGCTGCGCCACGACATCGGCGCAGATCGCCGCGACCGCGCTACGCCGCTCGATGAGCGAGGCGCGCAGGATCTCGATGGCCTCCGCCCGCCAGTGCGAGTCGGCGATCAGCCGCGCCAGCTCGATGCGCACCTGCGTGAGAGTGTCGAGCGCATCGTCGAGCAGGCGCACACCGTCCAGGAGCGCGGCGATCTCGTCGGCGGACGATGCGACGGGAGGGGTGATCGTGAGCATGCCTCCAGGGTGCGGTGCCCCGCGTGCGCGGCCTCGTCGGAATCCCGGCAGCTGTGCACAAGTCGAGCAGATCCGCGATTGGGGACGGAGGTGGTTGCGGGCACAATGGTGTGATGACCGACCCGGATCCCTTCCGCGTCATCTTCGTCTGCACAGGCAACATCTGTCGCTCCCCGATGGCCGAGGTGGTACTTCGTGCGCTCTCCGTGCAGAACGGACTAGGCGCGCGCGTCGTCTCGCGCAGCGCCGGCACGGGCGACTGGCATGTCGGCGAGCGCGCCGACGTCCGCACCCTCGACGCGCTGAGCAGGCGTGGACTCGACGGCGCGACGCACCGCGCGAGGCAGTTCAGCGCAGCGTCCTTCTCGGAGAACGATCTGATCGTCGCCCTCGATCGCACCCACGAGCGCATCCTGCGGGCATGGGCGCGCAACGAAGACGACGAGGGCAAGGTCACCCTGCTGCGCGCCTTCGACCCGCACGCGTCGAGCATGGATGTGCCCGATCCGTACTACGCCGGCCCCGCGATGTTCGATTCGGTGCTCGGTATGATTGAGACCGCCACCCGCGGCCTCTTCGCCCAGCTCGAACCGGCTGTGCGGGCATCCCATCGCCGTCTCGCGTGACGCGGGACCCTGAGCAGGAGGACCTGCCCTGACTTCTCTGCCCTCGCTCCCGACCCAGCCGCTCAGCCCCCTCGACGGCCGCTACCAGGCCGCCGTCGCAGGGCTCGCCGACTACCTCTCGGAGGCGGGCCTGAACCGTGCCCGCGTCGAGGTCGAGGTGGAATGGCTGATCGCCCTCACCGATCGGTCACTGTTCGAGACGACGCCGCTGACGGATGCCGACAAGCAGCGCCTGCGTGCGCTGTACCGTGACTTCGGGCAGGCGGAGATCGACTGGCTGGCCGAGAAGGAGGCCGTCACCCAGCACGACGTGAAGGCCATCGAGTACCTGGTGCGCGACCGGCTCCAGGCCCTGGGCCTGGATGCCATCGCCGAGCTCACGCACTTCGCCTGCACCAGCGAGGACATCAACTCGGCCTCGTACGCCCTCACCGTGAAGCGTGCGGTGGAGGAGGTCTGGCTGCCCGCTCTCGATCTGGTGATCGCGAAGCTGCGCGAGCTGGCCGTCGAGCACGCCGACGCGGCCATGCTCTCGCGCACCCACGGACAGCCCGCGACGCCCTCGACCATGGGCAAAGAGCTCGCCGTCTTCGCGTGGCGCCTCGAGCGCGTGCGCGGTCAGATCGCGGCATCCGACTACCTCGCGAAGTTCTCGGGCGCGACCGGCACCTGGTCTGCGCACCTGTCGGCCGATCCGGATGCCGACTGGCCGACCATCGCCCGCGAGTACATCGAGGCCATGGGCCTCGGGTTCAACCTGCTCACCACGCAGATCGAGTCGCACGACTGGCAGGTCGAGCTGTACGACCGGGTGCGTCACGCCGGCGGCATCCTGCACAACCTCGCGACCGACATCTGGACGTACATCTCGCTCGGCTACTTCGCGCAGATCCCGGTGGCGGGAGCGACCGGCTCGTCGACGATGCCGCACAAGATCAACCCGATCCGGTTCGAGAACGCCGAGGCGAACCTCGAGATCGCCGGCGCACTGCTGAACTCGCTCTCGCAGACGCTGGTCACCTCGCGCCTGCAGCGCGACCTCACCGACTCGACCACGCAGCGCAACATCGGCGTCGCGTTCGGGCACTCGCTGCTCGCGCTCGACAACCTGCGCCGCGGTCTGAACGCCATCTCGCTGCGCCGCGACGTGCTGCTCGACGACCTCGACCACAACTGGGAGGTGCTCGCCGAGGCGATCCAGACCGTGATCCGCGCGGAGGTCGTCGCAGGACGCTCGAGCATCAGCGACCCGTACGCGCTGCTCAAGGAGCTCACCCGCGGGCACCGCGTGGGAGCTGCGGAGCTCGCCGAGTTCGTCGAGAAGCTCGAGATCGGGGATGCCGCGAAGCAGCGCCTGCTCGCCCTGACGCCCGCGACGTACACCGGCATCGCCGAGCGCCTGGCGCGCTGAGGATGGCTGGCCGGGCAACCATTGCTCGGCCGCCCGGAAAGAGACGTCGCCCCTCCGCCGGCGTGGCAACGGGTGAGCGTCTGTCAGACCGCGTCCGGGTCCGGCACGTCGTCTCGCGGCATGAGCACCGCGGCGAGCAGGGTCAGCGCGGCGAACACGGCGGCGCCGACGAACACCCACGTCGACGCCCAGACGACGGTGGCGGGGTCGCCTGCTCCCCTGCCGGCGTCGAGCAGCGAGTTCGAGATGGCGCCCAGCACGGCCACGCCGACCGCGCTCCCCGCCGATCGGGCGAAGCCGTTCATTCCCGTGACAGCACCGCGCTCTCCCCAGCCGACCGCCGCCTGTGCGCCGATCAAAGTCGGCGCGGCGGTCCACCCCAGGCCGAATCCCAGCACGAAGGCGACGGCGGCGAACAGCAGCGGGTTCGGCCACGGTGCGATCAGCACCAGACCGGCGGCTGCGATGGTCGTGATCGACATGCCGATCAGCACCGTGCGGCGGAAGCCGATGCGCAGGTACAGCCGGCCGACGAGGGATGCCGCGAGTGGCCAGCCCATGCTCAACGCCGCGACTGCCAACCCGGAGACGAGCGGGATGGCCCCGCCTGCGCCTTCGAGGTAGGCGGGACCGAAGCTCGTCACGCCGATCGTGAGCGCACCGACCCCGAAGGCGACGGCGGTGCAGGTGAGGATGAGGCGCCGAGTGATGAGGGCGAAGTCGATGATCGGCTCCGCCGCCCGCTTCTCGACGAACGCGAAGACGGCGAGCAGCAGCGCGCCTCCCACGAAGCAGACGGCACTCTGCCACGACAGCCAGGCCCACGCGCTGTCTCCCTCGAGCAGCCCGAGGATGATCCCTGTCAGTCCGAGGGTGAGCAGAACGGCGCCGAGGTAGTCGATGCGGTGCTGCTTCCGCTCCACCTGCTCGTGATACCTCGTCACCAGCATCCATGCCGCCAGCAGACACAGCGGGACGTTGACGAAGAAGATCCACCGCCACGCATCCAGCTGAGCGAAGATCCCGCCGAGTGACGGGCCGACGACCGACGAGATCGCCCAGACACTCGCCATGTAGCCCTGCACCTTGGCTCGCTCGGCGACCGTGTAGATGTCGCCCACGATCGTCATGGCCATCGGGCCGACGGCGCCCGCGCCGAGGCCCTGCACGACGCGGAACAGGATGAGCGTGAGCATGCTCCACGCGAACCCGCAGAGCACGGAGCCCACGAGGAACAGCCCGATGCCGATCAGGATGATCGGCTTGCGGCCGATCGTGTCGGCGAAGCGCGAGTAGATCGGCACGCTCACCGCCTGGGCGAGGAGGTAGACCGAGAACAGCCACGGGAACAGCTGATAGTCGCCGAGATCCCGAACGATCGTCGGGACGGCCGTGGCGAGGATCGTCGTGTCGATCGCGATGAGTCCGGTGGCGAGCATGAGCGCGCCGAGCACGGGGCCGCGCTCCGATCGCAGGCCGACAGAGGCGCGATCGACGGAGACGGTCATGACAGGGCCAAGGCGGCACCCGCCGGAAGTATTCCCGGTGAGGGTGGATCGACGGCGCGAAGTGACGGATGCTGGAGGGCACACACGTGAGAGGAGCGGCCGATGAGACGACGCGTCCCACCGGGGCTGGTGCTCGGCGCTCTCGTTCTTGCGGGGTGCTCGGCCCCCGGCATCCCGACGCCGCCCGCGGTCGACCCGACCGACACGGCGAACACCGAACCGGTCACCCTCGCGTCGGGGCTGGCCGCGCCTTGGTCGGTGGTGCGCCTCGACGGCGGCGGGGCGCTGATCTCGCAGCGCGACGGCGGCGAGGTGCTCGAGCTGACGGCATCCGGAGACCTGCGCGAGGCGGGCGTCGTGCCCGGCGTCGTCTCGGGTGGAGAGTCGGGCCTGCACGGCCTCGCGCTGCTCGTCGATGGCGAGACGCGCTGGCTGTACGCCTATCACGGTGCGGCGGACGACAACCGGGTCGTACGGATGCCGCTGACCGGCGAGCCCGGCTCGCTGACGCTCGACGTCGACGCGGCCGAGGTGGTGGTCGCCGGCATCCCGCGGGCATCGAATCACGACGGCGGACGGATCGCCTTCGGGCCGGACGGGATGCTGTACATCGCCACCGGCGACGCGGGGCAGCGCGATCGTGCTCGGGATCGGGACTTCCTCGGCGGGAAGATCCTGCGGGTGACGCCGGAGGGCGAGCAGGCGTCCGGCAACCCGTTCGGCACCGCGGTGTACAGCCTCGGCCACCGCAACGTGCAGGGGCTCGCGTGGGGTGACGACGGCACGCTGTGGGCGAGCGAGTTCGGGCAGGACACGTGGGACGAGCTGAACCGCATCGAGGCGGGCGGCGATTACGGCTGGCCCGACCACGAGGGGTTCGCGCGCGCCGATGACGCGATCGAACCGGTCGCCGTGTGGGCGCCCGACGAAGCGAGCCCCAGCGGCATCGCCGTGATCGATGACGTCGTATACGTCGCCGGTCTGCGCGGTGAGCGGCTCTGGCTGTACGACACGACGACACCGAGCATCGAACCCTGGCCGGTGTACACGGGCGAGTTCGGCCGGCTCCGCGACGTCGTCGCCGGTCCCGGCGACACCTTCTGGGTGCTGACGAACAACACCGACGGTCGGGGATCGCCGGGGCGGGACGACGATCGGCTGCTGCAGCTCACGCTGCCGGAGGGGTGAGGCGGGTCAGGATGCCGCGGCCGGCCCGTCGCCGGCATCCGGACGCTCACCGCTCTTCGGCTCGCCGGTCGAGCTGCGACCGGCGTCGGGCGACGACGGGTCGGCGTCGAAGAGCACGGGGCGATCGATGGTCTTGGTCACGTCGGCCGGGTCGATCGCGAGCATGAGCATGGCGAGCCCGAGCAGGGTGACGATGAACGAGGCGCCGCCGACGACGAGACCCAGGCCGACGGGGGTGAGACCCTCGTAGGTGCCCTTGGCGATGGAGAGGTTCACGCGCTCGGTGAAGGCCCCGGTCGAGACCAGGGTCACCACGGTCGCGAAGACGCCGGCGGCGAGGGCGATGCCCACGAGGTGCAGCGGGCGCAGGATCTCCTTGCGCGTCGGCTTGTTGTCGGTCATGCCTCTCCTCCGTGGTCGGCCAGGCGGTCGGCCCCGGCAGTCTTCTCACCGGTCGTGGTGCTCTTCGCGGCGGGGGCGAGTCCGGCGATCCCGAGGAACACCGCGACGATCGCGGCGTACCCGCCGAACAGTCCCACGCCGATGATGATGCCGGTGAGCGACATCGCGTGTCCTTCGACGGCGTAGTTCTGCACGAATCCGGCGGGGACGAGCAGCAGCAGCGCCGCGAGCAGAAGTCCCAGCGCGCCGACGGTCATGGCGTCGCGAGAGCCGTCCTGGCCCCGTGTCCGGATGGCCGAGATCAGCTCGACGAGACCCGTCAGCGCCGCCCACGTGATCACGAGCACGAAGAACAGCGCGTCGGTGCGCCAGGTCGGGATGCTCGCGGCCATGCCGAGAACGAGGGTGATCGTGCCCATCAGCACCGACGGCCAGCGCTGGCCCGCACGGTGCACGACGATCGCGGCGACGATCAGCACGAGAGAGGTGACGATCGCGAACCCGCCGAACACCGACAGGCCGACGGCGGCGGAGTGATCGGGAGAGAACGTGATCATGAGGGCGGCGACGGCCGCCATCACGGCACGCGCGAGCTGCACGGTGCGCACGGTGAACGGGCGCCCCGTAGCGGGACGCGCGGTGCGCGAGCGGGAAGCGGCGGGCATGACAGTCCTCAGATCGGTGACCCGACCAGTCTACGTCGCGCAGCCTTTGCGCCGCCTCGACGGCAAGCGCCGCACCGCGTTCCCGCGCAGACGAGCGGATCCGCCGTCCCCGCACGCGCGTCACCGCGCGCTGCCGTGCCCGCCGGCCTCTAGCCGTTCCAGTCGCTCTGGAAGTCCTCGTTCCGCGCCAGCACATCGGCGGTGATCCAGGCTGGGACGCTGCCGAGCTCGTCCGCGTTCACGGACTCCTCGACACTCTCGCCCGCGAGGTGGCGGAGAAGCTGGGTCAGTGCTGTTGCCCCCCGCTGAACCGGAAACGCAGCATAGGTGCTCTTCCAGGTTCCCGCGCGGATCCCGTCGATCGCCTCGGTCGTACCTCCGGTCCCGGTCACGTATCGCTCCGACGGGTCGACGCCTGCCGCTTCGAGTGCCACGACGATACCGGACGTCTGCTGGTCGGTGTTCGAGAGGAAGACGTCGATATCGGGGTTCGCCTGCAGCACGTTCGTCACCGCCGTCAGCGCCTTGTCTCGGTCGTACTCCCCCTCTACGGTTCCGACGACATCGATGTTGTCATGCTTGCCGAGAACTCGCTCGTATGCCGCGAGGATGGCGACGTCGAGCGGAGCCGTCGTGAAGCCGACCACCTGCACGACCTTGCAGGGGTCGCGATCCGCACAGTACTCGACGACGTCCTCGGCCTGGGTCTGGCCGATCAGATCGGGCGAGATGCCGACTGTGGAGATCACGCCCTCGACCTGCGGCTCCATGGAGACGATGTCGGGGCCGATGGGGTTCGTCACCGTCACGACCGGCAGGTTCTCCACGAGAGGAAACGCGGACGCGAGGCTCACGCCGTCGTTGGGCAACACGACCACGCCGTCGAACTGACTCGCCTGGAGGTTCTCCAGCTGGGACAGCTGAACGTTCGAATCGAACTGCCCGTCCAGGACCTTCAGTTCGACTCCGGCGTCCTTCGCAACCTCCTCGACACCTGCGAGAACCGCCTGGTTGTACGCATTCTGAGTCGACGCGAGAAGCACCGCGACACTCGTGCCGGTGCCCTTTCGACTCCCCGCCCCGGTGTCGGCGCATCCGGTGAGCACCAGCGCACCCGCTGACGCAGCGGCCAGGAACATCATCGTCTTCTTCACAGCTCTCTCCATTCGCTTCTCACCATCAGCCGTTCTGGTCGCACCGGAGGAATCCACTGCTGGAGGTCCTCGCTCGGCGGCGCCTCGAAACCGCTGGCTTTGCTCACCCGCCACCCGTTCCGGTCCCTCGCGTCCACGAGGAACTCGACGTAGCGCAGGGCGGCGACGGCGGAATCGATGACCGGCACCTGCAACTCCTCCTGCAGCTCTCGGTACAGGCCGAACTGTGCGGTGCATCCGAGCACGATCGCGTCGGCGCGATCCTCTTCCACCGCTGCCCTGGCTTCCTCGAACATGCGGCGCGCGGTGGTCTCCAGATCGCCCTGGTAGCCGTTCACGCCGATGCCGAGGACCCGGAATGAGGCAAGCTTGTTCTCGTGGCCGTAGCGCACCACGTTCTCGTGCATCTCGGGGACGTTCTTCCGGCTGCCCACCAGCACGGAGTAGCTCTCTCCCAGTGTCGAGGCGAGTCGCAGCGAAGACTCCGCGGGCGCAGCGACCACCAGGTTTGTTGTGATCTCGCGAGCAGCGCGCAGGTAGGGGTCGTAGAAGCACCCGATGATCGCCGCGTCGTAGGACTCCTCCTCGGCCCATCGGATCACGCCCAGTGTCTCCTTCGCAACGACCGCTGCCGAGGAGTTGTAGTCCAGGTTCCTCGGACCCTCGCTCAACGAGGCGACGTCGATGCGCGCGTCTGACTCAATGGCGAGCGCATCGGCGATGGGCAAATCGAACTCGTCGCTTCCCAGCGGATTGATCCACAAGATCTTCGTCACAGCTGTTCTCCGTTCTTCTCACTCGCCCGCCTGAGCGCTCGGGGAGCGTCGGGGCGATGCGGCGTCGGTGAGGTGATCCAGCCATTCCTGGTGCACCTCTTCGTGTCCCAGTCCCGCACTCGAGCGGGCTGATACGCGAAATCTATCCGTCTGCAACATCACAAAAGCGGCGCTTTGCACATTTCCCCTCCAGGACTGCGTGCATCATGGTGGAAGCAATGCATGCCTTCACCGCAGAGGCAGCGCTCGGACGAACCAAAGGAGGTGAGAACCGATGCTCTTCGGTGTCTCCGTGTCGCCCACGACGATCGTCGGCGTGCGGGTGCAGCACGGACAAGTGCACGAGGAGCGCGAGCCCGTGCGGGAGTTCGACTACTCACGCGCGCTGACCCGCCTGTTCCCGAGGCTCCTGCGAGGAGGCGATCCACAGGCCGGCTCACCCGACACCGTGGTGTTCGACGTGAGCGCGGCCCTGAGCACGAACCCTCCGCCGTCCATCACCGTCGTCCGCATCGCGCCGCGGCCTCCGATCGACGCGGAGCATGAGCTGGCCACCGATCTGCGATCATTCGAGGGCGCGGATGTCGTGCATGTACGGGGCGGGCACAATGCGTTGGGAGAAGAGCTCGCGAGACTCGATCTCGAATCCCTCGCAGCACTGGCCGCGTCCCGGGATGGACCCACACGCTATGTGATCACGAGCGTCGGGTCACTGGCACATCCACAGCATGAGGTCCGGGCTGAGCAGCTGCTCTCCAGCTATCCCCTCACCGTCAAGGTCGAGAGCTCTCGCTCGTTTCACAGCAGTTCCTTCGCGACTCGGGAGCGCACAGCGCTGGTGAACCAGGCGCTGCTGCCGCAGGCGGAGGCCCTGGGCACGACACTCGCTCTCGTGGCCGGCGAGGCCGTTCCACGTGCGAGGCTCTACGTGGCCACGAACGACGGCGGCCGGGCGCCTCTCTCCCGGCTCGCAGTCACTCCCGTGCACTCGCTCTTGTCGGGGCGAGCAGCCGAGCTCGTCGGGGCGGCGGCAGTCGTGGGTGTCGCCGACGGCCAGCTGATCTACAGCCGTGACGGCGCCTTACTCTCGGGCGAGATGCTCAACGGGGTACCGGCGGTGACGCCGTTCGCCGCCAGTACGCGCGTCGGTCGGCTCGCCACACAGTCCGCGAACACCCACCCTGTGGACCCTGCGACCATAGCCGGCCTTCTCAGGTCGCCCTTCAACGCTCGACGCCCTCTCGCGATGGTCGTGCAAGCGGACGCCGAGCTTTCGGGACCCCTTCCCGGACCGCTGTCGCGGGTAGCGTACGACCTGCGCGCACTCGGCGCCGCCTGCACCTTCCACACGGAGTGGATCAATCGGTTCATCCGTATCGCCAACCCCGAGGAGATGACGAGAGAGCTGGCTCTCGGCGAGGCCCGAGTGACGGCTCGTCTGATCGATGCAGGAGCTCCGCCGTCTCAGACCAGGATCGTGGAGTCTCGGGTCGAGACCACCGCGTACGAGACCGCGAACGTCGCCGCCGTGCGGGTGAGAGGGATCGCCCGCGACTCTCCGCGGCCGCACGTCGTCGGCGACCACGCCGTCGCCCAGGGAGGGGGATCACGATGCGACTGAGTGCCGAAGACCTGCAGCACATCCGCAAGGGAGCCCTCTTCCTCGCATGCGCCGTAGACCCACTCTGGTGCACGGAGCAGACCGAACGCGCTCTCGGGTACATGCGCACTCACGACGCGGCGGCTGAGCTCCGTGACGTCCGAGATCTCGAAGACGACGCGCTGGTGGTCACCCTCGGCTTCGTGAACAACGGCCTGCCGCTCTCCGATCTGCGCCCGGCAGGCGACGAGTTCGTGCGCAGCCTGCGGCTGCTCGAGCGAGAACTGGGGCAACGTGCAGATGGCATCATCCCGCTCGCGGGGGCGAACGTGAACGCCCTCGTGCCGGTCCTCACCGCGATGCAGGTGGACGTGCCCGTGATCGACGCCGACCCGCAAGGCCGCGTCTTCCCGCTGCTGCACCAGTCGGTGTTCACCCTCGCGGGCCTGCCTGCCGGACCGGTGGCGGCGACGGGGCCCGTGGGCGAGTCCGCAGTTCTGGACGTGACAGACCCGCTACGAGTCGAACGGCTGGTGCGCTCGCTCGCCTCGGAGTTCGGCGGATGGAGCGCGACGGCTCTCTATCCCATGCGCGCCTCGGAGTTGCGTCAGCACGGCCTGCTGGGCAGCATCTCTCGTCTGCTCCGCATCGGGAGAATACTCGACTCAGACGACGAGACGAGCAGCAAATACGACCAGCTCCGACGGTACGAGGGGGTCTCTCGCATCATCCACGCCCGTGTCAGCGACGTCGCGGGATTGTCCCGCCCGTCCTCTCCCAGCCAGCCGGACCGCCCTTCGAGCGTCGTGCTCATCGAGGAGGAGCAGGGGAAGATCGTGCAGCTCGAGATCCAGAACGAGCTCCTCATGGTGCTCGTGGACGGCGTGGTGGAAGGGGCGATGCCCGACATCATCACCCTGCTCGACCCCCTCACCGCGAGTGTCGCCAGCCTCGAAGATCTGTGGGTGGGGAACACGCTCGACATCGTGATCCTCCCCGGTGCAGCCCGCTGGTACACGCCGGAAGGCCTGCAGCTGGTCGGCCCCGAGGCACATGACATCTCCGTCTCGCGGCGCGAGGGGAGGCGAGCATGACGCCACCTGCTGTCTCGCCGAGCCTCGCCGAGCTGGTCGCGCAGCGCGAATCGTCCGACCTCACCTTCCTGCATGTCGTCCCGTCTCTCGACCAGGTGCGCGACCTCGTCGTGGTGAGTGACATCGATGGCATCGCCTCAGTGGGGCCGGACACCGTCATCCTCCTCACGCCCGAGGTCGCGCATGGCGGCTGGACGATCTCGACCGCGCTGCGCTACGCATGGGAACGACGGGCGTGCGCGTTGGTCGTACCGGCACAAGCATCCACGAGTGGGGCCGTCGAGCTCGCCAGACGACTCGGCATCAGCCTGCTGAGCACCAGCAGCGAGATCGTTCCGCTCGCGCTGGAGCTCGCCGAGCAGATCGGCTTGTCACGCGCAGGCGCCATCACGAGGATCCAGGCATTCGTCGACCGCGTCTCGCGCCAGCCCCGCCTCGACGACGTGCTCCGCCTGACTTCGGACGAGCTGGCCGGCGCGGCCGTGCGAGTCGAGACAGAGAGCGGACTCCATGCCGCTTCCCCTGCGGCTGAGGCTCCCGTCGCCGGCCACGGCGCGGCGCCCGGCACCGGATCCCATCGCGTACGCGTGGCCGTGGACCCGTCCGGCTCCACCGGCGATCTGCTGACGGCCACGGTGCACCACTCGCAGGTCGATGCGGCCGCTCAGCTCTTGCGCGCCATCGCGCCCACCGTCAAGGCGCTGCTGGCCGAGTCGCGCCTCGCCGCGATCCGCGCATCCCTCCCCCTCCTGTCGGCGACGGCGCTCACGGGGGCGGCGCCCATGGCGACGATCGACGGCCCCGAGGTAGTCGCCGTAGAGAACCAGGCGTGGCCGATCCAGGGCGAATACCGCGGAGTCTGCGTGCTCTCAGATGATGCGTCCCGTCTCTCCAGCGCCGTGCACGAGGCTTGGCTCTCGGAGTTCGGCGAGATCCCGCTCACACGCTTCACCGAGGGCTGGTTCGCATTCGTACCGGCGTCCGCTGACGCCCTCGACGGCGCGGAGACCATGCACGCGCTCTCCGGCTTCGCGCCACTGCACCGCCTCGGAGTCCGGGTAGGAGCCTCCCGAAGGCACGAAGGTGGCCTGGAAGCTCCGGCCAGCGTGCACGAGGCGTGGCTGACGGCCCGGGTTGCCAGCGCGACGCGCCCGTTTCTTGAGTTCGACGCCATCGACGACGAGCTCGTACCCCGCTTGTTGCCACCCTCGCTCGCCGAGCAGTTGCTGGGTCTCGCGTACCCCCGCTTCGTCGCCGAGCCGGATGCCGCACAGCTGACCGCGAGCGTCACCGCGTATCTCGCGCATCAGGGTTCGGTGTCCGGGGCGGCGGCCGCGCTGGGACTTCATCGGAACACGCTGCAACAGCGGTTGCGGCGGGCGCAGGGGCTCGGACTGCCGCTGAGCGATCCGCGGCGAGTTCTCTCCATCCACCTGCTCTTGGCGGCGAGCACTCGCTGATCCCGAGAAGCGTCAGCTCGCCGCGATCATCCTGCTGGACGAACTGCAGCCACGGGTGTCCAGCCTGGCGGCTCTTCAAGCCGAGTAGCGCCGGCCGCACTTCGTGGCCGGGCTCCGGGCATCCGAGGTCAGTTTCGTACGGCTTCGCGGCGGAAAACCGTACACAATCGACCCCGCAGCGCGGCGCGGGGCGTCCTAGAGCGGCCATCGCGCAGGCGAACGGGCCGCGGCCGTCGGACGCATCATGGATGAGCGTCTTCCGGCCGCGGCCCGTGGAGGCCGGCCCGGGTCGCTACCCGGCCGCGACCGTGCGACGGTGGCTGATGCGGTGACCGACCCAGAAGCCGATGGCGATGAGCCCGACGAGTCCCAGCCCGAGCATCCAGGGTAGCGTCGACGGGGCGGCGGCGGCGGTGGCCGAGGCCAGCTGCACGGAGCCCGCAGCAAGCTTGCCGTTTCCGTCGCGGAGGTCTCCGGCTCCACCGGACAGCTCGCCACCACCCGCGGCCAGCTTCGCGGTACCCTCATCGACCGCGGCGGCGCCGTCGGAGAGCTTGCTGACGCCGGCGCTGAGGTCGGATGCCCCGGTGCTGAGCGTCGACGTTCCCGCGGCGAGGTCTCCCGCACCGGCGTCGAGCTTGGCGGCTCCGGCGCTGAGGTTCTGCGCGCCGACGTTCAGCTGGCCGGCCCCGGATGACAGGGTGCCGAGTCCGGTGGTCAGATCGTTCGCCCCGGTCGAGAGCTTGCCCGTGCCGTCACGCAGATCGCCTGCGCCCGCGGAGAGTGTTCCGGCGCCGGCCGACAGCCGGGAGGCACCGGACGCGACGGCGGACGTGCCGGCGACGAGCCGGTCTCCACCGGCCTTCAGCTCAGACGCGCCCTTCGCGACAGTGCCGGTGCCCGGCCACAGGATCGTGGTTCCATCGCGGGTGACCTCTCCGCCGTTCACCAGGAGGTTCGCCCCGCCGAGGACCCTGGTGGCCCCAGCGGATGCGTCGGTCAGACCCTTCGCGAGCTTGGGAGCCGCAACGGTCGGACCCGACATCGCGGTCACCTGCTGGTTGACACCGACCGCGAGGCCGGCGAGCGCCTTCAGGTTGGCGTCGTCGGGACTGGCGTCCGAGAGCGCCTTGAGCTTCTCGGCGAGCGTCTTGGAGTTGTCGGACGCCGAGGTCGCGAGGCCGGTGAGCGCCGTCAGCGTCGCGGGGTCCGCGAGCGCGGTCACCTCCCCTGTCACTCCTTTAGAGAGCTCGGTGCTCAGCGTCTTCGCCCCGCCGAGCACCTCGCCCGCGATCGTGTGAGCGCCCGCGGTTCCGGCAACGAGTTCGCTCGCGCCCGCGGTCAGCGTTCTGGCACCGTTCATCACGTCGGCCGCGCCCGTCGCGAGCTCCGCGGACTTCGATGTCAGTTCCTGTGCACCGCCCGCCAGCTTCTGGGCACCGGCGTAGGCGCTGCTCGCGCCGCCGGAGAGCTTGAGAGCACCGCCGTAAGCCGACGAGGCGCCGGCGTCGAGCTTGGCGGCTCCGACCGCGGCGCTCGAGGCACCGGCGCTCAGCGAGGTGGCTCCGTCGGCAAGGGTCTGCGCGCCGGTCGCGGCGCTCGCGGCTCCTTCGCTGAGCTTTGTCGCGCCGGCATCCGCGTCCGTCGCCCCCTGCGCGAGGGCTGACGTGCCGTCCGCAAGCTCACCGGCGCCGTCGGCGAGCGTGCTCGCCCCGGTCGCCAGCTGCGTCGAGCCGTCGTGCGCGGCCGACGATCCGTCGGCAAGCTCGGCGGCACCGGCGGCGATACGGCCGGTCGTCGCGAAATACAGGAACACCATCGCGGCCAGCATGATGCTGAGCACGATCACGAAGACGCGCATGCCGATTCCGTGCGCGTGAGGGGTACCACTCGTCATTGAGCACTCCAGGGTCGGGGGGCCTCGTCGCCCTCGGTGAGCGTATGGGCGGATGCTCAGCCGCGACGGTACCTTGAACCCCGACACCAAGTTCCCCACTTGGTGACACTCAGTTTCTGTTCACAATCCACAAAGACACGCCCGGCCACGCGAGTGAAACCCCCCAGCGGTACCCGACGGGCCAGGAGGTCAGGAGGCGACGCGGATGGAATCGCCGACGGGGCGTGCGGGTGCGCTGCGTCCCGTCGTACGCGGTGCGCTCGCCTTCGCCGGCTCCGCTGCGGGTTCGACCGATGGCGCCGCGACTGCCGTCTCGGTGCGCGAGCGGCGGATGCCGCGCAGCAGAGTCCGCCCGAGGCCTCCGACCACGAAGGCTGCCGCGAGCGCGCCCAACGACACGAAGACCGGCGTCCACACCGTGGCGAACGATGCGCACAGGCTCAGCATCGCGCCCAGGATCCAGACGCCCACACCGCCCCCGGCCAGCCCCGCCGCGCCGCGCACGAGCGCGAAGGCGGTCACGAGCGCGCAGACGACGGCGAGAACCGCACCCGCACTGCCGATCGGCACGAGCACTTCTGCCAACGTGTTGGCCATGGCAAGACTGGACATTTCCCCGACCCCCCGGTCACCCGCACGCCGCATCGCAGCGTGCTCGTGCCAGCCACGTTACGCGCGAAGATCGCGTTCGTGCATCGGCCAGGGGAACGATTCGGCATCATCCTGGCGGATGACTCGCGCACATCTCCCGCAGCCGATCGCTCAGCGCGTCCGCCGCCCCCTCCGGGGAAGACGCAGGGCGCTCAACCGGCCCACGACGACGGGCGCGGGGGCGGTGAACACGGCGTCCACCATCCGCGATCCCTCCGTCGGACCGATCACCGGGATGGGCGTCGTGAGGGTCGTCTCGATCGGCTCGACCGGCATGCGGCTGAAGGACCGATGCGCGGAGAGGTAGGCCGGCACGAGAATCACGACCGCCCCGATCCACGCGAGTGGATTGCTGAGCGCGACGCCCGCGAAGTCCCAGACCGCGCCCAGCGCGACGGCAGCGATCACGCGCGCGACCAGCTCGACGACGCCGGTGATGGTGGGGATGGCGACCCGGCCGACGCCCTGCAGCACGCCGCGCAGCACGAACAGCACGCCGAGGGCCGCGTAGCTCACGCCGTTGATGATGAGCATCTGGTGGGCGAGATCGACGACCCGTTCGGATCCGTCGCCGACGAACAGCCGCACCACCGAGGCGCCGAACGCGATCATGATCACGCCGAGCAGCACCGACGTGGCGATCGCCATCCACAGCGCCTGGATCGTGCCCCGGCGGATGCGGTCGGGGCGGCGAGCGCCCAGGTTCTGCGCGGCGTACATCGACGACGCGAGTCCCAGCGAGGCGAGAAGGGCGACGGCGAGTCCGTCGATGCGGGATGCCGCGGTGTACGCGGCGACCGCATCGGCGCCGAGCGTGTTCAGCGCCACCTGCACGGCGAGGGCGCCGATCGCGATGATGGAGGCCTGGAATCCCATCGGCAGACCGAGCCGCAGGTGCTCGAGCGCGTCGGCGCGGCGCACCTTCCAGTCATCGCGGTGCACGTGCAGCACGGGCAGCTTGCGCAACAGGTATCCGAGGCAGAGCAGCACCGAGACGGCCTGCGCGATCACCGTGGCCAGCGCTGCCCCGGCGACGCCCCAGCCCAGCGGTCCGACCATGAGAATCACGAGGGCGACGTTCAACCCGCACGAGATGGTGAGGAACACCAGCGGCGTCGTCGAGTCGCCGATCGCGCGGATGATGGCCGCCAGGTAGTTGAAGAACATGATCGTGCTGCCGCCGATGAACGTCACCTGCGTGAAGGTCGTCGCCTCGGCGAGCAGCTCGGGTGGGGTCTGCAGCAGCTCGAGGAACGGGCGCGCGATGAGCGGCCCGAGCACGGTCAGGATCAGGCTGGTGACGGCGGTGAGCAGAGTGCCCGTCGCGACCGAGCGGCTCACGCCTCGGGCGTCCCCCGCACCGAACGCCTGCGCGGTGGGGATCGCGAAGCCGCTGGCGAGACCCCACGCGAACCCGATGATGAGGAAGATCAGGCTGCCGGTCGCGCCGACCGCCGCCAGCGAGTCGACGCCGAGCTGGCGTCCGACGACGATCGTGTCGACGAACTGGTAGAGCTGCTGCACGACGTTGCCGATGAGCAGGGGCACGGAGAAGAGCAGGATGACGCGCCAAGGGCGGCCGGTGATGAGGGTGGTGGCCATGATGATCCGGGGGACGAGGGATGCCGGCAAAAAGACGGCGGCACCGTGGATCGTCACGGCGCCGCGTCCAACAGTCTATCGAATCGTTTCGACCAGGTCGACAGGGACAGATGTATTCCTTTCCGTCGCGCGCCGCCAGGGGCTTGCCCGCGGCTGCTCCGGTTGGGTAGTCCGGATGCATGACCCGCCTGCGTCGAAGCGATCCGCACGCCCCCGGCATCCGCCGCGTGCGTCATGGTCGGGGGTACCGGTTCCTCGCGGCCGACGGGGCGGCGGTCGACGACCCCGGCACGCTAGCGCGGCTGCGCGAGCTCGTCGTGCCGCCCGCGTGGAGCGACGTGTGGCTGTGCCCCTACGCGAACGGGCACATCCTCGCGACCGGGGTCGATGCCGCCGGCCGGCGCCAGTACATCTACCATCCGGCCTGGCACGAGCGGATGGCGCGCGAGAAGTTCGATCGCATGCTGCAGCTCGCCGACGTGCTTCCCGCCGCCCGGGGCGGCGTGACCCGCGACCTGCGCACCGACGGGTTCGGTCGGCCGCGGTTGCTCGCGGGTGCATTCCGGATGCTCGACTCGGCCCTGCTGCGTGTCGGCTCGGAACAGTATGCGAGAGCGCACGGCAGCATCGGACTGGTCACCCTGCGCGGGTCGCACGCCCGGGTGCGCGGCGGCCGGGTCGTGGAGCTGCGCTTTCCCGGCAAGAGCGGCCAGCCCTGGGAATCCGAGATCGACGACGCCGACCTCGCCGTGCTCATCGCCGGGCTGAAGCGCCGCGGCGGTCGCTCGCTGCTGCTGAGCTGGCAGGACGGCACCGCGCACACCGCCGCCTGGCATCCGCTTCGCGCGGCCGACATCAACGACGACGTCAGACTCCGCACCGGCGGAGACTTCACGGCGAAGGACTTCCGCACCCTGCACGGCACCATCTCGGCGGCCGTCGCCCTGGCCCGGATCGGCCTGAAGCCGACGGCGACCGCGCGCTCGCGCGCTGCCGCCCAGGCCGTGCGCGTCGCGGCATCCGCCCTGGGCAACACTCCCGCCGTCGCCCGCGCCAGTTACATCGATCCGCGCGTGTTCGACCTGTACGACGAGGGCGTCGTCGTCGACCCGTCGCGACGCGTCGAGGGTCAGCTCGTGACGCTGTTCAGCTGAGCCTGTCAACCCGGTGGGCCACGCCGGATGCCCGGGCTATCGTCACCGGCACATGATGAAGGAGGAGCGATGAACGACGACGCCTCAGCCGATGAGCGCGGCACCGAAGACCTCGAACCCCGCGACGAGGGCAGGCAGGAGACAGACACCAGCGGCCGCTCGGGCGGCGGCGATCACCCCAGTCAGGCCGAAGGCGAGGATCCGGAGGACCCGCCGACGCGGCCCGATCCCGACACGACGGGCCATCCGTCACAGGCCGAGGGCTGAGACGCGGCTTCGAAGAACAGCGCTCACCGCGCCGCGCAGGAGCATGATGGAGGTGTGGTCGACATCCTCTCCGCGCTCTCGACGATGCCCGAGCCCCAATACGTCGAGGTGGGCGACGGCGTCGCCCTCGCGACGTACTCGTGGGGTGACGAGAGCGGGCCCACCGTCGTTCTCGTGCACGGGTTCGCGTCGAGCACGGCCGACACCTGGGTGCACACCGGCTGGGTGCGCATGCTCGAGCGCGAGGGCTTCCGGGTGCTCGGCATCGACCAGCGCGGGCACGGCGCGAGCCAGAAGCCGCACGACTCCGCCGGGTACACGGTGCGCAACCTCGCCCGCGACATCGAGGCCGTGCTCGACACGTTCCTCCTCGACGAGGCGCTGTACGCGGGTTACTCCCTCGGCGCACGTGTGGGGTGGCAGGTGGCGCTGGATCTCGGCGACCGCATCCCACGGGCGGTGCTCGGCGGGGTTCCCGACGGCATCCCACTCGACCGGCTCGACACCGATCAGGTGCGCCGGTACGCCATGGACGGCACGCCCGTCGAGGACCCCGTGACGCAGAACTACATCGCGCTGGCCGAGCGGGTGGCCGGCAACGACATGCACGCGCTGCTCGCGCTGGCCGAGGGCATGCGCGATTCGCGCTCGATCGACCCCGACCCCGCGCACGCTCCGCAGCAGCCGGTGCTGTTCGCGACCGGCGACAGAGACGGCGTGCTCGAGGGGTCGCGGCGGCTCGCCGAGGCGGCCGCGCAGGCGACGTTCTTCGAGATCCCCGGTCGGCACCACTTCAACGCGCCGGGTTCGAAGGCGTTCCGCCTGGCCGCGCTGGAGTTCCTGCGGGGCTGAGCCTCAGCGTCGCTCGTCGCTGGAGCGGGCCATGAGCGTGCGGATGACCGCGAAGACGATCACCGCGACGACGGCGACGATCGCGAGTTTCGCGATGAGCCAGATCAGCGAGAAGAGGGCGTTCACGATCCAGAATGCGATGACGACCGAGACGACGACGGCGACGATGGTCCAGATGGTGCTCTTGGTCATGCCTTCAGCCTAGAAGCGTCTACCGTGTGATGGTGACCTTCGACGGCCCGCTCTCGGCATCCGCGTACGAGCTGCTCGGAGTCGACGCCACCGTCTCGGACGACGAGCTGCGCCGCGCCTACCGCCTGCGACTGCGCCAGACGCACCCCGACACCGGCGGCGACGCCGCGGTGTTCGTGCGGGTGCAGCGGGCGTGGGAACTCGTCGGCACCCCGGCGGCGCGCGCCGCCTACGACCAGGGGCGGGGCGAGGCATCCTGGGCGGCGCGCCGGCCGGCTCCCGGCGCGACCGGCACCCGCCCGCGCGGCCGCTCGCACGGCCAGGCGGGCGCCTGGCGCCGCCGCCGCTACCGGGATCTTCTCGCCGACCAGCTCGCTCACGCGGTGACGGATGCCGAGGCCTACGACCCGCTCATCGTGCGCGCCGCGTCGTGGGAGGCGCGGCGCATGCTGGCCGACGCGCTGGCCGAGGAGGCCACCGCCGCGGCCATCGACGAGCTCGGCATCGGGTTCACCGCCTGGCACGACGTCGTCACCGGCGAGGACGACGACGCGAAGCTCGACCACGTCGTACTGGGCCCGACCGGGCTGTACGGACTCATGTCCGAGGATTTCGGCGGGCCCGTGCGGTTCCGTCGGGGAGAGGTCATCGGCGGCCACGTCGGCGGCGCCACACCGATCGGCGACCTGCTCTCCCGCATGCGGATCGTGGCGCGCGCTGCGCGCGTGCGCTTCGGCGGCGCGATCCTCATCCTCCCCGACGACGACCTCGACGACGCGGTCACGCCGCTGGGCTCTGTGCGAGGCGTGCCGGTCGTGGTCGTGCGCCGCAGCGCACTGCGCACGGTGCTGCGCGGCGGGGTTCCGGGAGCCCGTGTGCTCGGCGGCAACGAGGCGTTCGACGTGCGCAGCCGATTGACGCACAGCACCGGCGTGCTCTCCCCCTGACAGCCCGCGGAGGATCGGATGCCCGCGCCGGACGCGGCCGCGAGGGTTACGGTGAGAGCGTGGATGCCACCGACCCGCTGCCCGATCACCCCGCCCCAGACGCCCCGGAGGGCAAGCTCGTGCTGCTGCGGCACGGCGAGACCGAGTGGTCGCGCACCGGGAAGCACACCGGCCTGACCGACATCCCGCTCACCCCGCACGGCGAAGAGCTCGCCCGGTCGGCGGGCGAGCTGGTGACGGGCTACGACTTCCGGCTCGTGCTGAGTTCGCCGCTGCAGCGCGCCCGCCGCACGGCCGAGCTCGCCGGGCTGACGGCGGCGATCGATCCGCTGCTGGTGGAGTGGGACTACGGCGGATACGAGGGCCGCACCACGAAGGAGATCCGGGCGGAGCTGGGCTACAACTGGACCACCTTCGAGCACGGAGTGATCCGCGGCGAGACGCCGGGCGAGACGGTCGAGGAGGTCGCCGCTCGGGCATCCCGCGTGCTGACGAGGGTGCTGCCGGCGATGGCATCCGGAGATGTCGCCCTCGTCGCGCACGGCCACTACCTGCGCATCCTCACCGCAGTGTTCCTGCGGCAGGCGCCCCGGTTCGGCGCGTCGATCTCGCTGGACGCGGGATCGGTGTCGGTGCTGGGGTACGCCCGCGAGCAGCCGGCGATCCTCGCCTGGAACCACGGACCGCGCCTGCCCATGCAGCCCGCCGAGTCCTGAGACGGGATCGGCCTGCCCGCCGGCAGCGACCGCGCATAGGCCGGGCATTGTGCGGCGTTCTCGCCGCGCGGTCAACCGCTCGCCGCGCGTGACGCGCGGCACTTAGGCTCGCGTCATGCACCTGTTCCGCAGCGATCGTCCCCGCCGTGTCCAGCTCGATCAGACGACGGTGGAGCCGCGTGCGACTCGCGCGCCGTGGAGCCTGTGGGCCGACGCGTTCGGACGCCTCGGCATCCGCTCGGTCCAGATCCTGCTGGTGATCGCCGTCGCGGCCGGCATCGTGTTCGTCATCCAGTACCTCACCCTGGTCACCATCCCCCTCGCGATCGCGCTCATCCTCGCGTGCGCGTTCGCCCCAGCCATGAACTGGCTGCGCCGGCACCACGTGCCGGATCTGCTGGCGACGATCATCACCCTGCTGACGATCGTCGCGGTGCTCAGTGGACTGAGCTGGCTCATCGTGTGGGCGGTCCGCGATCAGTGGGACGACCTGTACGCGCAGGCGCAACAGGGCATCGACCATGTCATCGACTGGATCGACACGCTACCGTTCCAGCTGTTCACCCCCGACCAGATCGAGGAGTGGACCAAGACGCTCACCGACTTCGTCACGAGCTCCCAATTCGGCTCCGGCGCCCTCGCCGGAGTCAGCGCGGTGGCGAGCTTCGCGACCGGGTTCGTGCTGCTGGTCACCATCCTCTTCTTCTTCCTCAAGGACGGGCCGCAGATGTGGGAGTTCCTGCTGCGGCCGTTCCACGGCGAGAACGAGCGCCGCGTGCGCCGGATCGGCCACAAGACCGTGGGCGTGCTCGGGTCGTACGTGCGCGGGACGGCGACGGTGGCGCTGGTGGATGCCGTCGGCATCCTCATCGGCCTGCTCATCCTGCAGGTGCCGCTTGCGATCCCGCTCGCCGTGCTCGTGTTCCTGCTGGCGTTCATCCCCATCGTCGGTGCGACGCTGGCCGGCGTGCTCGCGGCGCTGGTGGCCCTCGTGGCCAACGGCTGGGTGAGCGCCCTGCTCGTTGTCGGGGTGGTCGTGCTGGTCAACCAGCTGGAGGGCAACCTGCTGCAGCCGTTCCTGATGGGACGCACCATGAAGCTGCACGCGTTCGTGATCCTCGTCGCCCTGGCCGTGGGCACCGCTCTCAGTGGCCTGGTCGGGGCCGTGCTGGCCGTGCCGACCACCGCCGCCGTGTGGGGCATCATCCAGGTGTGGGACGGCGAGAACCTGCCGGCCAAGTGGGCCCGGCGCAAGCCGCGTGAACCCGAGGCCGCGCAGAGCACGGCCGTGGAGGTCGCCTGAGGAGCGCTCAGCGAGAACCTGTCGCGCTCGGACCGCCGGAGTGGTTGCATGGCGTCATGAGCATCGCGACCTCCGCAGACGGAACCGAGATCTCCTACGCGACGACCGGGGCGGGGCCGGCCGTCGTCGTCGTGAACGGCGCGCTGTCGACCGCCGCGGATGCCGGGCCGCTGGCCGAAGCGCTGGCCGAAGCCGGGTTCCGGGCGGTCACCTGGGATCGCCGGGCGCGCGGCGCGAGCGGCGACCGCCGGGAGTCGGCTCCGGCCGACGAGGCCGACGATCTGGCCGCCGTCATCGGAGCGGTCGGCGGGGTGGATGCCGTGCTCGGCCACTCGTCGGGTGCGATCCTCGCGCTGTTCGCCGCTTCGCGCGGGGTGCCGACCGGTGCGCTGTTCCTGTCGGAGCCGCCGATCGACTTCGACGCGCAGGGGTGGGGCGAGGAGCTGCCGCGACGGCTGCAGGAACTGGTCGACACCGGGCACCGCGAAGACGCCGTCGCGGCATTCCAGCGCGACGCCGTGGGGCTGCCCGCTGAGATGGTGGAGGCGGGCCGCGCGAATGGTCAGCTGGCCGCCCTCGCCCCACTCGCGCAGTCGACCGTGTATGACGCGCGGCTGACGCTGCGCTATCGGCATCCGGATGCCGCTCTGCTCGACGTCGATGTGCCGGTGACGGTGCTGCGCGGCGCGCAGACTTTCCCGTTCCTCGTCGCGTCGTCCGACCGGCTCGCGGGTGAGGTCGAGGGCGCCGAGCTGGTGATCGTGCCCGAGTCGATCATGCACCGCCCCGATCCGGCGGCGACCGCGCGGGTCATCGCGGGGCGGGTGTGACCGCGCCGTTTCAGCAGGCGGAGAGTAATCTCGCGGTATGAGACGGCCGGTACCCGACCCCATCCGCGCGGGCGAGGAGTCGGTGTGGGGGTACCCGCGGCCACCGCGCATCGAGCCGGTGACCGAGCGGATCACGATCCGTCTGGGAGGCGTGCTGATCGCCGACACCGTCGATGCGGTCCGGGTGCTGGAGACCAGCCATCCGCCGGGCTACTACCTGCCGAGCGACTCGTTCATCGAGGGTGCGCTCGTCCCGTCATCCGGATCGTCGTTCTGCGAGTTCAAAAGCGCAGCAGCGTACTTCGACGTGCGCGGCGGCGACCGTGTCGTGCCGGGAGCCGCGTGGACCTATCCGCACCCTGCACGCGGATTCGAGGCGCTGACCGGGCGGGTCGCGGTCTACGCCGGCGACATGGATGCGTGCACCGTGGGCGACGAGCGGGTCACCCCGCAGCCGGGTCGCTTCTACGGCGGCTGGATCACGTCCCGCATCCGCGGCCCGTTCAAGGGCGCACCGGGCTCGATGGGGTGGTGACGCGCCGGGTCAGGCGGTGAGCCCTGGGCCGTCGTTGTCGTCACCGCCGTCGAACGTCGCGGTGAGGATCTGCTCGGCCTCGAGCGTGAGGTCGATGATGCGGGCAAGCAGTCCGGCGAGCGAGGTGGCCTGCAGCAGTTCGAGCTGGTCGATCGGCCCCAGCGGCGCGATCGCCGCGAGCTGCCACGATGCCTCCAGTGGGTTGTCGGAGATCTCGATGTTCGGGTCCCACCGGCTCCCCGAGGTCAGCGCCGCGCGGGTGAGCACGCGGCGCACATGCTTCTCGGCTTCGTCGCGCAGGGGTGCGAGCGCAGGGTCCCAGGTCAGCTCGGCGATCGGGTGCACCTCGGCGGTCGGGTAGACCTCGTCGGTCCACCAGGCGCTCACTTCGATGCGCTCCCCGCCGACGACGAGCAGCTCGATGTCGCGCTCGGTCGCGGCGACCTCGACGATCCGCGCCATCGTGCCGGTACGGAAACGGGTGTCCCCTCCCCCGGCCTCGGATCCGCGTTCGATGAGCACGACCCCGAACGACGGCTCGTGGGATTCGAGAGCCGCGCCGAGCATCTTCAGGTAGTGCTCCTCGAAGACGCGCAGCGCGAGAGGCGTGTGCGGGAAGAGCACCGTCTCCAACGGGAACATCGCCGTGGCTGCCATCGCGCAAGTAAACCACCCCGAGCGACCCCTGGTCACCGACGGACCGGAGCGACGAACGTGCGATCCATTGAGATCAATGTCAGGCGGCCTGCGGTTCAGGGATCCGTCCGAGGCGGACCATGATCTCGAACCGGTCGGGCACGCCCCAGTGCTCCACGATGCGGCCGTCGACGACGCGGGCCGAGTCGTACACGGTGAACTGCACCGGACGTCCGGTCGGCGGGCCGATGAACGGACCGGTGTTCGTGCCGGTCGCTTCGGCCCGCACCCAGATGGTGTCTCCCGCGATCGCCCAGTCTCCGATCGTGAAGTGCAGGTCGGGGAAGGCGTCGTGCACGGTCTTCATGCCATTGCGGATCTTCGCGATCGCCTCGGCTCCGCGGCCGGTCAGCCCGAACTGGTGCTCGATCAGGTCGGGCGAGCAGAGTTCGTCGGCGACGTCGAGGCGACCGCCGGCGAACCCCTCCACGAGCATTCGTTCGACCACGGCGAGCATCTCGCGCGCGGTCGTGGTGCCAGTCATGATGGACTCCTTTGCATCTTGTCTGTATTCATTGCATCGGTTCTGCGCTGAATGCAGGGATAGTATGTCGGGATGGCGGACGGTGTCAAGAGCGAGACGATGACCTATCGGCAGCAGCAGGCCGAGGCGACGAAGGTGCGCATCGCCGAGTCCGCGCGAGAGCTGTTCGCCAGCGAGGGATACAGCGTCACGAGCATGGAGTCGATCGCCGCGCGCGCGGGCGTCGCGACGCGCACGGTCTACGCGGCGTTCGGCGCGAAGCGCGAGATCCTCAACCTGATCTGCGAGCGCTGGCTCGAACGCGCCGGCGCGCGAGCGCTCGCCCGCCACGTGCTCTCCCTGACGGATGCCGTGTCGCGGCTGCGTGGCGCGGCGCACTGGCTCACCACCCTGTACGCGACCGACTTCGCCGTCGCGCTGATCCTCGACTCGGCCGTCGATGAAGACGCCGACACGCGTGCGCTGCTGCACGGCAAGCTGCGTGGGCGCAACCGCGTCATGGATGAGCTGATCGCATCGGTTCGCGACGACCTCAGCATCCCGCTCGACGATGCGCAGGCGATCTTCCGCGCTCTCGGCGCGACCGGCGTGTACGGCGAACTCGTCGGCGCCTCGGGGTGGAGCCCGGACCGATTCGAGACGTGGCTCGCCGAGACCCTCGTCGCGCAGGTGATGCAGAACGACTGACGTCGTCCGCGACAGCTGCCGTGCGAGCCGGACGACGCAGGGCGGCTCGTGCCCTGGAGTGGCGTGCGCCACGATGAGCCGCATGATCGACAGTCATGACCCGGCGTTCCTGGCGACGCCGCTGCCGCTGCCTGCGCCGCCGCAGGCGGTGCGCACCCTGGCGTACCCGAGGTTCAGCGTGCCAGTAGCACCGGGGTCAGTTGAAGTCGCCGCCCCCGCCGCCTCCGCCGAAGTCACCGGGCGCCATGTCCTTGAACCGCGAGTAGTGGCCCTGGAAGGCGACGGTGATCGTCGCGGTGGGTCCGTTGCGGTGCTTGGCGACGATCAGGTCTGCCTCGCCCGGACGGATGTCCTTGTCGTATGCGGCCTCGCGGTGCAGCAGGATCACCATGTCGGCGTCCTGCTCGATCGAGCCGGACTCTCGAAGGTCGCTGATCGCCGGCTTCTTGTCGGAGCGCTGCTCGGCACCACGGTTCAGCTGCGACAGCGCGATCACCGGCACCTGCAGCTCTTTCGCGAGCAGCTTGAGCGCACGCGAGAACTCAGAGACCTCCTGCTGACGCGACTCGACGCGCTTGCCGCTCGTCATCAGCTGCAGATAGTCGATGACGACCAGGCGCAGGCCTTCGCGCTGCTTGAGCCGGCGGCACTTGGCCCGGATCTCGACGAGCGTCATGTTCGGGCTGTCGTCGATGTACAGCGGGGCGTCGTTGATCCGTCCGCGAGTGGCCGCGACGGTGGTCCAGTCGCGCGGGTCGAGGGTTCCCTTGCGCATGTTCTGCAGCGGGATCGCGCCTTCGGCGCTGAGCAGGCGCATCGCGATCTCGCTCTTGCCCATCTCGAGCGAGAAGAAGATCGACGGCTCGTTGTGGCCGATGGCTGCCGCGCGCGCGAAGTCCAGGGCGAGCGTCGAGTTGTGAGTCGGGATCATCGACTCACCGGCGAGGTAGAGGTGTTCGGCGTTGTCGACCTGCACGCATCGCACCGGCACGCTGGCGATCGGACGCACCGCCTTCACGTAGCGACGGCCGATGCGGGCGATGCTGACCGGCCGCTCCTGCTCGTGCAGACGGCGCTTGCGCTCCAGACGGAACACGTCGTCGACGGTCGAGAAGTTGAGGATGTAACACGTCGACGACGCCTCGGAGCGCCCGGCGACTCGCTTGGACGTGCGCCCGCACTTGTATCCGAGGCTCACGATCAGCTCGTACACACTGTCGGCGAGCCGCTTGTTCGTCACCGCGAACTGGCAGGAGCCGGCGCCACGGACGACTGTGCCGTCGGTATCCATCAGACCGGCGAGCAGCTCGCGGCGCTGGCTGACGGAGGCGCGCAGATACTGTGCGGGCACATGCTTGTCTCCGATCACGCCGAGCCCGCGGAGCAGGGCGGTGAACGAGCCGTGGTCGCGATAGCAGTCCGCGCAGCGCTGCGCCTCCCCCGAGAACGGCGAACCGCAGTCAGGGCAGCTCAGGCGTTCGGGGTGAGCGCCCTTGTTCTTCGGTCCGCAGGTGCGGCCGCAGGTGCGCACGTGCGGGTGACGAGCAGTGAACGGAACGCCGCAGACCTCGCAGTCGCGCACGATCGTCTGGGTGGGGAGCTTCAGTGCGTAGAGCATGTTGCCACGCGCCTCGGTACGGATGCCGGTGGCCGCGATGAGCTCGGGGATCTCCGCAGTCTCACTCGTCATGCGCGCACCGTCGCTGTGCCCGTCGCCGAGCCAGGCCCCCAGCACGTACGGAGGGATGGGCAATGCAGCATCCGGGGCGCGCAGCGCGGCTGCGTTCTGCACCGAGTGATTGGCCCGCGCGTCCGCCCCGACGGTGAGCGTTTCACGGATCTGCTCGGTGGTGACCGTGACCGATCCGCCCGCCGGCGAGCGACGCGTCGCGCGCGTCTCGGTCACCCACTGGTGCTGTGCATCGGCCACGATGACAGACCCGTCTGAGAACTCGACCTCGTAGCAAGGACGCTCGACCATGACATCCGTCGCCGCGACCACCCGTGTGGGGCGACCGTGCGCGTCGTACAGCTCGTCGCCGATCTGCACTTCACCCATCGTGGTCCACCCGGTCGGGGTGGGCAGCCGGGTGTCGAGCGCCAGCGCCTTGCCCATAGCGGGTCTCGCGGCGACGACGATCATCTGTCCGCCGTGCAGACCGTTGGTCAGCTCGTCGAGCTCACGGAATCCGGTCGGGATGCCGGTCATCGTGCCGTCGCGGCCGTTGGCCGCCTCGATCTCTTCGACAGCAGCGTCGACGGCGATCGTGAGCGGTACGTAGTCTTCTGCCGTCTCGGAGCCGGTCACCGAGTAGATCTCGGCCTGGGCGTTGTTGACGATGTCGGCGGCGTCACCCTCCCCGGCGTAGCCGAGCTGCACGATGCGGGTTCCCGCGTCGACGAGGCGCCGGAGGATCGCGCGCTCCGCCACGATTCCCGCGTAGTACCCGGCGTTCGCCGCGGTCGGAACGATCGAGGTGAGCGTGTGCAGGTAGTCGGCGCCGCCGGCGCGCCCCAGCTCACCGGTCTTGATCAGCTCGTCGGTCACGGCCACCACGTCGGTGGGCTCGCCGTGCGAGTACAGCGAAAGGATCGCCTCGAAGATCAGCTCGTGCTTGGGCACGTAGAAGTCGGCGCCCTTGAGCATCTCGATCACATCGGCGACGGCGTCCTTCGACAGCAGCATGCCGCCGAGGGCGCTCTGCTCGGCGAGAAGGTCGTGCGGTGGGGTGCGCTCGGGCGCGCGAGAACTACCCAGACGCTCGTTCGAGATATCTGCGATCGACACCGTGCTCCTCCCGGCCGGCACGACTGGACGCTCGTCACCGGCACTTGAGACCGGCGGGCAGTCGGCCTCGGGCACAAGCAGAACACGCGCCACCGACATCCGGTCTCCCTCAAGCTAGAAGGCGGGTTATCCCCATGCAACCGCGCCTGTGGATAAGTGTGTGGAGAGTGTGCGAAGAACTCCGGAGTGTCTGTGCAGAACGGGTGTGGACAACTCGGTGGAGAGTTTCGAGTTCGTCGATTTTTCTGCCTGCTGATCAGCAGTTCTTCGGTTCCCCACCCTGTGGACGAATTTCCGCCTCAACGTGAGATTGAAGGTTGGCCCACCGGAAGGCCCGATGTGCAGAACCTGGGGAAAGTCAAGTGCGATCCCACCCGGGCGCGCCGCGACGCGTCACGAGCCGGTCGACTCGCGGATCACGAGGTCAAGAGGGAGCGTCGAGTCCGCCACGAGCTGCTCTCCGCGGATCAGACGCACGATCGTCGCCATCATCGCCGCCCCCTTCGCAGCGGTGTGCAGATCGACCGTCGTGAGCTGCGGAGACGCGCTCGTCGAGAACACGTTGTTGTCGACGGTGGCGACGGCGACGTCATGCGGAACGCTGATGCCCCGCTCTTTGAGCACGCCCAGCGCACCGGCTGCCATCTGCGCTGACGCGACGAACAGGGCATCCATCTCCACTCCCGCATCGACCAGCCGACGTGCGGCTGCTGCTCCCCCGGTCGGGGTGTAGTCGCCCTCTTCACTGCCGGCCTCTGCGATGCCGGCAGCCGCGAGTGCGTCGCGCCAGCCTTGCAGCCGCTCCTGACCTGCCGACGTGTCGAGAGGCCCGCTGATCGTGGCGATCCGCCGTCGGCCGCGATCGATGAGGTGCTGGGTCGCGAGCGAGCCGACGGCGGTGTTGTCGACATCGACGACGTGGATCTCGTCGCCCGTCTCTCCCGACGGGCGCACTCCGAAGACGACCGGCAGCGTGCGCGCCAGCTCGCGATACGACGAGGAGGCACTGTGATGCGAGAGGATCAGCGCGCCGTCCACGTTGCCGCGGCGGAGCAGCTGGTGGGTCTTCTCCGGATCCTTCTCCGACTCGATCAGCAGGGTGAGGGAGTATTCGGTCGACGACGCGTACATCGCGGCCCCCTGGATCACCTCGGCGAAGTACGGGTCTGCGAAGAATTCGGCTGTACGCTCCGGAATCACCATGGCGACGGTCTGAGTGCTGCGGCGAGCCAGGCTCCGGGCGGCACGATTGGGCACGTACCCGACCTTGGCGATCGCCGCGTTCACCCGGGCGACCGTGTTCTCGGTGACCCGCGGCGACCCGTTGATCACCCGCGATGCGGTCGAGCTCGACACTCCGGCCAGCGCCGCGACCTCCTCGAGGGTCGGGACCCAGGGCTGCGCGCTGCGAGACGCTCTCGTCGTCACTCTTCGTCTCCTGCTGCGCATCCCGCGCGATCGTGGGCTCCTCGCGGTCGAGGGTGGCCTCTTCACCGTACGCCACGCACGCGCGGCGTCTCACTCCGGGATCCGGTGCTCCTCGATGAGCCGCGCCAGCCACAGTCCGCTGTCCTTCACCGTGCGCTTCTGCGTGTCGTAGTCGACGTGCACGATGCCGAACCGCTTGCTGTACCCGTAGCCCCACTCGAAGTTGTCGAGCAGCGACCAGACGAGGTACCCGCGAAGGTCCACGCCCTGCTGCAGAGCGCGGTGCGCCGCCGTGAAGTGACGGCGCAGGTAGTCGAGCCTGGCGTCGTCGTGCACTCGATCGTCGATGCGCTCGTCGTCGAAGGCGGCGCCGTTCTCGGTGATGACGAGAGGAAGACCCGGATGCTCGCGACTGAGCGTGAGCAGCAGCTCCTCGAGCCCGTCGGGCGCGATGTTCCACCCCATCGCCGTGTACGGGCCGTCCTGCGTCAGGAACTCGACGACGTCGCTGCCCGGCCAGGCCGAGCCGCCGACGTCCTTGTGTCCGTCGGCCCGCTCGCGCGGGGCGACGCCGTCCCACATCCGCACCCGCGTCGTGGAGTAGTAGTTGACGCCGAGGAAGTCGATCGGCTGCCGGATGATCTCGGCGTCCCCGGGCCGCACGAACAGCCAGTCGGTGACCTGTGCGGTGTCCGCGATCAGATCGGCGGGGTAGCCGCCGACGAGCATGGGGTGCGTGAACGACCGGTTCGCGAGGGCGTCGATGCGCCGCACGGCCTCGGAGTCCTGGCCGTCTGCACCCCGGACGACATGGAAGTTCAGCGTCACCGACACCTCTGCGTGCGGCGCGACCTCCCGCAGCACCCGCACCGCGAGACCGTGCGCCAGATTCAGATGGTGCATGGCTTGAAGCGCTGCGGCGCCGTCGGTGCGGCCGGGGGCGTGCGCACCCGAACCGTAACCGAGGAACGCGCTGCACCACGGCTCGTTCAGGGTCGTCCAGACGGGCACGCGATCGCCGAGCGCATCGGCGAGGTGACGGGTGTACTCCGCGAAACGGTAAGCCGTCTCGCGGTTGGTCCATCCGCCGGCATCCTCGAGCGCCTGCGGCAGGTCCCAGTGATAGAGAGTGGCGATCGGACGGATGCCGCGGGCGATCAGACCGTCGACGAGACGGCCGTAGAAGGCGAGACCCGCCTCGTTCACCGGCCCGGATCCCGTCGGCTGGATGCGGGGCCATGAGATCGAGAAGCGATAGGCCTCGATGCCCAGGCCGGCCATGAGGTCGAGGTCGGATTCGAGCCGGTTGTAGTGATCGACGGCGACGTCGCCCGTGTCACCGTCGACCACCTTGCCCGGCGTGGCGCTGAACGTGTCCCAGATGGAGGGCCCGCGACCGTCTGCGGTGGCGGCACCCTCGATCTGATACGCCGCCGTGGCCGCGCCGATCAGGAAGTCGGCGGGAAAGTCGAGTCCGGCGTCCCGGTAGTCGGGGCTGTCTCTGGTGTGCGCCTGCATCTCGATGGTCATATCAGCCTTTCACTGCACCTTGCATGATCCCGGTCACGAGCTGACGACCCGCGACGACGAAGAGGATGAGGAGGGGGATGACCGACAGCACTGCTCCGGCCAGCACCAGCGCATTGTCGGGATTCTGTCCCCCGGCCGCGCTCAGCGCCGCCAGCGCGGTCTGCACGCTGGGATTTCGTGGGCTCAACGCCAGCAGCGGCCACAGGTAGTCGGTCCAGGCGGCCATGAAGCTGAAGAGCCCGAGCACGGCCATCGCGGGGCGCGCGGCCGGCAGGGCGACGTGCCAGAACGTACCCCACATGCTCGCGCCGTCGACGCGTGCGGCTTCGATGAGCTCGTCGGGGATCACGTCGACCAGGTACTGGCGCATGAAGAACACCCCGAACGCGGTGACCATCCCGGGGACGATGACGGCCTGCAGGGTGCCGATCCAGCGCCACTCGGCCATCAGCATGAACAGCGGGATGATGCCCAGCTGGGTCGGAACGGCCATGGTGGCGATGACCGCCACCAGCAGTCCATTGCGCCCGCGGAAGCGCAGCTTGGCGAACGCGTACCCGGCGAGGGTCGAGAAGAAGACGACGGAGATCGTGATCGCACCCGAGATCACCGCGCTGTTGACCAGCGAGAGCAGGAACGGGACCGTCTCGAACACCTCGGCCGCGTGGGAGACGAAGTTCGGTCCGGGTACGACCGCCGGCGGCACGAGGTTGGTGTCGGACGACTGCCGGGAGGAGATGACGAACGACCACCACAGCGGGAACGCCGATCCGGCGAAGTACGCGATGAGCAGGGCGTAGGTCAGCATCCCCGGGCGCTCGTAGGCGCGCACCCGGCGAGCGCGGCGTTCGGATGCCACCGTGCGGCGTTCTGCTCCGGCATCCGTCTCCGGCGCCGCTGCGGGGGTGAGAAGGGCGGTCATGATGCTCCCTGCTGGGTGTGAGCCGGAACCGGCGTCTGCGTTCGAGACGGGACTCGCTTCTTGCGCGCCTTCGAGGTCTTCTCATCGGCGGTGCGAACCGCTCGGGTGATCATGAAGCTGAGCAGTCCGACGAGCATGATGACGAGGAAGAGGATCCACGCGGTCGCGGATGCGCGGCCGAAGTCGCGCATGGGGAAGCCGAGCTGGTACAGGTAGAGCACGATCGTCTGGAACTGCCGGTCGCTGCCGCCGTAGGTGCGGCCGTCGAAGAGCTTCGGCTCGGTGAAGATCTGCAGCCCGCCGATGGTGGCCGTGATGACCACGAAGATCAGCGTCGGACGGATCAGCGGGATGGTGATCGACCAGAACTGCCGGAGCTTGCTGGCTCCGTCGATGGTGGCCGACTCGTACATGTCTCGTGGCACCGCCTGCATGGCTGCGAGCAGCAGCAGAGCGTTGTATCCGGTCCAGCGCCAGTTGACCATGCTCGCGATCGCGACGTGCGACGGGAAGACGTCGAACGCCCAGCGGATCGGGTCGAGGCCGAGCAGCTCGAGGAGCCCGGCGACGGGGCCGTGGTACTGGTTGAAGACCTGCAGGAAGATCACCGTCACCGCGACCGGCGCGACGATGTAGGGCAGCAGGATGCTCATGCGCCAGAAGGTGCGGCCACGGATGGCCTGGTTCAGCAACGCGGCGACCACCGTCGCGATCACGAGCTGCGGGATGGCGGAGAGCAGGAAGATGCTGAACGTGTTGCCGAAGGCGTTCCAGAAGAACGGGTCGGTCAGCACGTCGACGTAGTTCTGCAGCCCGACGAAGTCGCCCTGACCCTTGAGCAGATGCCAATCGTAGAGCGACACGTTGAAGGTGTAGGCGATGGGGAAGACGCCGATCAGCGCGAAGAGGATGAAGAACGGCGCGATGTAGAGGTACGGGGAGAAGGTGTGGTCGAAACGACTGACCTTCTGCCGGAACGTGAGTTCCGTGCGGGCGGCTCTGCCGGTTGTGCTGCTCATCGTTGAACCAATCGCGAGATCGAGTGCGGGGTGGATGCTCGGGCGGCCCGACGGCATGCGTCGAGCCGCCCGTGCAGTCAGCTGGGGATCTGAGCGAGCAGTTCCATGGCGGCATCCCAGGCCTTGTCGGGATCGGTGACCTCGCCCTGACTGACGCGGTCGAAGATCGGTCCGAAGACGTTGTCCTGGATGTTGGAGTCCTCAGGTCCCTTGACCTGCGCTACGACGCCCTTGGAGCGCTCGGCGAAGATCTGGCCGATCGGAGCGTCGTTGAAGAACGGGCTGGTGGTGTCGGCGACCAGCTTCTGGCCCTCCATCGTGCTGGGGTACGGCCCCGCCTTCTCGAAAGCGGATGCCTGCTGCTCGGGCGATGCGAGCCAGAGCGCGAGCTTCGCCGCCTCCTCCTTGTGCTCGGACGATTCTGCGACGCCGAGGAATGCACCGCCCCAGTTGGCTGCGCCACCGGGGAGCACGTTCGCGAAGTCCCAGCCGCTGTCGGTGGTGCCCTCGTCGTAGTAGCCCTGCACGATTCCGAGCATCCAGCTCGGGCACATGTACACGGCGAAGTCGCCTGCCTTGGCCTCGGGTCCGACCTCCCACCCCGGAAGGCCTGCGCCGAGCCCGGCCTTCTCGGCCTCGACGATCTTGGCGAAGTGCTCCTTCAGCACCGCGTTGTCCTCGATGTTGAGGGTCTCGCCGTCCTTCTTGTAGTAGCCCTCTTTCTGCTGGTTGACGAAGGAGTTCCAGAAGAATCGCGGGCTGTGGTAGAACGCCTTGCCGGACTTGTCGACGTACTCCTTGCCGACATCGAAGAAGCGGTCCCATGTGGCATCCTCGCCGCCGAAGTAGGCAGCCACCTCTTCGCGATCGCTGGGCAGGCCCGCGGCCTCGAAGAGGTCGCCGCGGTAGCACAGGCCCTGCGGGCCGATGTCGAGGCCGGCGCCGAGGACCTTGCCGTCGGCGGTGGTGCCCTGCTCGTACTTCCAGTCGAGCCAGGAGTCCTTGACGTCTTCGATGCCGTAGTCGCGCAGGTCGACGAACGCGTCGGACACCTCGGCGATCGTGCCGAGCCAGCCCTCCTCGATCGCGACGATGTCGCTGAGACCGGTGCCGGCGGCGATCTTCGCGTATGCGTCGTCGCGGGCGGCCCCACCGCCCTCGAGGTTTGTCGCCTCGATCTTGATGTTCGGGTTCTGCTTCATGTACTCGGCGTACTTCGCGTCGACGCCCATCGTGCCGAAGGTGGTGATCGAGAGGGTGATCTCGTCGTCGCTCGCTTCGGCTCCACCTCCGCTCGAGCATCCGGTGGCGATGAGGGTTACGGCTGCGACGCCGGCGACGGATGCGGCGATCTTGCTTCGTGCTGATTTCACGGTCACTCCCTTGTGTGCGCTTCGGGTCGGCCCATGCAAGCGCTCCCATGAACTTCGTGGGAGCGCTCCCAGAGCCTTCGCGGCTCACGTTACGCCCGAGATTTGCGTCGTGTCAAGAACTTTGTGGGCGCGCTCCCACGACCGCGATGCATGGTCGCCTTCTCCCCCGCTGGGGCGTCAGCGGGTGGGCGCCAGCTGGCGACGCGCCTCGTCGATGGTCGTCATGATCTCGATCGACGTCTGCAGCGGATGCAGGGGCGACTCGATGAGCCCGTCGTCGATGTGCTGTGCCACGGCCGCGGCCTGCCACGCCATGCCGTCGCGGTGGCGCAGGCCGGAGCGATCGACGAAGCGCCCTCGAGCATCGCCCTGCAGCGCGGAGAAGCCTCCGGGAAAGACGAACGACGGATCGATCTGCACAGTGCCGCCCGATCCCGAGATGGACGCCGAGCCCGGCGATGTCACCCGGATGCTCGTGCTCAGCAGAGCCTGAGCGCCCGACGGGTACGCGAGCACGACCGCGCTCTGCTGGTCGACACCCGAGTCGGTGCGTGTGCCGAGGGCCGTGACGGCAGTCGGGGCGCCCAGCCACAGGTGGCTGAGCCAGACCGGGTAGACACCGAGGTCGAGCAGCGCGCCGCCGCCGAGGGCCGGATCGAACAGTCTCCCACCGGCGCTCTGGTCGGCGGCGAACCCGAGATCGGCGATGACCAGGCGCGGATCGCCGATGACGCCGTCTTCGTGCAGATGCAGCATGACGTCGGTCTGCGGCAGGAAGCGAGTCCACATCGCCTCCATCGCGAACACACCGGCGTCGCGGGCAGCAGCGGTGATCTCGCGCGCCTCGTCGGCGGAGAGGCCGATCGGCTTCTCGATGAGCACGTGCTTGCCAGCGGCGATCGCGTCGGTGGCGAGTCGCCGATGCTCGCTGTGCGGGGCGGCGATGTAGACGATCTGCACCTGCTCGTCGTCGTACAGGGCGGCATAGTCGTCGTGCACGCGGGGGATGCCGTTTCGCCGGGCGAACTCGTGGGCGCGCTCCACGGATCGCGAGGCTACGGCGATCATGCGCTGGTCGGTGTGCGTGTGCAGGGCATGCACGAAGTCGGCGGCGATGCCACCTGGCGCGACGACGCCCCAGCTCAGAACCGGTCCGCCCCGGAGCGGCGTCGTTCGCGGAGCGGGCATGGTGAGCAGGGGCGCGGTCATGAGTCCTGAACCTAACGCACGGCGACGAGTGGGCAGCGTGCCCGCTTCGACGGGGTGGACGATTCCGAAGTCGTCGGGTATCGTCCTGGGCACGATCGGAGATCTCTCTCAGATCGCACGGGGGTGAGCGTGAACGTGGCGACGATAGAGGTCCGCAGACCTGCGGTGTACCTCTGGGGCGCGCTCTTCGTGCTCGTCTGGGCGCTTCTCAGCGCCGTGCTCAGCGGCAGTGAGGCTCGAGCGGATGACGAATCCCCCACGCCGCTGTCGGGGCTCACGTCACTCGTCGGCGACACACTGGGCGATGTCGTCACGCCGGTCGCGAAGGTGGCGACTTCGACTGTCGAGCACGTGGCCGCGCCCGTGGTCTCGACCGTCGAGAAGGTCGTCGCGAAGACGACGACCACCGTGGCGTCGGTCCCCGTCGTCGGGATTCCTGCGGCGCAGGTCGTCGCGAAGACCGCCGACACGGTGTCGAGCGTGACGCAGACCGTCGAGGATGTCGCAGCATCGGCTCCGGTCAGTGCGATCCTCACCCCGGTCACGGATGCTGTCAGCAGCGTTCCCGTGGTGGGCGCGTTCGTCGATGGACTCGGCGCGACCGCTCTCATCGACGAAGTCGCGACGGGCGTGGACGGAGTCCTCGAGGTCGTGCCACCTGTCATCGACAGCACGGTGGATCCCGTCGTCGACGGGCTGCAGCCGAGCATCCCGAACACCGATGGTGCCGTGCGGCCGGAGCTAGATCTTCCGCTCGACGCCGACCTCTCCGCAGCCGCCCCTGGCGTGGACAGTGCAGCCGCGCCCGTCGTGTCCGTCGCGGCGGAGACCGCCGCAGCGTACATGGCGCGGTCCTCCGCGTCCGGCGTGCTCGTATCTCGCGACGGCGGCGCGACAGTCGCCCGAGATTCCCATGCTCAGCCGACCGCGCCGTCCGACGATCGCAACGGTGTGCCCGGGACCGTTCCGGGCGTTGCGGGCCCCGGGTCCGCTGCCAGCGGCAGCGGATCCTCACCCGGCACGAGTTCTGACAGTCCTTCTTCCGCACGCCTCGACCTCGAGGCCTCGACGCGGACGGGTATTCCCGCCGATGCGGCTCTGCCGGATTCTCCGGCGGGCAGCACCGACGTATCTCCTGACTGACGAGAGGGCGGCCGATCCTCCATCGGCACGCCGGACCACGCGACCGCGTGGTCTTCATCTCGCACAGATCAGGAGTAATTCTCATGCGCACTATCGTCAAGCACGCCATGTGGGGCGCGCTCATCGCCGGCGGCGTCTCGCTGCTCGGCGCCACGGCCGCGAACGCGGCCGAAACGAACGGAGACGAAGGTCTTCTCTCGGGAACGCAGATCCTTGCGCCGGTCACTGCACCCATCGACATCGTCGGAAACGCCGTCTCGGTCCTCGGCAGCGCAACCGGCATGACGACGAACGCCGCGCCTGCGGCTTCCGCGCCGGCCTCCACGCCGGCTTCCTCACCCGTGACCACCGGCGACGGCGGCGTGGCGTCGGGCACGCAGGCGGTCGTCGACGTGGTCGCCCCGGTGACCGTGTCGGGGAACGCCGTGAGCGTTCTCGGCTCATCCGCCGCTCAGACGGATGCCGCTGCGCCGGCGGCTGCACCGGCCCCGGCGCCCGCGGCGGCCGCGACCTCGGGGGTGGACGGCATCCTGGCGGGTACGCAGGGCCTCGTGTCTGTCACCGCGCCGATCACGGTGAGCGGCAACAGCATCTCGGCGCTGGGCGACTCTGCCGTCACCGGTGGCGCCGGCGAGACCCCGGCACCCAGTGAGGCACCCGGGACCGACGCCACCACCGGCGGAAGCGACGGAATCCTCGGCGGCACACAGGTGCTCGCACCCATCACCGCACCGATCACCATCGGCGGCAACGCAATCGCAGTCCTGGGTGACTCTGCAGTCACCCAGGGACCAGCTGGCACCTCAGCCCCGGCTCGGACGCCCTCGACCAACGCCACGACCGGCGGAAGCGACGGCATCCTCGCTGGCACCCAGGTGCTCGCACCCATCACCGCACCGATCACCATCGGCGGCAACGGCATCTCGCTGATCGGCGACAGCACGGTCGAGGTACCGGGCACCGACCCGGGAACCGACCCGGGCACCGACCCGGGAACCGATCCGGGCACCGACCCGGGCACCGAGCCTGGCGCCGAGCCCGGCACCGAGCCCGGAACCGACCAGGTGACAGACCTCGGCATCGCTACTGCGGCTCTTGTCGCGTCGCCGCGGGTTTCGGCGATGTCGGCCGCAGCGACCGGTGCCCCCGCGCTGGCCGCGACCGGTGGCGGTGAGTTGGCTCCGGTCCTCGCGCTGTTCGCAGGTCTGATGCTGCTCATCGGCGGAGCGCTGGTCCGCCGCGCCCGCGCAGCGATCTGACCTCTGCCCTTGCGGCGGATGCGACTCGTGAGGTCGCATCCGCCGCAGGGGCGTGCCCGCCGGCATCCGTCCCGCCCGACCTGCCGAGGTCGGAAACGTACACAGACGCGCCGCAAAGCGTGCGTTCTTGACCTCGCACCGCAACCCCGACGCGCACACAGACCGCCAGGCACGCAGAAGGCCCCCGGGCATCCGGAGATGTCGGGGGCCTTCTGGTGCAGCGAGATTACTTCGCGGCGATGACCTGAAGGGTGATCACGGCGGTGACGTCGTCGTGCAGACGAACCGTCGCCTCGTGCTCGCCCGTCGTCTTGACCGGAGCGGCGAAGTGCACCTTGCGCTTGTCGATCGAGCCGAGGCCCTCGGCGGCGACAGCGTCGGCCACGTCGGCGGTCTTCACCGAGCCGAACAGGCGCCCCTCGGCGCCGGCCTTGACGGCCAGACGCACCTTGGTGCCCTCGAGCTTGTTCTTGAGTGCGGTCGCCTCGTCGAGGTCGTGGATCTGGCGGGCCTTGCGGGCTGCCTGGATCGACTCGACCTGCTTCTGGCCACCACGGGTCCACGCCACGGCGTAGCCCTTGGGGACGAGGTAGTTGCGGGCGTACCCGTTCTTGACCTCGATGACGTCACCGGCGCTACCCAGCCCGGCGACCTCGTTCGTGAGAATCAGCTTTGCCATGTCGGTACCCCTCAGCGGCCAGCGCCGGCGTAGGGCAGCAGGGCCATCTCGCGAGCGTTCTTGATCGCCTTGGCGATCAGACGCTGCTCCTGCACCGAGACTCCGGTGATACGACGGGCGCGGATCTTGCCGCGCTCCGAGATGAACTTGCGAAGCGTCGCGACATCCTTGTAGTCGATGACGCCAACGCGGATGGACTTCGCGGGAGCGGTGGGCTTGCCACCCTTCCGCGGCTTGCGGCGATCGCCGCTCGACTTTCCAGCCATGTTTCTTCCTTAAGAGATGAGATCGGATGCCGGAGCATCCGGAATTCAGAACGGGGTGTCGTCGCCGAAGCTGCCCGGAGTGCTCCAGGCGTCAGCGCTCGAGGAGCCGGGCGTCGACCACGGCTCGTCCGAGACCTGCTGCTGCTGCTGCTGCGGACGCGACTGTCCACCGCCGCCGTTGGATGCGGCCCGCGTGACCTGTGCCGTCGCGTATCGCAGCGACGGACCGATCTCGTCAACCTCCAGCTCGATCGAGGTGCGCTGGTTGCCTTCGCGGTCCTGGTAGGAGCGCTGACGCAGACGGCCCTGCGCGATGACGCGCATGCCCTTCGTCAGCGAACCCGCCACGTGCTCGGCGAACTCGCGCCACACCGACGCGCGGAGGAACAGCGCTTCGCCGTCCTTCCACTCGTTGGCCTGACGGTCGAACGTGCGCGGGGTCGAGGCGATGGTGAAGTTCGCCACCGGCAGACCGTTCTGCGTGTAGCGCAGCTCAGGATCTGCGGTGAGGTTGCCCACCACGGTGATGACGGTTTCGCCGGCCATGTTCCCTAGGCCTTTGCGACCTTGGGCTTGCGGGCAGCCTTGTCGGCGGCGCGCTTGGCCTCGGCGGCGACCATGGCCTGTGCCTCTTCGGCACGCAGGACCTTGGTGCGGAACACGAGCTCGCTCAGCTTCAGCTGACGGTCGAGTTCGTCCGTGGCCTGGCTGGTCGCGGTGAAGTTGACGACGGCGTAGATGCCCTCGTTCTTCTTGTTGATCTCGTAGGCGAAACGACGCTTGCCCCAGACGTCGACCTTGTCAATCGAGCCACCATCGTTGGTGATGACCTTCAGGAACTTGTCGAGGTTGGGGGCAACCTGGCGCTCGTCCAGCTCGGGGGTCAGAATGACCATGAGCTCGTACTGGTGCGTCACTTACCCACCTCCTTCGGACTAGAACGGCTCCCGGGACTTTCCCGGAAGCAGGAGGGTGTGTAGCACGTCGTCTGTCGCGGCTTCCCGAATGGATGCCGACGGGCAGACAACCACAGCAGTCTACCGGATCGACGCGGATGCTTCCGACCGTCGTCGCACCGGCTCTGCGAGCGGGCTCGGCGCGAGCGTGAAGTCCGCTGCCAGGGCATCCGGAACAGCCGCTCGGCTACGGCGGCGCTTCAGCGCGGCCAGCGCTGCGATCGCCGGCGTCACCAGCACGGCCGCGATGCGTCCCGACGGTGTGCGGTCGGCGTCGCCGAGCACCATCCGGCGGTGCCACGCTGCGTGCAGGGCACCGCCGCGCGGCAATGGCACCGTGCGCGCGGGCAGGGCGCCGCGGCGTCGCTGCGCGACCAGCGCGCGCACCTGCTCCCACCATCGCGAATCGCGCGAATCGTGGAAGTAGTTGGCCGCCGCCCACTGCGGGTCCGGATGCCGGAAGCGCCGCGCCACCACGTCGTCTCCGCCGCCGAGCAGCCCGCTGCGGTCGAAGACGCGGTTGAGCAGGTCGGGCCGGATGCCGAAGTCGTCGAGTGCGATCACCGGGACGCCCGCGGCCAGCGCCTCCACGGCCGCCGTCGAACTCACCGTGACCAGGCCTTCGGCAGTGGCCAGTGCCTCGGCCATCGGCGCGAACGAGAAGACGAGGTTCTCGGGGGCGTTCTCGAGCAGGTCGGTGTAGCCGTCGCGCTCCTGATGCGCTTCGACTTCACCTGGCCGCGAGCGCAGCTTGACGACGACGCGGCGCGACGGGTCGGCCACCGCCGCGAGGCGCAGGACCTCGGCGATGCGGCGCCGCTCGGCACGATCACCCGGCACGAGCGCCTGCGCGGCGAACACGAGGTCGGTGCCTGTGCTCGCCACCCGAGCCGGCTTCGCGAACGGAAACGTCGCGAGCCCCACGGGCACCGTGGCGCCGAGGGCACGGCCGAGGCGCGTGTACGCGGTGACCTCGCGGTGCGAGTGCACCACGACGAGGTCGCAGTGCCGGCGATACTCGAGTGCGCCGCGCAGCGCTGGGATCGACATACCCGGCAGACCGCTGACCACGACAGGACGGCGGGTGAGCCGGTCGATCTCGCGTCCGAGCAGACGCACGAACGGGGCGCGACCCGCGAGCACGACGACGTCGGGAGTGTCTCTGGCGAGCCAGTCGGCGGCGTCGTCGAAGGCGATCCGCGTGATCGACGCGGGGTGGTCAGCGAAGCGGGTGCCGGCGACCGCGGCATCCCGCTGCGCATCGCTCACGACCAGCGGCGTGTGCACCAGCAGCAGGTGCTGACTGATGTCGTCTACCTGGTCGATGAGGTGGGCGGCCCACTTCACGAACGAGTCGGCGTCGCCGATGGCGACCACCCGCAGGCGGGGCGGCCGGCTGCCGGGGAAAGTCATGCCCCGACGCGACGCAGCTTGGCCATGGGAGCGAGCTCGCCCGGATAGACGCGCTTGACTCCGTCACCGAGTGCTTCCTCGATGACGCGGATGTCGCGAACCAGGCGCTCGAGACCCGCCGGTTCGAGGGACGCGGCGTGATCCGAGCCCCACATGGCGCGGTCGAGTGTGACGTGGCGCTCGACCCCCACTGCGCCGAGCGCGACGGCGGCGAGCGAGATCTGCAGGCCGCGCTCATGGCCGGAGTAGCCGACCGGCACGCCCGCGTAGCGGTCGCGCAGCGTGGCGATCATCTTCAGGTTCGCCTCACCCGACTCCATCGGATACGTCGAGGTGGCGTGCATGAGGATGGTGCGGTCGGTGCCCAGCGTGTCGAGCGCCCGGTCGATCTGCTCGATCGTCGACATGCCGGTGGAGAGGATGACGGGCTTGCCGGTCGCGCGCAGCGCCTGCAGCAGCTCGGTGTCGGTGAGGCTGGCGGATGCCACCTTGTGGGCGACCACGTTCAGGTCCTCGAGGAACTCGACGCTCGGCACATCCCACGGCGAGGCGAACCAGTGCAGGCCTGCCATCGTCGCGTAGTCGCCGATCTCGATGTACTGCTCGCGGTCGAACTCGACCCTGCGGCGGTAGTCGAGGTAGCTCATGGTGCCCCAGGGCGTCTCGCGGGACACGTCGCGCATGTGCTCGGGAGTGGCGATCTCCGGAGTGCGCTTCTGGAACTTCACGGCGTCGGCGCCGGCGGCGCGGGCCACGTCGATGAGCTGCTTGGCGATCTCGACATCGCCGTTGTGATTCAGGCCGATCTCGGCGATGACGTACGTGGGACGGCCCCCGCCGATCACGCGGTCTGCGATGGTGACGGTCATGAGGACCCTCCGTTTCCGGTCGTGTCCTCCCGGTCTACGCGGCTCGGGTGAACCTGCGGCGTCGAGCCGGTGACCGGCTGCCGACGCTCGTACGGCGAACCGGGGCGGCGGGAATCAGCGCGCGGCGAGCATGCGCTCGGCAACCTCGCGCACCGCTCCCTCGCCACCGCGACGAGTCAGGACGACGCGCGCGGCCGCCCTCACGGCGGGGTGGGCGTTCGCCACGGCGATCGGCCAGCCGACGATGTCGAGGGCGGCGAGGTCGTTCACGTCGTTGCCGACGTAGGCGATGTCGGCGAGCGCGATGCCGTTCTCGGCGGCCCACGACTCCAGAGCGGCGGTCTTGTCTTCGATGCCGTGCAGCACCGGCACCTGCAGCTTCTCAGCCCGACGAGCGACGACGGGGTTCAGTTCGGTGGAGAGGATGAGCATCGGGATACCCGCGCGGCGCAGCCGCGAGACGCCCATACCGTCTTCCCGGCTCACCCGCACCGACTCGCGGCCCTCGGTGTCGACCGTGGCCGTGTCGTCGGTGTGCACCCCGTCGAAGTCGGTGACGAGCACGGATGCCGGGATCGGGGCATCCGGTGCGGGGTCGAGCGCCGCGAGAGCGTCTGCGACGGCGAGCTGGTGCTCGTCGTCGATCTCGATGGCGGAGGTCTCGGGCACGTCGACGATGCCGATGCGGCCGAAGAACCGGTGACCCGCCGTGCGGAAGCCATCGGCGGTGAAGGCGTAGAACGCCCCGGTCTCGAGGTGGTGCGGCTCGCGGTCCTGCCGGCGCGGCCTGTTCGAGGCGTCGTGGTTGACCGCGGTGGCCAGCTGATCGGCATCCCGTCGCCAGAGGAAGCCATAGGTCTCGTGAGCGGAGAAAACGCTGTCGTAGCGGTCGGTCGCGATGTGCGCGGCGGCCTCGGCGATGCCCTCGCTCGGGATGAAGGGGGACGTCGCCTGCACGAAGACCACGGTGCCGACCAGGACGCCGTCGGCGGCGAGCGCGTCGAGGGCGTGCAGCACCGCGCTCTCGGACGTCGCGGTGTCGCTCGACAGATCGGCTGGGCGCGTGATGACCCGCGCACCCGCCGCGGCGGCGACGCGTGCGATCTCGGCATCGTCGGTGCTGACGACCACCAGGTCCACGCCTCGAGCCTCGACAGCAGCGCGAACCGCGCGTTCGACCAGCGATATCCCGCCGACCCGCCGCAGGTTCTTACCCGGCACGCCCTTCGACCCGCCGCGCGCGGGGATGATCGCGACAGTGAGCTCGTTCTCGGTCATCGGCCGGTTGCCGCCTTCCAGACTCTGCGGGCGCGGCGCTTCGCGCCCGCTGCGGTGAGCTGCAGCTCCTCCCAGCGCCCGACTCCCCCGGCCTGGCCACCCGGCCGCTGCCACCGACCCCGCGCGGGCGCACCGGGCAGGTCGAGGGCGCGCAGTCGGTCGGATGGCACGTATCGCTCACGGTCGCGGCCGGTCATGGCCGCCAGCGCCGCGATCGCGCGCGGCCGAAGATGCCCGACGATGTGGGGCTGCATGGCGTATCCGACGGCGTCGACGATGCCCTGCAGCTCATCCGTCGCGACGCCGCGCTCGAGGGCGTCGACGATGGCGGCGGGCACTCGGTTGCTGTTCTCGTACGGTGTGAGTCGTGCGAGCACCGTGTCGGATCCCACGGCGTGTCCGGGGATCCCGAACACCGTTCGCGCTGTCGGCAGAGCGGTCGAGAACCCGGCGATGACCGCCGCTGCCCCCAGGCGGTGCGCGACGTACTCCGCCGGCTGGTCGCCGGCGTAGGTGGCGAAGGCGACCCCTCGAGCGGATGCCCGCTGCCCGAGCGCATCCGAGAACGCAGGCGGCGCGGAGGGGTGCGGTTTGAACACGACGCGCTGCGCGCCGGCATCCGCCGCCCGGTCGATCATCCGCGTCTGCAATGACGTCTCGTCGTCCTGGCTCATCAGCCCGAGAGCCGACAGGTACTGCCCGATGACCAGTGCCGTCGGGACGTCGGGCGACACGAGGGCGTCCAGAGCGGCATCCGGCTGCGCCTGCCCCACCTCGCACAGCACCCGCCCGTGATCCGCAGGGTCGACCGGCACCGGGATCGCGCCGGTCTCGGCGAAGACGAGCGGTACGACGCCCGGCACGACATCGGGGTGCACGACGCGGGCGACGCGCTCGGTGACCTGCCGTGGCATGGCGCTGCGGATCGGCGAGTACGTCATGAGCCCGTCGCCGATGACATTCAGCTGCGCCTGCGAGAACAGCGCCATCAGCGTGCGCGCCGGTGCGACCTGCGGCGACTGCACGAACAGCTCGAGCCGGGCGTCGTGGAGTGCCCACGTACGCCTGAGCAGCCGCTCAAGCATCGGCAGTTCCTGCTCACCGGGGTGCCAGGTGGTCGGGTGCAGCGGATCGAGCAGTGGGTTCAGCGGCTCGATGCGGTCGAATCGCGCGCGCAGCGGGGCCAGCCGGGGCACGCTCTCGAGATCGGGTGCGGTCTCGGGCACCGCGGCGGTGCTCATCGGCACGAGGATGCGCTCGACATCGTCATCTCCCAGCAGCCCTGCATCAATGGCGGCGACTGCCGTCATCAGCCCGTAGGCGCTGTGCAGGGCGAACAGCTGAATCGTCCCGCTCATGCGTGATCCGCGTCCCGGAGCACCCGCGCGAGCACCCGCCTACGGGAGCCGCCGATGCGGTCGCTCGCCGTCCGCGCCTGGTCGCGAGGCAGGCGAGCGATGAGATCCCGGATGCCGGCACGCAGCTCTCTCCGCACGGCAGGCTGCATGCGGCGAGCGCGCACGAGGTGATGCGAACTGAGCGCGAGCACGCTGAACACCGCCTTGGGCAGCAGCTGATCGGCATCCCGATCCGCCTCGACGAGATCGAGCACCTCGCTCAGAGCCCTGGAGAAGTGCAACTGGCGCCGATCGAGCGTCTTGGAGAGCGAGTCGGAGAGACCCCGGCGGTACAGCAGGTGCGGGGCGTCGACGACGGCGAACGACCGCGCGTGCAGGTGCAGCCGCCAGATCCAGGGGCGGTCCTCGGCGGTGAACAGACCATTGCTGAACGCGGCGACGCCGCTGTCGAGCATCCGGCGGTGCAGCAGACCCGCCCACGCGAACGGATAGTCGACCATCGTGCGGTCCTCGACGGGCAGGATCGCCTCGCGCGGATCGACGACGATCCCGCGATGGGTGAACGGGGCGCGCACGAGCCGCCGCTCCGCTCCCTGAACCGTGACGTGATCGGTGCGCACGAAGTCGCAGCCGAGGGCGCGCAGTGCGCGCTGCAGGGCAGGCAACCGGCCGGGCTGCATCCAGTCATCACCGTCGAGGAAGCAGAAGGAGTCGCCCTCGACGTACGCCAGGCCCTGATTGCGGGCGGTGGCGAGCCCTCTGGGGGTGCCGTTGCGAATCACCTCGGCATGCGCGAACCGCTCGGCGTACCGGCGCATGATCACCCCGGTGTCATCGCTCGAGCCGTCGTCGATCGCGACGAGCTTCAGCGCGTGATCGTCGGGGAACTGGCGGACGAGGGTCTCGAGAGCCGTGCCGATGAACCTGCCGGCGTCCTTCGCGGGGACGATCACGGTCATCGACGGTGCGGGCACGGCGTCATCGTGCCTGGCCGCTCTTACGGGCGTCGGTCCGCCCGGTGAACAGCGGGTGACGTCGTCAGCGCTGGATGGCGGGCACGTCGGCCCATATCGCCCGCTCGGCGGCGGACGGTGCCGCCGGGATGCGGCCTGCGCCGTCGGGCTCGGGGATCGCCGCGAGCAGCGCCTGCGTGTACGGGTGCTGCGGGTCGGCCCAGAGCTGCGCGGTCGGCCCGGATTCGAGCACGCGGCCGCCGAACATCACGAACGTCCGGTCGGCGATGCGCTGCACGACGGCGAGGTCGTGCGAGATGAACAGCATCCCGGCACCCGCCTCTTTGACGAGATCGCGCATGAGCGCGGCCACGCTGGTCTGTGTCGACGCGTCGAGAGCCGAGATCGGCTCGTCGGCGACGAGCAGCTGCGGGCGAGCGGCGAGCGCCCGCGCGATCGCGATGCGCTGCTTCTGACCGCCCGAGAACTGGTGGGGGAACTTCGAGACGGATGCTGTGGGCAGACCGACCTTCTCGAGCCACTCCTCGACCGTCGAGCCCTCCGTACCGCGCGCTCGCGCGGTGGCGATGCCGTCGGCGACCTGGTCGCCGATCCGGCGACGGGGGTTGAGCGAGGTCGATGGATCCTGGAACACCATCTGGATGCCGGTGAGGTGCTTCGGGCGCCGGCGCACCCGCAGCGGCGTCACCTCGCCGTCGAGGAAGCGGGCCGTGCCGCCCGCGAGCTTCTCGATGCCGACGGCGGCGCGGGCGAGGCTCGACTTGCCGCTGCCGGATTCTCCGACGAGAGCGACGGTCTCACCGGCATGCACCTGAAGCGACACGTCGTCGACCGCGACGACGGGCGGGTTGCCGGGGTAGCGGACGACGATGCCCTGAGCGTCGAGGACGGTCTCATGCGCCATGATCGTCGACTCCTTCGATGCGTGAACCCGGCAGGGCGGCGAGCAGCTGCCTGGTGTACTCGTGCTGCGGGTCGCGGAACAGCGTCTCTCGATCGGCGTGCTCGACGACCCTGCCGTCCTTCATCACGGTGACGACGTCGGCGATCGCGCTCATCACCCCGAGGTCGTGCGTGACGAGCAGGACGGCGATCTGCCGCTCGTCTGCCAGTTCTCGCAGCAGCGTGAGGATGCCGGCCTGCACGGTCACGTCGAGCGCTGTCGTCGGCTCGTCGGCGAGCAGCACCTCGGGATCGCACGCGAGAGCGCACGCGATCGCGATGCGCTGCCTCTGACCGCCCGAGAACTGGTGCGGGTAGCGGCGCAGCGCATCTTCCGGGTTCGGCACCTGCACGCGTTCGAGCAGCTCGACGGCGCGCTGGCGGGCGGCCGCGGCGCGCAGCCCGAGGTGCACGCGCATGTGGTCGGTCAGCTGACGCCCGACCGGTATCTGCGGGTGCAGCGAAGACGAAGGGTCCTGGAACACCATGGCGATGCGCCGACCGCGGATGCGGTTCATCGCGCGCCGGCCCAGGCTGAGCAGTTCGGTGTCGCCCAGCCGGATGGAGCCGCCGGTCCGTGCGTGACGCGGAAGCAGGCCCAGCACGGCCATGGCGGTCAGCGTCTTGCCCGACCCGGATTCTCCGGCGAGCCCGTGGATGCGCCCGGCGTCGAGCTGCACCGAGAGGCCCTTCACGAGAGGGCGTCCGATGTCGACCGTGAGGTCGCGGATGTCGAGGATGCTCATGCGCCGCCTCCGCTCGATGCGACCAGTTCGGTCTGCTTCTCGTGCGTCACCTCGGCGGTCGGGTCGAGGATGTCGCGCAGCGCGTCGCCGAGGAAGTTGAACGCGAGCACGACCGTGAGGATGGCGAGGCCGGGGAAGACTCCGAGCCACCACGCGTCGAAGTTCTGCATCGCGGCCGAGATCATCGATCCCCATTCGGCCGTGGGCGGCTGCGCGCCCAGACCGAGGAATGACAGACCCGACAGCAGCAGGATCGCCGCACCGATGTCGAGCGTCGCGAGCACCAGCAGCGGGCCGGCGACGTTGGGGAGGATGTCGACCACGAGCGTGCGTGCCGGCGAGTGGCCGAGGAGGCGACCGGCGATCACGTAGTTCTGGTTGCGCAGCGACAGCACGATGCTGCGAGTGACGCGCGAGTACTGCGGCCATGACACGACCACCGCGGCGATCACCGCGTTGAACAGTGACGGGCCGAGCGACGCGGCGACGACCATCGCGAGGATCACGGTCGGGAACGCCATGAACAGGTCGGTGATGCGCATGAGCGTCTCGTCGACCCATCCGCCGAAGTACCCCGCGAGCGCGCCGATCACGGCGCCGATGACGAGGGCGGCGACGACGAGGGTGAGCGCCAGCGGGATGGTGACGGTGGCGCCGGTCATGAGGCGCGAGAAGATGTCGCGCCCGTTGCCGTCGGTGCCCAGCAGCGTGTCGACGCCGGGGGTCTGCAGGCGCGGCAGAACCTGCGCGTTCGGCTCGAACGGCACCCACCACTGCGCGGTGAAGGCGACGAGGATCCACGCGGCGGCGACGACGGTGCCGATGACGCCCAGGGGGGTGCGCCAGGCACGCGGCCAGCGCAGCCTGAGCCGCCCGGGCATGCGGGGTGCGCGAGAGCTCATGCGATCCTCACTCTCGGGTCGAGTACGCCGTACAGCAGGTCGACGATGAAGTTGATGACCAGGTAGATGACGCCGACGATGAGGCCGACGCCCATGATTCCGGGCAGGTCGAGGTTGGCCGCCGAGTTGTAGGCGTACGTGCCGAGGCCCGGCCAGGCGAACACCGACTCGACGAGCACGGTGCCCGAGAGCAGTGAGCCGAAGGCGACGCCGACCACGGTCAGCACCGGCAGAGCCGCTCCACGCAGCACGTAGTCGAGCACCACGCGCATGGCCGGCAGGCCCTTCGCGCGAGCCGCCCGGACATAGTCGCTGTCGAGCACCTCGAGCACAGACGTGCGGATGAACCGGGTCAGCAGACCGATCGTCACCAGTGACAGCACCATCACCGGCAGCGCCAGGTGCGCCATGGCGTCGGCCCAGCCCACGCCGTCGCCGTTCAGCAGATAGTCGATCGTGTACAGCCCGGTCACCCGGGGCGGCGGGATGATCGACGGCGAGACGCGACCGGACCCCGGGGCGATGCGCAGGTTGAGGAAGAACACGTAGAAGCTCACGAGCGCCAGCCAGAAGGTCGGCACGCTGAGCCCGATCAGGGTGACCACACGCACGATCTGGTCTGTGACCATGCCGCGCCGGTACGCGGCGAGCGTGCCGAGCACGAGGCTGACCGCGAGGCTCAGGACGATCGCGCACAGCGCGATCTCGATCGTGGCGGGCACGGCAGTGGCGAGATCCGCGGTCACGGGCTGCCCGGTGACGAGGGAGGTGCCGAGGTCGCCGCGCAGCAGCTTGCCCATGTAGATGAAGTACTGCACGAACAGGGGCTGGTCGAGTCCCTGCGCCTTGATGAAGGCTTCGCGCGTCGCGGGGTTCTGAGAGGCCCCCTCACCCAGTGCCGCGGAGACGGGGTCTCCGGGAACCAGGTTGGTGAGCAGGAACGTCACGACCGTGACGCCGATCAGCAGCAGCACCGAGGTGCCGGCCCGGCGCAGCAGGTACCCCGCCAGGGGCGACTTCTTGCGCTGCGCCTGTGTCTGCACAGCCACTGTCGTCATCACGGTCGATCCGTTCAGCCGGCGGGCGTGATCTCGGCGATGTCCATCTCCCACACGGAGTTGTAGACAGCGCCGTCGACCTTGTCGGAGGTCGCGATGTTGCGTCCGGGCACGATCAGAGGAACGAACGGGCCGCTCGCCTGCATCGTCTCGGCGAATTTCGTGAACGCGGCGGTGCGCTCGTCGGGGTCGGTCGCGCTGGCGGCATCCGCGGCGATGGCGGCGATCTCGGGGTTGGCCGACTGCTCCCAGCCCGCACGCAGACCGACCTTCAGACCGGGACCGAAGGGCAGGAAGTTCGCGGAGTCGGCGTAGTCCGGGCCCCAGAACCAGAGGCCGAAGCCCTCGGTGCCGTTCACGTACGCGTCGAGCTCGGTGGCGAACGGTGCGGGGGCGAGCTCGACCGTGACGCCGGCGTCCTTCAGCTGCGCCTGGATGCGCTCGGCGAGCGGCGTGAACTCCACACCGCCGACGGGGTAGTCGTTCGGGAACTGCAGCTTCAGCGTCTGACCGGTGTAGCCGGCCGCGTCGAAGGCCGCCTTCGCCTTGCCGAGGTCCTGGGTGACACCCTTGTCGAGGGCGCCCTCGAATCCGGGCGGGATCACGCCGGTGGCCTGCTCGGCACCGGCGCCGGCGAGCTCGAGCAGAGCCGGGTAGTCGAGTGCGTACCGGATGCCTTCGGCGAGCTTCACGTTGGCCAGGTCGCCGGCGACGCCGGTCGACTGGTTCAGCAGCAGGAAGATGGTCTGCCCGGACGGCACCGAGTCGACGTCGAGACCGTCACCGAGACCGCTGACCTGGTCGCCGTTCAGGTCCATGGCGACCATCGAGTCGCCGCCCTTGAGGTTGGCGAGCTGGGTGGCGCTCTCGGAGACGTTGCGGATGACGACGCGGTCGTAGGCCGGCTTCTCGTCGCCGTTGTACTCGTCGTTCTTCTTCAGCACGATCTGCGAGCTGAGGTCGAGGGTGTCGAGCACGAAGGGGCCGGAACCTGCGGAGGCACCGTCGAAGTACTTCTGCGCGGAGTCGGAGCCGTCGGTGCTGCCGCCGTTCTTCATCACCACGTCGGCGTTGACGATGCCGAGAGCGGGGTTGGCGAGGATGGCGGGCAGCTGCAGCAGGGGCGTCTCGGTGGTGAAGAGGATCGTCTTCTCGTCGACCTCCGTGATGGTGACGCCGGAGAGGAGGAAGTTGGGCTTGGCGTCGGCCATGCCCTGGATGCGCTGCAGCGAGAAGACGACGTCCTTCGCCTCGATCGGGGTGCCGTCCGAGAAGACGCGGCCGTCTTCGAGCGTGAAGGTGAACTCGGTGGCGGAGTCGTTGGCCTCCCACGACGCGAGGCCGGGGATCGGGGTCGAGACGTCCGAGCCCTTGAAGTCGACGAGCGTCTCGTACATCGCCTTGGCGAGCATGTTGCCGGTCGGGTCGTAGGTGTGCCCGGGGTCGGCGGTCTCGACCGAGAACGCGGTGTCGATGACCAGGGAACCACCGGACTTCGCCCCGCCGTTGCTGTTCGCAGAGTTTCCTCCCGAGCATCCGGTCAGGGCGAGGAGCGCGACCGCTCCGAGGGCGATTGCCGGCGTGCGCAGCGTCGACAGCATGGGTACCTCCATTGGCAGGGTGGATCGGGAGTCCTGGGCATCCAACGGTGGACGACCGTGATCAGATTCCCATGATGTGCGACGATCTGTCCAATGACATCGCGTCATAAAGACGAAGCATGTCCGAACGATGGAGATTGGGGTGCAGAATGTCCAGCGCTGACGCTGAACAAGACCACGGTTCTGGACGAAGTGCCGCCGCTCTCGATCCGGTCTCGTATCGGATCCTCGATCTGCTTCGCGAGAACGGGCGCATCTCGATCGCCGCGCTGGCCGAGAAAGTGGGCATCTCGCGAGCCAACGCGTACACCCGGGTCGAGGCTCTGATGGCCGATGGTGTGATCACGGGTTTCAGTGCGCGGGTCGACCCCGCCAAGGCCGGGCTCTCGATCGGGGCGATGATCTTCGTGACGGTGTATCCACAGGCGTGGGCGTCGTTCCGCGCGCAGATCGCCGAGATGCCCGACATCGAGTACTGCGCGGTGACGACCGGTGAGCATGACGCGATGCTTCTGGTCCGGGCAACGGATGTCAGCGGCGTGCACGAGTTCTCGACGGGAGTGATCGCCCAGCTTCCCGAGGTGCGCACGGTGGTCAGCGTCGTCGTGCTCGACGAGGTGATCCGCCGACCGTTCGTGCTTCCTCCCGATCTGCCCGAGCGCAACCTCGACGTGCCCCTGGGCATGACTCAGTGGACGCCGGCGACGCCCGGGCGCGGAGCGCTGCCGCCGCGGTGACCGCGACGTCCGGATCAGGCTGCGGCGGTCTCGACGCAGACGCTGAGCTGAGGGGCGCCGTGCATCTCGTAGTGCTCGACCAGCCGCAGCATCCCGTCGTCGTCGACCTCGATCTCGCTCTCGCCGTCGCCGGTCACGACCTCGCCCGTCGCTGCCAGCACGTGCACGAACGACACCCAGATGGTGTCGCCGGTGCGGGTTCCCACGAAACGGCCGATCGTGACGGTGTCACCGGTGTAGTCGCCCCAGATCGCACCGTCCTGCTCGAAGTAGTGGAACACGCTCGGGGCGTCATGGTCGACGACCGAGGTCGTCGACGACACCATCTTGAACGTGCGGCCGTCGAGAGTGGGCAGGGTTCGGGTCTGATTCACCCATCGATCATGGCAGGTACCGTGGACGAATGAATCCGGCGCCGGCGCAGCACCACCCGTTCGAGACGCGTCCGCTGACGGAACCGGTCGACCCGCGCGCGGTGAACGCGTTCTGGCACGCGGTCAAGGGGCAGGACCCGACCTCCGGGTCGCAGATCGTCGTCGGCGTGATCTTCGCGGTGGTCTTCGGACTCATATTCCTTCCGACCATCGGGTTCACGCTGTTCGCGCTGATCGCCGGAATGGCGTCCGGGGAGGCGGGGGTCGGTGCGCTGTTCTCGCTGCCGGCGCTGCTGCCGGTCGTCATCGCCGCGGTGGGCATCCCGCTGTTCGTCTCCTCGCGCCGTCGGACACGCGAGAGCACCTACCGGATCGCACGGTTCGCCGAAGCGAACGCGATGACGTTCCGTCGCATCGTGGCCGACCCGCCGCTTCCGGGCATGATCTTCCATCGGGGACACTCGCGGGTGGCGTCGGACCTCGTGCGCGGGCAGCATCCCCGCTTCGTCGAGTTCGGCAACTACCGCTACACGACCGGGTCGGGGAAGAGCAAGACCACCCACAGCTGGGGGTATGTCGCCGTGAAGCTCGACGTGCCGCTGCCCAACATCGTGCTCGACGCGCTGGGCAACAACTCGCTCGGGTCGAACCTGCCGGCGACGTTCTCGAAGGACCAGCGGCTCTCGCTCGAGGGCGACTTCGACCAGCACTTCACGCTGTACTGCCCGAGCGGGTACGAGGCCGACGCGCTCTACCTGTTCACCCCCGACATCATGGCGAGATTCATCGACCACGCCGCGCAGCTCGACGTCGAGATCGTCGATGACTGGCTGTTCCTGTACTTGCGCCGGCCGGTGTCGACCACCGACGTGAGCACTTGGGCGTGGCTGTTCGGCACGGTCGGCGCACTGCTCGGCAAATTCGACCAGTGGGCGCGCTGGCGGGATGACCGGCTGCGATCCGCGCAGCACTCCGCGGCGCAGCATCCGGCGACCCGGCTGCCACCGCCCCCGACTTCACCCGCGGCTCTGCCCTTCGCCCCGCCCGCAGGGACGTTGCGGCCGCCCGCAGGCGTCGCCCCGCAGGGCCGCCGCCTGCGCAAGGGCTTCTCGTGGGTGGCGCTCGTGATCATCGTCGTCGTGTTCGGCGTGACGCTTCTGCCGCACTTCCTCGGCATGCTGTCGTTCGTCTTCTTCCGCTGACGCGGGGCGGGAATATACCCGGGGCGGCGGGCTTTCGATCGACCCGCGGATGAAGGATGCTGGACGAGCATGCGGTCGCCCCCGCGGCCGCAGCTCGATCAGGAGGTTGCACGATGAAGGCCATCCAGTACCGCACGATCGGCCGAGGACCGGAGCTCGTCGACATCGATACGCCGGAACCCGGGCCCGGCCAGATCCGCCTGAAGGTCACCGCCGCCGGTCTGTGCCATTCCGACTGGTTCATCATGGGCCTTCCGGCCGAGCAGTACGTGTACGGCCTGCCGCTCACGCTCGGGCACGAAGGTGTGGGCGTGGCCGAGAAGCTCGGCGAAGGGGTGGAGGGCATCGAGCTCGGAGCCTCGTACGCCATTTACGGCCCGTGGGGATGCGGGCAGTGCCACGCCTGCGCACGGGGTGCGGAGAACTACTGCACGAAGGCCGCGGAGCTCGGCATCCAGCCCCCGGGCCTCGGCTCGCCTGGGGCGATGGCCGAGTACGTGATCGTCGACGACGCACGCCATCTCGTGCCCATCGGCGACCTCGATCCGGTCGAGACGGTGTCGCTGACCGACGCCGGCCTGACGCCGTACCACGCGATCATGTCGTCGAAGGAGAAGCTCGTCGCCGGCTCGACGGCCGTCGTCATCGGCACCGGCGGTCTGGGCCACGTCGGCATCCAGCTGCTGCGCGCGATCTCGTCCGCAACCGTCATCGCTCTCGACATCGCCGATGAGAAGCTCGCGCTCGCGCGTGATGTCGGGGCCCATCACGCGCTGATGTCGGACGATTCGGCCGTCGACGAGATCCGCCGGCTCACAGAGGGCCGCGGAGCCGAGGCCGTGTTCGACTTCACGGGCGTGCAGCCGACTCTCGACATCGCGCGTCAGGTCGTCGCCGTCGACGGCGATATCCAGATCGTCGGGATCGGCGGCGGCCTGCTGCCCACCGGGTTCTTCTCCACCCCGTTCGGTGCATCGGTTCGCGCCCCGTACTGGGGCACCCGCAGCGAACTCATGGAGGTGCTGGCGCTGGCCCGCGTCGGATCGGTGGGTGTGCACGTCGAGCGCTATTCGATGGATCAGGCGGTGGAGGCGTATACGCGGCTGCACGACGGGAGGGTGCAGGGACGCGCGGTCGTGGTGCCGTGACGACGATGTGACGCGTCGGAACGCGGTAGGCCGCGATGGACGGATGCTCTGGCTCGGATGCCTAGGCCGGAGCGAGGCCGAAGTACTCGAGCTCGGCGTCGTTCAGCATCCGGGATCGGATCAGGAACCGCATGCCCGTCGGGCCCTCGACGCTGAACCCGGCCCCGCGACCGGGGACGACGTCGATAGTCAGGTGCGTGTACTTCCAGTACTCGAACTGCGCCTCCGACATGAAGACCTCGATCGGGTCGAGGCCCTCGATCTCGAGCCGGCCCAGCAGCACGTCGCTGGGGCCGGTGATGAACATGCCGATCGGGTAGCACATGGGCGACGAGCCGTCACAGCATCCGCCCGACTGATGGAACATCAGGGGCCCGTGCTGCGCCGTCAGCTCACGCAGCAGCTCGGCCGCGGCATCCGACACATCCACCCGCTCGTACTTTCCGATGCTCACCATCTGCGACTCCTTCGCTCGGGAACGGCTGCCGGGCGGACGTCACGAGACGCCCGCCCGGCCCTGGGGAGGTCGATCAGAAGAAGCCCATCGGCCCTTCCGCGTACGACACCAGCAGGTTCTTGGTCTGCTGGTAGTGATCGAGCATCATCTTGTGGTTCTCGCGGCCGACGCCCGACTGCTTATACCCGCCGAACGCGGCGTGGGCAGGGTACTGGTGGTACGTGTTCGTCCACACCCGACCCGCCTCGATCGCACGACCGGCACGGTAGGCCGTGTCGCCGCTGCGGCTCCAGACACCGGCGCCGAGGCCGTAGAGCGTGTCGTTGGCGATGGAGATCGCGTCGTCGAAGTCGCTGAAGCTCGTCACCGACAGGACAGGACCGAAGATCTCCTCCTGGAAGATGCGCATGTCGTTGGTGCCCTCGAAGACGGTGGGTGCGACGTAGAAGCCCTCACTGAGGTCGCCACCGAGGTCGACCCGCTCACCGCCGGTGAGCAGCTTCGCGCCGCCCTGCTTTCCGATGTCGATGTAGCTGAGGATCTTCTCGAGCTGGTCGTTCGACGCCTGCGCGCCGATCATCGTGGCGGGGTCCAGCGGGTTGCCCTGCACGACCTTGCCGACCCGTTCCAATCCGTCGGCGAGGAATCCGTCGTAGATCGAGCGCTGGATGAGGGCGCGCGACGGGCACGTGCACACCTCGCCCTGGTTGAGGGCGAACATCGTGAAGCCTTCGAGCGCCTTGTCGTAATACGGGTCGTCGGCGCGCGCGACGTCCTCGAAGAAGACGTTCGGCGATTTGCCGCCGAGCTCCAGCGTCACAGGGATGAGGTTCTGCGAGGCGTACTGCATGATCAGCCGGCCCGTCGTCGTCTCACCCGTGAACGCGACCTTCCGGATGCGCTTGTGCTGGGCGAGCGGAGCGCCGGCCTCGATGCCGAACCCGTTGACGATGTTCACGACACCGGCCGGGAGCAGGTCGCCGATGATCTCGAAGAGGAACAGGAGGGATGCCGGGGTCTGCTCGGCCGGCTTGATGACCACGCAGTTACCGGCGGCGAGCGCAGGAGCGAGCTTCCACGTGGCCATGAGGATCGGGAAGTTCCACGGGATGATCTGGCCGACCACACCCAGCGGCTCGTGGAAGTGGTACGCGACGGTGTTCTCGTCGAGCTGGCTGATGCCGCCCTCCTGCCCGCGCAGCACGCCGGCGAAGTAGCGGAAGTGGTCGACCGCGAGCGGGATGTCGGCAGCGAGCGTCTCGCGCACCGGTTTGCCGTTCTCCCACGTCTCGGCGACGGCGATCATCTCGAGGTTCTCCTCGATGCGGTCGGCGATCCTGTTGAGGATGACCGAGCGCTCGGCGGGCGAGGTGCGCTTCCATGACTCGAACGCCTTCCAGGCGACATCGACGGCGCGGTCGATGTCCTCGGCGGTTCCTCGGGCGACCTCGGTGAACGGCTTGCCGTTGACCGGGCTCACGTTCTCGAAGTACTGACCCTTCGCGGGCTCGACGAACTCGCCGCCGATGTAGTGGCCGTAGCGGGCACGGTAGTTGGCGACGGCTCCGGGCTGACCGGGAGCGGCGTATGCGGTGGACACGTCTTCTTCGACGATGGTCATCGGTGACTCCTTCGACGGGCCGCGGCCTCGATGCTGCGCGGCTGTTGGGTTCGAAGGTAGGTGGCGTGACGTTGCACCTCGGTGCGCAACGTTGCATCGGGTTGCGCCCCTGTGCGAGTCGATCCGGATGCCGGAACGGGATGCCGGAATCAGCGCCCTTCGAGTCTCTCGATCCGACTGACGAGCGCTGCGCGTCGCGGCGAGCGCGCGGGAAGCATCTCGAGGCACAGACGCAGTGCTTCGGCGTCGTTCCTGCCCTCGGGAATCTCCGCATACGCGAGCAGAACGTCCAGGCTCGCCTCGGTGATCATCGCCTCATGCAGCGCCGCACGCACGGTGTCGCGGAACTCCTCCACGCCGGGCGACGTCGATTCGGGCAGAACGGCGCCTGCGTACGCGCTCAGGGCGACGCGGTGCGCTCCCCGGTCGAGCAGCGAGAGCACGTTCTGCGCATCCGTCTCGAGCGGCGCGGTGAGCCGGTACGGGCGCGACTCCGGCGCCAGATCTGGCGAGACGCGCTCGAGCACCTTGCGCAGGCGCACCATCTCGGGCCGCAGGGTGTCGGTCGACGCGGCTTCGCCGTAGACGAGCTCGGTGAGCCGCTCGGCAGAGAGCCCGTGGCGATGCACGGCCAGCATGAGCAGGATCTCGGCGTGCCTCGCGCTGAGCTCCACCACGGTCTCGCCCTCGTCGGAGACGAGCTCGAGTCGCGCACGATCGCGGGCGAGCACCTGCAGTCTGGCCTGACGGGTGTCGCGCGGCGCTCGTCTCGGCGATCGCTCTGTCACGCGCGAGGGCCCGCTGCGCGCCCTCAGCCTGGCGACCAGCAGCTCGGATTCGACCGCCCGCGCTGTGGCATCCACCAGCATCCGGGCCTGAGGCGTGACCGCCTCCGCCCCGCCCGTCACGTCGATCACGCCGAGGATGCGACGCGTCTCGGGGTCGAAGACGGGAGCGGCCGTGCACGACCACGGCTGCACCAGGCGGTTGTAATGCTCTGCGTGGTGGATCTGCACCGATGCTCCGACTGCGAGCGCGGTCCCGGGTGCCGAGGTGCCCACCATCTGCTCGGACCAGTTGGCACCCTCGACGAAGCCCATCTCCCCCGACAGTACCCGCTGACGTAGATCGCCCTCGACCCACAGCAGGCGACCGACGTGATCGCCGACGGCGACCACGACGCCGGAGTCCTCGGCGCTGCCGGGCAGCAGCAGCGAGCGGATGAGGTCCATCACCCCGGCGAGCGGATGCCCGGTGCGATACGCCTCGAGCGCCTCCTGACTGAGGTCGAGGGGCGGCAGGTCCTCGGCGCCGACCCGGCTCTGCCACGCCCGTTCCCACGAGGCCCGGACCAGAGGACGCACCTGCTGCAGGCGCCGGTCGTCGAGGTTGCCGGCCACGAGCTCTTCGTGTGCTCGCTCGATCAGAAGACGCGAGACCTCAGGCGAGGCATCACGCGATGACGACCACGGGGACGGCACGGGTGCTCCGATCGGCGCTGATGGGTGTGCCCAGTGTACGTCTGCGACGGGCCGCGGTCACCTGCTCGTGCGCCCAGGATTCAGGCGAGGGTCGTGCGCTGCGACGCGCTGGCGTCGATCACCCGGTCGAGGGTTCGCCAGGCGTCGGCGGCCTGCAGCGCGCCGCCGATCCGCGAGGCGTTCGTGCGGAAGGAGGGCTCGTTCAGCACTCGGTGCACGGCGGCCCGGATCGTCGGCGCACCGGGTGTCTGCGTGCGCAGGTCGATGCCCGCACCCGACCACCCGACTCTCGCGCACACCTCGACCTTGTCCTCGGTTCGCCCGGCGACGACCAAGGGTGTTCCGTGCCCCAGCGCCTGCTGGACCCCGCCGTAGCCGCCGTTGGTCACCATGACGTCGGTCTTCGCCAGCAGCAGGTCGTAGGGGAGATATTCGGCGATGCGGGCGTTCGCGGGCAGGTCGGATGCGATGTCGCCGACGGGACGCCCACCGGTGGATGCCACGACGAGCACACCGCTGTCGCGCAGCGCTTCGATGGTCGGCAGCAGGAGCTGCGAGAAGTCGCTGTTCGCGATGGTTCCCTGGGTCACGTGCACGACCGGTGCGCCGGCGTCGAGGTCGCTCCACCACTCGGGCAGCGCGTGCGCAGAGGACGCGCCGGGAAGCGGCCCGGCGAAATGCACCGTCGATGGCAGGTCGGATCGGGGGTATTCGAACTCCGGAACCGTGAACTGCACGTATGCGTCTGCTCGTCCGGCCCAGTCGAGGATGAATCCCCCGAGGCGAGAGCCCGTCTCGCGGCTGGCGAGCGCGTCGGCCTCCTCCTGCACCCGGCGGAAGATCACGCGCTCGGCGATGGTTCGCAGCACGATGTTGCGCAGTCGCCCGATCGGTCCCGACATCGGCGTGATACCCAGGCCGAACGGTGCCGCGTCGCGGCTGCGGACGCCGAGCGGGAAGATTCCGAGGGCTATCACCGGCGGCCGCTCGCCCAGTGGCAGCTGCTGCAGCAGCGCTGCGCCGAGAAAGAGAGGCTCGGCGAGCACGGTGTCGATGCGTCGCTCTGCGAGCAGAGCGCGCACGGCGGCGAGCTGAGCCACCCCGGGCCTGACGAACAGATTGCTCATGTCGAAGCGCAGGGCTGCTGTGCCGGTCAGGCCCACGCGCTCGGGGAACGCGCCGTCGGCGTCGTCGAGATCGACGTCGGCGGCGGCGGGAAGAGCCACGAACCGAGCGCCCGTCTCCGCGACGCGATCGGCGTAGCGGGCACTGGTGAGGAACGTCACGTCGTCACCGCGCTCGATGAGATGGCGGGCGACCTGCAGCAGCGGCATGACATGGCCGTGAGCCGGGGTGCAGGCGATGAGGTGGCTGGGCATGGCGCTCCTTCTCTAAGATCGGTATACCGAGAAAGTATTCATCTGCCCGTGAGGAAAGTCAATGGTTGAATCCACCGCTCGCGTCTACCGCTCCGAACTCCGCGCGCGTCAAGTGCGGGAGACACGCGCGCGGATCATCGCGGCGGCCGGAGAGCTGTTCGCCCAGCAGGGGTACCAGGCGACGACGATCGCCGCGATCGCTCGAGTGGCCGGCGTCTCAGGCGAGACCGTCAAGTCGGCGGCGTCGAAGGCCGAGCTGCTGATCGCCGCCTTCGAGATGACGTTCTCGGGACGAGAGGGCGCGGAGTCGCTCACCGACACCGAGGTCGCCAGCGGCGTGCTCGACCTGCCGGACGATGTCTTCCTCGATACGGTGCTGGCGCAGATCACCGAGGCTAACGCCCGCGGACACCGTCTCTGGACGGTGCTGCTGGGCGCCGCGCTGTCGGATGAGCGCGTCGACGAAGTGCTCATGCAGATCATGCGCCGTCGCGCCGACGACTACCGTCGCCTGGTCGACGAGCTCATGGCCCGCGGCCTCGCCGTCGCCGAGGACGATCCCCGGAGAACCGCTGCCGCGCTGTCGTTCCTGCTGTCACCCGAGAGCTACCAGCAGCTCGTCGCGCAGGCAGGCTGGGACCACGACACCTACATGCAGTGGCTGCGCGCGGCCGTCGCCGCGGAACTCGCTCGCTGACTCCTGCTCGCGAAAGCGCGGCGCTCGGGCCGGTGCTGCGTCACCGCTGAGACTTCCGTTCCAGCACGAGACACGCCTGTGCAGGCCCTGCTTCGTGCTGCAACGCAAGTCTCGCCGACGGGTGCGTGACCGAGCCGCTCAGCCGCGCGCAGCCCACCACTCGCGCAGACGCTGCTCGGCGGCATCCGGGCCGATCACTCCCTCGTCGAGCCGCACCTCGAGCAGGAACCGATACGCCTCGCCGACGTCGCGGCCCGGCGCGATGCCGAGGATCTGCTGGATCTGATTGCCGTCGAGTTCGGGACGGATGCTGTCGAGCTCCTCCTGCTCGCGCAGCTCGACGATGCGCCGCTCGATGTCGTCGTAGGCAGAGGCGAGGCGAGCGGCCTTGCGCCTGTTGCGGGTGGTGACGTCGGCGCGCACGAGGATGTGCAGGCGGTCGATGACGTCGCCGGCGTCGCGCACGTACCGCCGCACCGCGCTGTCGGTCCAGGCGCCCTCGGCGTAGCCGAAGAAGCGCAGGTGCAGCTCGATGAGCTTCGCGACCGCATCGATCGTGCCGCCGTCGAAGCGCAGCGCCTGCAGGCGCTTGCGCGCCATGCGCGCGCCGACCACGTCGTGGTGGTGGAAGGTGACCCCTCCCCCGTTCTCGAGCTTGCGGGTGCGCGGCTTGCCGATGTCATGCAGCAGCGCGGCCAGGCGCAGCGGCACGTCGGGGGCGGCGTCGGGGTTGCGCGTCTTCTCGAGGTCGATCGCCTGGCGCACCACCGTGAGCGAGTGCTCGTAGACGTCTTTGTGGTGGTGGTGCTCGTCGACCTCGAGCCGCAGCGCGCTCACCTCGGGCAGGAACTCCTCGATCAGCCCGCTCTCGACCAGCACCCGGATGCCGCGGACCGGGTCGTCGGTCTGCATGAGCCGCACGAGTTCGCCCTGTACGCGCTCGGGGCTGACGATCTTCAGCGTCTCGCGCAGCTTCTCGACGGCGGCGAAGGTGGCGTCGTCGATCGCGAAGTCGAGCTGCGCACTGAAGCGCGCCGCGCGCAGCATCCGCAGCGGGTCGTCGCCGAAGCTGATCTCGGGATCGATCGGGGTGCGCAGGATGCCCGAGACGAGGTCCTCGACCCCGCTCGTCGGATCGATCAGCTTGACGGCGGGAACCTGCAGCGCCATCGCGTTGACGGTGAAATCGCGGCGCAGCAGATCGCCGTGGATCGTGTCGCCGAACTCGACGACGGGTTTGCGGGTGACGCCGTCATAGCTGTCGGCCCGGTACGTGGTGATCTCGACCTGCTCGCCCTGTACCCGCGCGCCGATGGTGCCGAAGGCGCGGCCGATGTCCCACTGGGTGCTCGAGACCGGGGTGACGATGCGGAGGATGTCGTCGGGGCGGGCGTTCGTGGTGAAGTCGAGGTCGTGTGTCTCGCGGCCGAGCAGCGCATCGCGCACCGGGCCGCCGACGACGGCGAGGTCGAAGCCCGCATCGGCGAAGGCGGTCGCGAGGGTGGCGACGACGGGATTCGCGGCGAGCGCGCCGAGTCGGGACAGGCCCTCGGCCATATTGAGCATGGATTCAAGGGTACCGGCGCTGCATCCGCAACGTCGTCTTGAGCAGATCCTCAGGCTAAGCGCTTGCCCGCCTGAGCAGATCCTGCGACAGCTCCAGCACCATTGCGAGTGGAATGCAGTGGCGCATCGCTTCACCCGGGCGACGCTCTCGGTCACACTCCCCGGTTCGGAGGAAGTCTGCGAGGCGCAGCGGCTGACAGTCACTGCTGAAGAACTGGATATTGGGGAGGGGACCATGACGATGTTTCGTCATGCACGGTTCGAGGACGGAGAAGGGCCGGACTCGCTCGGCTCGTTCGGCGAGCCCTCGACCGATGCGGGCCCGCTCACCCTGCAGCCCGCCGCGACCTCCGAAGCCATCTGGCACGCTCTGCTCACCGGCTCTCCCGTCGATCAGGTCAGCAGCCCGCGACCGACCTCCGCCGCCGACGAACCGCTGTCGCGCCGCGCGCGCCGCCGCGCAGAACGCCAGCGGCTCGCGACCGAGCAGCTGCTCACGGCCGGGCAGTTGGACGCGCCGGCCGCTCAGGGGCGTCGCACCTCCACCGATCCGGATGCCACTGCCCCACTGAATGCGGAGCCGGATGCCCTGGCCGCGGCGCCGGACGCGGAGAAGCCGGCCGCAGACGCAACGGCCGCACCCGCAACGACCGCACACGCGACGCCCGCAGAAGCGACAGCCGCAGAGACGGCGATCACCGTGACCGCAGCCGGACACAAGGCGACCGCGACGCCCGCATCCGGACACACGTCCGCCGCGCACGACAGCACGCTGCCGCCTGCCAGCACGCTGCCACCTGCCAGCACGCTGCCGCCTGCCAGCGACAGCACGTTCGCGCTGCTGCAGGAGTTCGCGGCCGACGAGCGCACCACGGTCGCCGTGCCGCCGGCCACGCACGCGCTGCCCGGCGCGGACGACCCGCTGCAGTCGGATCCCGAGCCTCAGGCCGATCCGGAGCCGGCGCCGCCCGTCGAACCCGAGCAGGAGGCGGAACCGGCGACACCGCGCGAGCGGGCGGTCGCGCTGGCTCAGCGATTCGGGCTCGCCTTCGTCGACCTCACCGAGTTCGCCGTCGAGCTGTCGGTGGTCACGCTGATCCCCGATCAGCTGTGCCGCCGCCACGTCGCGCTGCCCATCTCGCGCATCGGGGAGCGGATCATGGTCGCCGTCGCCGACCCCGCGAACGTCATCGTGCTCGACGACGTGGCCGCCGTACTGCAGACCCCCGTCATCCCGGTGGTCGCCGAAGCCGAGGCGATCCTCGCCGCCATCGACCGCTACCACCGCGTCGACTCCGAGCTGGAAGAGCTGACGTCGGCCTTCGAGGGCGGCGAGAGCGACAGCGACCTGTGGAGCCAGGACGTCGACGCCGCCAGCGACGAAGCCCCGATCATCCGGTTCGTGAACCTGATCATCAGCCAGGCGATCACCGACCGCGCATCCGACATCCACATCGAGCCCACGCGCGACGAGCTGCGGGTTCGCTATCGCATCGACGGCGTGCTCGTCGCCGTGCAGAGCGTGCCGCGCTCGATGATCGCCGGCGTGATCAGCCGCCTGAAGGTCATGGCCGAGCTCGACATCGGCGAGCGCCGTCGCCCGCAGGACGGCCGGATCACGGTGGTGCACAGCGGTCGCAGCGTCGACCTGCGCGTCGCCACCCTGCCCACGGTGTGGGGCGAGAAGGTGGTCGCTCGTGTGCTCGACGCGCCGGTGGCCAGCCTGCAGCTCAGCGACCTGTCGATGCTCGATCGCAACATGGACGTCTACCGCAAGAGCTTCACCAAGCCCTACGGCATGATCCTCGTCACCGGGCCGACGGGGTCGGGCAAGTCGACCACCCTGTACACGACGCTCGCCGCGATCTCGAAGCCGACGGTGAACGTCATCACCGTGGAAGACCCGGTCGAGTACCGTATGGCCGGCATCAACCAGGTGCAGGTGAACCCGCGCGCCGGCCTGACGTTCGCCTCTGCGCTGCGCTCGATCCTGCGCTCCGACCCCGACGTGATCCTGCTCGGTGAGATCCGTGACGAGGAGACGGCGAAGATCGCCATCGAGTCGTCGCTCACCGGCCACCTCGTGCTCTCGACCCTGCACACCAACGACGCGCCGAGCTCGGTCACCCGGCTCATCGAGATGGGCGTCGAGCCGTTCCTCGTCGGGTCGGCGCTGGATGCCGTGGTCGCCCAGCGACTGGCGCGTCGCCTCTGCGCGCGGTGCAAGACCGAGTCCGTCGCCACCGAGGTCGAGATGAGGATGATGGGCGGGCTGCTCGATCCGCCCCAGGAACCGCCGACCGTGTTCCGGCCCGCCGGATGCTCGCAGTGCTCGAACACGGGCTATCGCGGACGCGTCGCGCTGCACGAGGTGATGGCCGTGGACGACGAGATCGAACGTCTCGCCTCTGCGAACGCTCCGACTGCTCAGATCACCGCGCATGCCGAGGCCGCCGGCATGACTCGACTGCGGATGGACGGCTGGGCGAAGGTGCTGCTCGGGCACACCTCGATCGAGGAAGTGCTGCGGGTCACCGTATGACCGGCCCGCGCGACTCCCTCCGCTCCGACATGACTTCCTTTCACGAGAGGGCAACACCGTGAACCACGACGATGGGATGACTCCCGTTGCGACGTCACCGCGTTTCGACGCGCTCCTCGGGGGCGTCGACGTCGACCCCGAGCTGCGCTCGTTCCTCGACGGGGTCGCCGGGGTCACGCTGCCCGGTGGCGCCCCCGCTGCGCAGCCGACGCGGCGCAGTCGTGCCCTGACCGGTGCGATGCCGGTGATCGAGTCGCCCTTCGACGAACCCGTGCACGCTCCGGCCGAGCTGTCCGAAGCCGTGCTCGCTCCGGCTGAGCTGTCCGAGCCCGTGCACGCTCCCGTCGAGCTATCGGTCGCGGCCCCACCGGCCGAGACGGCTGCGCCCTCGCCCGCGCCGACTGTGCCGCTGCCGACGGCGTCCGCACCGGCATCCGTCGCGCCCGGTCCGGTTTTCGCGGGCGACCTCCTGCCCGACTTCAGTCGCGCTACGGCGAAACCCGTGCGCGTGTCGCGCGCGGGCGACGTCGAGCGCGTCATCCGCGCCGAGATCCCGGATGCCGACCCCGAGTTCGTCCGCTCGATCGCGTCGATCATCGATGACGGCGCCTCCGACCTGCACCTGGTCGCCGAGTCGACGCCGGTGGTGCGCATCGACGGTCAGCTGCGCTCGGTCTCGGGCACGTCAGTCTGGGATCGCGACCGCATCCGCCGGGTCATCGAGAGCTTCGTGCCCGCCGAGCAGATGCAGGTGTTCCACCGCGAACTCGAGCTCGACCTCGCCTACTCGGTGGGTGACATCGCCCGCTTCCGGGTGAACATCTTCCAGGACCAGCGCGGGCTGGGTGCGGCGCTGCGCATCATCCCCACCGAGATCAAGTCTGTCGGCCAGCTCGGGCTGCCGCGCGAGCTCGTCGAGCTCGCCAATCTGCCGCGTGGACTGGTGCTCGTGTGCGGTCCGACGGGGTCGGGCAAGTCGACCACGCTCGCCGCCATCATCGACCGGGCGAACAGCACCCGCGCCTCGCACATCGTCACCGTCGAGGATCCGATCGAGTTCCTGCACCACCACAAGCGCGGCATCATCAACCAGCGCGAGGTGGGAGCCGACACGCGCAGCTTCTCGGACGCCCTCAAGCACGCGCTGCGTCAGGACCCCGACATCATCCTCGTCGGCGAGATGCGCGACCTCGAGACCATCTCGACCGCCCTGACCGCCGCCGAGACCGGTCACCTCGTCTTCGCCACCCTGCACACGCAGGATGCCGGGCAGACGATCGACCGCGTGATCGACGTGTACCCCGCGCATCAGCAGTCGCAGGTGCGCACGCAGCTCGCGGCGACGTTGCGCGCGGTGATCGTGCAGACCCTCATCCCGCGCGCCGGTGGTACCGGCCGCGCGGTGGCGACAGAGGTGATGTTCGCCAACCCCGCGATCCAGAGCCTGATCCGCGCCGGCAAGACGCACCAGCTGCGCACCGCGCTGCAGGCTGGCAACGACGTGGGCATGCACACCCTCGACCAGGACCTCGCGCGCCTGGTGCTGGCAGGCGATATCGAGTACGGCGCGGCCCTCGAGCTCGCGCAGGACGTCACCGAGTTCGACCAGATGGTGCGCAATCGCGGCATCAGTCGCGCCGCGGCGGGCGATCTCACCCCCGAGGGCGTGCGCCAGAGCACCGCCGGCACGACGGGAGCGCACTGAGATGGCCTCGACGCAGACACCCCAGTGGACCTACCGCGGCATGGGAAGCGACGGCAAGTCCGTGAAGGGCGTGCTCGAAGCGCCCTCCGAAGCCGCGGCGATCCAGCAGCTGAAGGCCCGCGGTGTCTTCCCCGACAAGCTCGCCGCGAAGGGCGGCGGCAAGGGCCTGCAGCGCGAGATCACGATCCCGGGTCTGGAGCGCAATCCGAAGCTGAAGGATCTGGCGATCCTCACTCGGCAGATGTCGACCATGGTCAGCTCGGGTGTGTCGATCCTGCGCTCCATGACCATCGTGCAGGCGCAGACCGAGAATCCGAAGCTCAAGCGCACGGTCGCCGAGGTGGCCAGCCGCGTCGAGGGCGGCACGGCGCTGTCGATGGCGCTCGAGGAGTTTCCGCTGATCTTCCCGCCGATCATGGTGCACCTGATCCGCGCCGGCGAGACCGGCGGCTTCCTGGATCGCTCGTTGATCATGGTGGCCGACAACTTCGAGGCCGAGACCAAGCTGCGTGCCAAGGTGAAGTCGGCGCTCACCTACCCGATCGTGGTGCTCATCATCGCGGTCGTGGCCGTCGCCGCCATGCTCGTGTTCATCGTCCCGGTGTTCGAGAACATGTTCACAGACCTCGGTGGCCAGCTGCCCGGGCCGACGCAGATGCTCGTCGACCTCTCGCATGCCATGCCGATCGTGCTGCCGATCCTCGTCGTCGCCGTGATCGCGTTCTCGATGTGGTGGTGGCGGGCGAAGAACACGCCCGCCGTGCGGCAGATCGTCGATCCGTTGAAGCTCAAGGTGCCGGTGTTCGGCAAGCTCAACTCGAAGATCGCGCTGACGCGCTTCGCCCGCAACTTCTCGACCATGCTCGCCTCGGGCGTGCCGATTCTGCAGTCGCTGAGCATCGTCGGCGCCACCGCCGACAATCAGGTGATCACGAATGCCCTGGAAGAGGTGGCGGATGCCGTTCGGCAGGGCCGCCCCATCGCCGAGGCACTGTCGGGCGCGGATGTGTTCCCCGACATGATGGTGCAGATGATCGGGATCGGCGAGGAGTCGGGCGCGATCGACACCATGCTCGAGAAGACGGCGAACTTCTACGACGACGAAGTCGAGACCATGAGCTCGCAGCTGACCGCGCTGCTCGAGCCGCTGATGATCGTGTTCATGGGCGGACTGCTCGGCTACATGATCGTCGCCCTCTACATGCCCATGTTCATGATCTTCCAGCAGATCCAGTCGATGTGACCCGGGCGCGGCGACCCGAATCTCCCCGCCGCCTGACCCGCCCGTCTCGAGAGTGAGCAGGCGCTGATCGGCGCGCGCCCTCACGGCATCGAGAATTGCGTAACAACCAGGGTTTTCTTTGCAGAAACCTTGCACTTCATCAGTAATGTCAAAGCGTCGGGACAACCCACCTCGACGCCTCATCACTTTCAGTCCCGACCCCAGAGAAGGAACACCATGAACAAGGCAATCGCCAACGTCCTCAAGAAGCGTCAGGACGGCGAGAAGGGCTTCACGCTCATCGAGCTGCTCGTCGTCGTCATCATCATCGGCATCCTCGCCGCCGTCGCCATCCCCGTCTTCCTGAACATGCGCCAGGGCGCGTGGAAGGCGTCTGTGGAGAGCGACGTCACGAACTCGGCTCTGGCCGTGGAGCAGGCTTCGACCGCCAACAACGGCAGCCTCGTCGGTGTGTCACAGTCGACGCCGGAGGAAGGCAAGTCGTACACCCTGAGCACCACGACCAAGCCGAAGCTGGCGACGGGAACCGTCTCGCCCGATAACACCATCACCATCACGTTCCCGACGGCCGTTGACGGTGGCTACACCATCGCCGGTAAGAACAAGAACGTCGCCGAGACCTACACATACGACAGCGCCACCGGGAAGGGCACCTGGGCCGCATCCAAGTAAGACCGTCTTTAGCGGCTGTGCCTGCACGGTGAACCGTGCAGGCACAGCCTTTCTCCCCCAATCCGACCGAGAGGAGCTGACATGCACGATCCCGCCGCACGCCGCGACGACGACGGCTTCACGCTCATCGAGGTCATCATCGCCGTCGCCCTGCTGCTCGGCGTGGCCGTCGCCCTGGGCGCCTTCGCGATTCAAGGTCTGCGCCTCGCAGCCGACCAGCAGCGCGCGCAGCTCGCCGTCTCGGTCGCTTCGGCCCGCATGGACGAAGTGCAGCGGCTCACCGGCTCGAACGCGCAGCTCGAGACCCTCATCTCGGGGCGCCGTGCCGCACCAGTGACCGCCGCGTTCGCCGCGACCGCCGGCGTCTCGGGCGTCGCGGCCACCTACCCCGCATCGACCACCTCCGGTGCCACAGCGGTGATCCCGATCACGCAGACCGTCCGCCGCAGCGGAACCGACTTCCGCTCCACCGTGCTGCTCGGCACCTGCTACCAGCCCACCGCCGCCGGGCAATGCGGCAAGATCTCAGGCAAACCGGCCGACCCGTTCCCCGCCGCGACTCCCGATCTCAGCCGCATGATCCGCGTGATCGTCATCGTCGACTACACCGGCTCCTGCGGCGGATCGGACTCCTGCACATTCACCACCTCCGCGCTGTTCGACACGAAGGGCGACGTGCCGTGGCTCGCCTACTGACACCGCGCGGCCAGCGTGCTGGGCGAGCGCGGCGCCGCCGCGACGCCGAATCCGGCCACACGCTCGTCGAACTCACCGTCGCGATGGCCGTCTTCTCGGTCTTCCTCGCCCTGTTCATCGGCGCCGTCGTCGCCGTCTCGCGAGCGTCGACCGAGGCGCGCGTCGACGCCCAGACCTCGAGCGCCGCCGGCATCGCCCTGCAGCGTATCGAGCGCTCGGCGCGCTACGCCGACGCTGTCAACCAGCCGGGAGCCGCGGGAGGCGCCGCCTACGTCGAATGGCGCACCGATGCCGTCTCGGCAAGCACAGGAGTCACCACCTGCACGCAGCTGCGTTACCGCGCCGACGACGGCACGATCGCCCTGCGCAGCTGGCCCGCGACTCAATCGCCTTCGACCGGAAAATGGAACGTGATCATGCGCGATGTCATCGGCACCGCCACCACAACCTACCCCTTCGCCACAATGGTCGCCGCCGCCGGAGTGAGCAACTACCAGGGCCTGACCGTGCACGTTCGCGCCGGTCTCGATGACCGCGCCGGGTCCGAGGCGATGACCACCATCTACGCCAAGAACAGTTCCGTCGAATCGCCCTCGAACGCCATGGCCGCCTCGGGGCAGAGCGCCACACCGATCTGCGCGGGAAGCGGGTACCGATCATGATCCCTCTGCACGACCTGCGCGCCGCGCTTCGGCGCCGCCACCTCGGCCGCCACGACGAGGGCTCGGCGCTGCTGATGACCGTCGTGTTCACCCTCTTCGCCGGCGGGATCATGCTCGTGCTGCTGTCGGTGCTGCTCTCTCAGATGCAGGCCATCCAGCTGGCGCAGAAGAACACGCGCACCGGCTACGCCGCGCAGGCCGGCATCCAGGCCACGCTCTCGACCTTGCGATCGAACACCGAGAGCAAGGTCGTCGCGGGCACGGCCGCCGACTACGGCAACCCGTCGAAGCTTCCCCAGGCGGTCACGGGCTCAGTCGACGGCGGCGGATTGGCCTACTCGGTGACCGTGAAGTACTACGCCGAGGATCCCACGAACAAAGACAGCACCTGGCTCGACGCGTACGAACTGAAGTTCGCTCCGGGAGGAAAGCCGCTGAAGCAGCCGCGCTTCGCGAGGATCGTCTCCACGGGAAGCGATGCCGGATCGGCTGCTGGCGCGGCGATGAACCGCACCGTCACGGCGCTCTACACGTTCACGACCACGAACGTGAACATCCCCGGCGGTCGCATCAACAGCTCCGACGGGAACAGCTGTCTGAAGGCCGCCACTGCCACGGTCGGCAGCGTCATCAACATGGTGACCTCCGCCAACTGCACTGATGACACGCTCAACCTGTGGGTCTACGACACCGACTATCGACTCAAGCTCGCCAGCACCATCGGCAAGTCCACGGTGCTGTGCATCACCGGACAGCAATGGGTCGCCACGTCCAGCGGCACCAACTCGAGCACTGTCGACGCCACCCTGCGCAAGTGCGAAGCCTCGAACACCGCAGCGCACGGCAACCAGCTGTGGAGCTGGGAGCCGCCGGGTTCATGGGTGGGGCAGAACAAGGCGAACAGCGCGCGCACGAATCGCTGGCTCAGTCTCGAGAGCGGAAAGGTCGTCGAGAAGACCTCAACGACCGGAGTGTTCAACCCGACTCCGAGCGTCGGAGCCGGAGCAGCAAGCTACGCCACGAATCAGATCGTGAACTACAACGAGTTCGGTCGCTGCATGGATGTGACCGACGAGCAGATCGGCAAGGCGTTCATGATCGTCTACCCCTGCAAGCAGGACCCGGGCGGCACGGGCGTCAACCTCAAGTGGAACCACAAGTGGTACTACACCGAACCGTCGGGCGCCGCTGTGTCGTCAGCTGCGCAGGCGATCTCGGTGAAGCTCAACAACAGCACGCCCTACTGCCTGACCACGAGCGGGACGTCGAACACCGACGTGCGCTTCGAGGCATGCTCACCTGGGAACGTCGCATCGCTGAACGCCAAGCAGAAGTTCATCCGCAACGGCAACACCGGCAACACGCTCACCAGCTACACGTTCCAGCTCGCCGACGACCGCACCCGCTGCCTGGCTGCTGTGCCCGAATCCGGTTACGGCTGGTCCCACGTGCGACTTATTCCGTGCAACGGCTCCACCACTCAGAAGTGGAACGCGCCCGCGCTGATCACCGGCTCCTCCCTCGGCGGATACAAGGAGATCGGATGATCGCCGGGGTGCTGCCCGCGTGGGTGCCGATCGGGTTCGCGGCGGTGTTCGGCGCGCTGATCGGCTCGTTCCTCAACGTCGTCGTGTGGCGGGTGCCGCAGGGCCTGAGCGTCGTGTCGCCGGGCAGCGCCTGCCCGCGGTGCGAGCGTGCGATCGCCTGGTACGACAACCTGCCCATCGTGTCGTGGCTGCTGCTGCGAGCGCGGTGCCGGCACTGCGCCGAGGGGATCAGCATCCGCTATCCGCTGGTCGAAGCGGCGACGGCCGTGCTCTTCGCCGCCGTCGCGGCGGGCGCCGTCTTCGGCGACCTGCCGCCGGCGGTCGCTCCGGCGCTGCTGATCTGGGCCGCAGGCGGTCTCGCGCTGGCGCTGATCGACGTCGATCACCACCGCCTCCCGAACGTGATCACGCTGCCCGCCTACCCGATCACCGCGGTGGCGCTGCTCGCGGCGTCGTGGATCACCGGCGAGTGGTGGCGGATGCTGCAGGCCGCGATCGGCCTGATCGCCCTCGGCGGCATGTACCTGCTGCTCGCCCTCGCCTACCCGGCCGGGATGGGGCTGGGCGATGTGAAGCTGTCGGGCTCGCTCGGCATGCTGCTCGCCTGGCTCGGCTGGCCGCAGCTCATCGTCGGCGGCTTCAGCGCCTTCGTCGTCGGCGGGGTGGTCGGCGTCATGCTGATGCTCACCGGCAGCGCCGGCCGCAAGTCCGGCGTGCCGTTCGGTCCGTTCATGCTGCTCGGCGCCGTCATCGGCATCGCCGCCGGACCGACTCTCGCCGACCTCTACCTGCGCCTGACCGGACTCTCCTGACCCCGGCACCCCGACTTCTCCCCCACCGAACCAGCTAAGGACCACCATGGCAGCCGTCGTCGCTCTCGATCTGAGTCGCCGCACCCTGCGCGGCGTGCAGATCGACGCTCCGTACACCGCTCGACCCAAGATCACCCGTTTCGCCGCCGTCGACCTGCCCGAGGGCACCGTGTTCGACGGCGAGATCGTGGATGAGCGCCGCGGTATCACCGCACTCAAAGACCTGTGGCGCAGCGGCGGCTTCACGACCAAGAAAGTCGCCCTCGCTCTCGGAAACCGCAAGGTCGTCGTGCGCGAGGTCGCCCTCCCGGAACTCGCCGGCAACCGCGCCGCGCTGCGCTTCGCCGTCGAGGGCCAGGTGCCGATCGACCTCGACGATGCCGTACTCGACTTCCTGCCCCTGCGCCCCGCCGCCGACGGCAGCGCGAAGCAGGAGGGCCTGCTGGTCGCCACCGCCCGCAGCAGCCTCGAGTCGACCGTCAACGTGATCGAGCGCTCCGGCCGCTTCGTCGACGCCATCGACTTCGCCGGTTTCTCGCTGCTGCGCATCCTGCCCGGCACCGTCGGGCAGGCACAGGCCATCATCAACGTGGGCGCGTCGAGCACGACGGTCGTCATCGCGAACGGCACCACCCCGGAGTTCGTGCGCATGGTGCCCAGCGGTGGCGACGACATCACCCGCAGCATCGAGCGCGCCCTGGGCATCGACTTCGCCGAGGCCGAGCACGACAAGATCAGCCGCGGCCTGCAGGGCGGCGCGACCAACGCTCGCGACATCGAGGCCGAGACGGTGCTGCGCGAGAACGTCGCGGCGCTGATCGACAGCATCCGCAACACCCTGAACTTCTACGTCGGTGCGCACCCCGACACCCCGATCGAGCGCGTGCTGCTGACCGGCGGCGGCAGCCGCCTGATCGGACTGGCACCGGTGCTCAGCCGAGCGCTCGGCGTGCCGACCAAGCACGCCGATCCGCTGGCCGCGTTCGCGCTCGGCAGGGGCGTGCGCGAATCGGGTGTGGACCGGTGGGCGCTCGAGCTCGCCGCCAGCATGGGAGCCACCGTGGGAGAGAGACGATGATGGCGACGATCGAGAAGACGCGCACGATCGAGAAGACGCGGAAGAGGGATGCCGCTGCGGCACCCGCGCGACGCCGCGGGGGTGGGGTGCAGCCGGCGCTCATCGCCCGCGTCGACCTGCTGCCGCCTAGTGTCGAGCTGCGGCGCCGGCAGAGCGCCACCCTGCGGCTGCTGGGTATCGGGCTCGCGGGGCTGCTGCTGATCGCGGTTGCCGGATCGTTCGCGACGTCGTTCTTCGCCGGCGATGCCGAGCGCCGCCTGGCCGATGAGCAGGCGCGCAGCGCGCAGCTGATCGCCGAGCAGAACGAATACCTCGAGGTCTCGGGGATCAAGGCGCAGCTGGCCGACCACGAATCGGCGCAGCTTGCCGCGCTGTTCCTCGACATCGACTGGCCGCGCATGATGCGCGAGCTCGATGCGGCACTGCCCGCCGGTATGGTGCTGAACGCCGAGACGATGACGATCCGCGGGGTGGGCGCCGAGGCGGCTGCCGACGCGGAGGGAGCAGTGCATCTCGATGCGCCCGGGGTCATCGAGATCTCGTTCACCGCCAATACCCCGGTGTTCGAATCCACGACACCACTGCTGACGGCATTGGCGAACCTGACGGGCTACGTCAGCGCCCGAGTGGACGCGGTCAACGGCGGCGCCGAAGACGGCTACACCGTCACCGGCATGGTGCAGCTGGACGCGAGCGCCTTCGGCGGCACGGCACGCGCCGACGCGCTGGAGGAAGAACTGGTCGCGGCGCTGCGCCTCGCGCTGGAGGAGGCTGTGACCGCGCCGCCCGCCCCGGCCGCCGATCCGGATGCAGACCCCGGTGCTGACCCGACATCCGGTACCGCCGATGAGAACACGGAGCAATGAGCATGGACAGGCATCGTCTGAGTCTGATCGTCGTCGGCGTTCTCGCCATCGGCATCGTGCTGGGCACGTTCTTCCTCGGCGTGCAGCCGCAGCTCGATCGCATCGCCCGCGCCGACGAGCAGCGAGCAGCGGTCGCGCAGACCAACGCCACGCAGCAGGCGCGCAACGCGGCCCTCGCCCAGGATCAGGCGAGGATCGAGGAATATCGCACCCAGCTCGCGACTGCACAAACCGAGATCCCGGCGCAGCGTTCCCAGCAGGCGCTCATCGACCAGCTGCACGGAGCCGCCGCATCTGCCGGTGTCACGATCACCACCCTCAGCTTCGACACCGAGATCGCCTGGGCGGCACCCGACGGAACAACGGTCGACCTGCCGCCATCCGGCACTCTCGTCGCGATTCCGATGACACTGGCCGCGACCGGCGAGCGCGCAGCCCTCGAGCAGTTCACCGCCAGCGTCCAGGCAGCGACCCGCATCGTGACCGTGCTGTCGAGTCAGTACTCGGGGCCCGACGAGCCGACGCTCACGTTGCAGGGCACGACCTGGGCTCTGAAACCCGCCGGGTGAGCCGACGGCTCGTCCTGCGCCGCAGCGGACGTCCCGAGCAGCATCCCACGGTCTCTCACACCAGTGGGATGCTGCTCTGCGTCTCAGGCGCGACGACGACCGGTGCGCAGCAGCAGGCCGCCGGCGACGAGGGCGAGCAGCGCGAGGATGCCGACACCGACTGCCCACTCCCCGGACGAGCCGGTCATCGCCAGCGGGTGACCGGAGCGGGTGAGGCCCGGACTCTGCTGTCCTGCGTCAGAGTCGCCGGTCGTCGGATCCGCGCCGGCTCCCGGAGCCACACCGCCGGTGCCGCCGCCAGCACCTGAGCCGCCACCAGGTCCCGACCCACTGTCCGGGCCCTCGCCGGAGCCACCCTCGCCGGGTTCCTGAGTGTCCTTGCCGTCGATCGTGAACGAGCGCACCTCCGTGCTCTCGACGCCGCCGAACGGACCGGTGGTTCGCACGTACCAGCCGTGCTCACCGGCATCCAGTCCCGTCCACGCGACCGTCGTCTGCTCGCCGCTGACGACATCCTGCACGCAGTCGATCTCGTTGGTGGTGAGGATGTCGACGCGGAACGAATCCGTCGACAGCATCTTCGTCACCGGGGCGATGCCGCCCGCGGCGTACGGGATCTCGAACTCCTGCATGCCGGCCGGACTGTTCAACGACGCGTCGTCCGAGTCGAAGTCGTCGAGCGACGGCGAGTAGGTGCGCACGATGATCCGCCCCTGCTCGTTGTCGAAGTGCAGCAGGCGCAGATACCCCTGACCGCCCTCCGGCAGACCCTGGTAGTCGAACAGCATCGAGTACACGGTGCGATCAGCAGTTCCGTCACCATCGTCGTCGAACTCGTCCAGGCGGGTGTAGGCGTCGTGGTAGTGGCCGGAGCCCACCGAGATCACGTTCGCGTTGGGCGCCACGACCTCGTCGTAGATGCGCTGCGGGAACGGCCCGAGCCCGCCGGTGGTAAGCATGTACTCGTGCAGGTTGATCATGACCTTGCGCTCGGGGTACTGCCGGATCACCGAGTTCATCCACGCGATGTCCTCGGAGTTCGACGCCTCGTCGTTGGGGTCGGGCCAGCCCATGTACATCATGAGCATGTCGATCCCGCCGGCGGTCACCAGATCGTAGTGGCCACGGTTGTCCTTGTACGACCCGCCGTACCAGGGATTCTCGGCGAAGCGCGCCTCGCCGAAGGTGGCGCTGTACGCGGTGTAGTCGCCGTCCCAGTGGCCGACGTCGTGGTTGCCGGCCAGCACGCCGTACGGGATGCCCGCGTCGTCGAGCTTGCGGTAGGCCGCGTCGGCGTTCTTCCACTGGTGCGGCTGGTCGTAGTTGTCGACGATGTCGCCGGTGTGGGTCATGTACTGCAGGTTCAGCGCATCGCGCTGCGCCACGAGGAAGTCATTCATCTTCATCTGGTGCTGATACCAGACGTCCGATCCGCCCGATCCGGCCAGATCACCCTCATTGCGGTTGTAGTACTGCGTGTCCGACAGCCAGCCGAGCGTGAAGTCGTACTGATCACGTGCAGTGGCTCCGGCGTTGAACGGTGTGACCCGCGAGTCGCGCGAACTCGAGTCGGCACCGGCCCATCCCTCGGAGTGCTGCACGAGAAGCGTCAGCTCACCGCGCTTCGCATGCCCGTCGACGGGCACCTCGGCCTCGAGCGCGAAGCTGGTCGGCGCTCCGCCTGTGGTGACGTGGCGGTCGACCTCCTCCCACGAGCCGTTCGTCTTCTGCACGTAGAGCAGCACCTTGGCATCCGCGTTGGCAGACCCCTCCCAGCCGACACGCACCTGGGCATCGGTGCCGACGCGCGCGGGGACCTGCACCGTGAACAGCTGGTACGGCATGGCCGTGTCCGAGGTCGCGGCGACCTCGATTCCGTCCAGTCGCGCGATGCGGGCCAGCTCGTCCTCGCTGAGCGGCTTCGCATCGCCGCGGTCGGTCGAGCGTGAGCTCGACGTGGTTCCGGCTGCGACCTGCACCTCGGCATCGAGTGAGGTGTACGAGTACCCCTCCGCGAAGCACAGCTCGAGACGATCGTCGACCTGAGAACCGGGTCGAGCGACGAGGTCGACCTCATCGCCGGTCAGCTCGGCGCCGTCATCGGGGCTGATCAGCTGTGTGCGCGGCTTCTCGTCGGCCGTCGAGAACTCGATCGTGCTCGTCGAGACGTTGCCGACCGCATCCCTCGCAGTGACGACCAGAGTGTGGTCGCCGGGGGCCAGCGCCAGCGAAGAGGTCGCCAGCGGCAGCGCGATCTCGTGCTCGTCGAGGGTCGCCACGACGGATTCGAAACCGGAGCCGGTGTCGGTGATCGTCGCGTCGATGGTGAATTCGCCGCGGTACTGCCGCCCGTCGGCGAGGGTGCTGTCGATCCGGGGAGCGGTGTTGTCGACGGTCACCGTGCGGGTGGCCGTGAGGGCATCCGGGGGCCCGGCGCGGGTCGCCGCGGTGTGCTCGGATGCGGTGACCACGTGCGGGCCGTCGGCGACGGCGGTCGTGTCCCACAGCGTCGACACCGAGTCGAACGCGTCGTCGGGGATGGTGAACGTCGCGAGGAAGTACACCAGATTGGCGTCGCTGAAGTTGATCGGCTCGACCGATGACGTGGGGCAGTCGCGTGCGGTCGGCTCCTTGCCCTCGCCGGCACCCGAGCAGGAGGTGGGGCGCAGCACGCGACCATCGGGCAGCACCAGACGCGGGTTCATCGCCGTGAAGTCGTCGTTGTTCTCGTTCGGATCGGGCTGGGGCCACGCCTTCGTCCCGGCGTAGACCCCGAGCGTCAGCTGCTCGCCGCGCACGACCTCCTGAACGGGGACCTCGGCGTCCACCGTCACGACGCGGTCGTAGTAGCCCTCGTCAAACACGGTCAGCACCGTGTCGCCGAGCTTCAGCCCGTTGCGGAAGAACGCGTCGGTGCTGGTCGCCTCGATGGCGAAACGGGGCGCACGCTCGAGAGAAGCGATGGTCTCGCCCACCGGCTCACCGTCGACAGACAGAGAGAGGGATGCCGGGTCGCCGTCGGTCGTCGCGACCAGCGGCGTCTGCCCGCCGACGAACTGGCCGTCGGCGACGTTCAGCCGTACCGGGTCGTCGGGAGTGCTGTCGAGAGTGAGGCGCACTGGGCCGAGGGTGGTGGTCTGGAGGCCGTCGCCTGCCGTGACCGAGTACTGCAGCCAGCGTTTGCCGTAGACATCGACCGAGGGGATGCGGTACTCGTATCGACCGGCCGAGGTGAACGAGAGTTCACGCGTCTCGGTCGCGCCCAGGTCGTCGGTCAGCGTCAGGGTGACGCGGCGCACGAGCACGTCGTCGGTGACGTCGAACCCGAGCGCGACATCGTCGCCCTGCGGCAGCTCAGAGCCGCCCGTCAAGTCGACGATCTTCGGAGCGGTGCCCCCCTCCGGATGCGGCACGTAGGCCTCGGCCACCTGGTCCGCGCTGACGGCTCCCGGGGTCGGGGTCGCGAGACCGAGCATGCTCTGGCTGGCGCCGGCGGGGTCGGCAGGCACCCACAGTGCGCCGCTGGTGTCAGCGGGGTTCCAGCCGTACTGGATCGCCGTGGAGGCGGTCGTCTGGCCGTCGTCGAAGTAGTAGGCGCGCGAGACGTCGTGCCCGCTCTTCGTCATCAGCTGCAGACCGCGCGCACCGCCGTTCGCCATACCGCCCGAGGCGATGGTGAGGATGCTCTCGCCGAGCACGAGCTCGGTGCCGAAGGCGGCGTTGAAGTCGGCTACCGTGTATCCCGCGCTCAGCACGGCCGGGTTCTGGATCCACAGCACGAGCGTCTCGCCGGGCGCGATGGCCGGCTCTCCCGGGCCTGCGGGCCACAGGGTCGAGGCGTTCGTCGTCGGGCCGCTCAGGGCGTTGTCGGTCGTGAGGTAGTGCAGCGCGTAGTCACCGAAACCGACCGGCGCGTCCGAGGCGTTGTACACCTCGATGAACTCGAAGGCATCGGACCCCGCCACGTTCGCCGTGTCGGGAGCCACCTCGGTGATCTGCAGGATCGGGCCCTTGGCGTCGGGGTCGGTGGGCTTGGGAGCGGGGATCAGCTCGCTGGTGACCTGCTCGATCGTGATGGAACCCGGTGTCGGTGCGGCGGTCTCGCCGGTCGGGTCGAAGTCGAGAAGCCGCGCGTCGGCCGAGCCGATCTGGTTCGGCACGGCGAACTGCGCGTTCCACGGCGTCGAGCTCACCCCGTCATCCGCGGGCACCCATGCACGCGCGAGGGCTGTTCCCTCGGCGTCCGTCAGGCTGAAGCCGCGTGAGCCGCTGTTCGCGAACCCGCCCTGAGGGCCGAAGCGCAGCACCTGCACCGTCTCGGCCACGCCGTAGAACGCGCGGAACTGCTCTTTCGTGAGGCTGCGGCGCGCGTCGCCGTCGGCGTAGTTCATCCAGAGCACGGCGGTGCCGCCGGCAGGGATCACCGCCGGGCTGTCGTCTTCGCCGTCGAGGTGGATCAGCGGCTGCACAGCGCCCGCATTCCACTGGCTCGTGTGATAGCGGATCTGCAGACCTTCGGCGGTGAGGTCGATCGGCTCTGCGGTCGTGTTCGTGATCTCGATGAACTCGTAGTTGTCGGCGCCGGCGTTGTCGCCGTTGATCTCGGTGATCGCCAGCGGCCAGTGCTTGGCTGCGTTGCCGCTCTCGCCGGTGATGAGAGCGAGATCGGATGCCTCAGATGCTGCGTCATCGGGGCTCGGAGCGGGGTCTGCGGGAGCCGTCTCGCCCGGAGTGGGGTCGGCGGGAGTCGGCTCGGGGGACGCCGGAGCCGTCGCATCCGGAGCCGGCTCGGTCGTCTCCTCCGGCGTGGGAGGATCCTCGGGCGAAGGAGTCTGCTCCGGGACGTCGGGCGTCGGCGAGGTGGTGCTCTGTGCAGGCGTCGCCGGGGTCGTCTCGTCTGCGTAGGCGGCCGCGGCGATCTGCGGTACGCCGCCGGACGCCAGCACTGTGGCCACGATCACCGCGGCGAGCGCTCCGGCTCCGGCGCGGTGGGGTGAGGAATGGGGCATGGAGAAAAGACCTTTTCACGAAGGGGAACGGCGAGTGCCGCGTCTCTTCGTAGTCACCCCACATGTCGCCCAGGTGTCCGTACGCGCCCGTCTTCGACCGTTTCGTGAACCCTCGGTGAACTTCGTGCTTAGAATCGCCTCGTGGCCGACGACGCACCACCACCCGCGGATGCACCCGCTGTGCATCCCTCCCGCCGGGGCTTCCTCAAGATGAGCGGGGCCGCCCTCGCCGGAGCGGTCGTCGGCGGAGCAGGCGGAGCGGCGATCGGGGTGTCACTGGCATCCGGCCACCGAGGCGGCTTCGCCAGCGAGCCCGACCCCTTCGCCGCGCTCACCCCTCGCAGCGAACCGGGCTTCGATCACATCGTGGTGCTCATGGGCGAGAACCGATCCTTCGACAACCTGCTCGGCTACCTGTACTCCGCCGAGAACCTGCCCGACGGCGAGACATTCGAGGGGCTCGCTTTCGGGGCGCACAGCAACACGGCATCCGACGGCACGGTGGTCACCGCGCACGTCTACACGGGAAGCACCGACCGGATCATGAGCCTCCCCGATCCGGACCCGGGTGAGGAGTACCCTCACGTGAACACTCAGATCTTCGGAACGGTCGATCCGAAGACCAACGCCGAGCTCTTCGTCGACCGGATGGAGGCGCCGTTCAACGCCCCGACTCACGGGGAGAAGGCGACGATGTCGGGTTTTCTCGAGGACTACCTCATCAACGTCCGGCGGTTGCGTCATGGTGCCGAGCCCACGCCCGAGGAAGCCGCGCACATCATGGGCTCGTTCTCGCCCGACATGCTGCCCGTGCTGTCGACACTCGCGTCCGAGTTCGCCGTCTTCGACCACTGGTACGCGGCAGTTCCCTCCCAGACGTTCTGCAACCGCTCGTTCTTCCACGCCTCCACCTCGCACGGCTTCGTCACCAACCAGGCCGGCGGCGGCTACCTGAAGTGGCTGGAGGCGCCGGCAGCCCCCACGATCTTCAATCGGCTGGAGGAGAAGGGGCTCAGCTGGCGGATCTACATCGACCGCCTCCAGCTGGTCTCGTTCACCGGCATGCTGCACGCATCCGTGCTCGAGAAGTACTGGCGAACCGAGCACTTCGGCACGATGGAGGACTTCTACGCCGATGCGAAGAACGGCTCCCTGCCGGCGTACGCATTCATCGAGCCGCGGATGGTCTACGACCACAACGACTTCCACCCGCCCTTCGGTGCGCCACGCGAGAGCACCGCCGACGGCGAGGAGGTGTTCGACAGCGCTGTCTCTGACGTGCGCGCCGGCGACCGGCTCGCCCACGACGTGTACGAGGCGGTGCGCACGAGCGCGTCGCCCGACGGCTCGAACGCCGTCAACACGCTGCTGCTGATCACGTTCGACGAGCACGGTGGATGCTTCGACCACGTGCCGCCTCCGCCGGCGACCCGGCCGACCGCCGACACGGGGCCCGGCGAAATGGGTTTCACCTTCGATCGTCTCGGATGCCGGGTGCCGGCCATCGCGGTGTCGGCGTACACCAGGCGCGGCACGATCATCCACGACGAGATGCATCACGGGTCGGTGACGGCCACGCTCAGCCGATTGCATGCGCTGGAACCGCTCAACGACCGCGACGCCTCGGCGAACACACTGTTCGACGTCGTCAATCTCGACCAGCCCCGGCATCCGGCCGATTGGCCCGTCACTTCTCCCGCCTACACGCCACCGAATCCCGAGAGCATGGCGCCCGCGTCGGGCGAGGCTGCGAAGCTCAAGCCACTCACCCCACCCGCCCGGGGGCTGCTCGGCCTGCTCATCGCCCGGTACGGCCGACCCGATGAGCCGGAGCCCGAGACGTTCGCCGACGCCTACCGCCTGCTGCACGAGCACGGCGACGGGCTGTTCGGCCCGCCCGACCGCTCGTGAACCCAGACGGTCAGGGAATCGGATCTCCCTGCACCGGACCCTCGGTGTTCGGCTTCCAGCCCAGCGCCGGGGCGACGTGCTCGGCGAAGGCCTGCAGCACGTGCAGGTTGTACTCGGGGCCGAGCTGGTTGGGGATCGTCAGCATCAGGGTGTCCGCCGCCATCACGGCCTCGTCGGCCCTCAGCTGCTCGATCAGCTCGTCCGGCTCAGCCGCGTAGGTCTTGCCGAAGGTCGAGCGATAGCCGTCGATGATGCCGACCTGGTCGCTGTTCTCACGCGAGCGCAGTCCGAAGTAGGCGCGGTCGCGGTCGCTGACCAGGGGGAACACGCTGCGGCTCACCGACACGCGTGGTCTTCCGGTGTGGCCGGCTTCTCGGTACGCCGCACGGAACAGATCGATCTGCTCACGCTGCAGCTCGTGGAAGGGCTGCCCTGTCGCCTCGGTGAGCAGGGTCGAGCTCATCATGTTCAGGCCCATGCGCCCGGTGGTCTCGGCGGTCGCACGCGATCCGGCACCCCACCAGATGCGGTCGCGCAGCGTGGGCGACTGCGGCTCGATGGCCAGGTAATGGCCCTCTCCGACCATGCGCGGGTCGCCGGGAGCGAGGCGCTCTCCGTCGATCGCCCGGAGGAAGAGGTCGAACTTCTCGCGGGCCAGCACGCTGCCGCGCTCGGTGTCGTCCTCGTCGTGGAACCCGAAGGTCTCGTAGCCCCGCAGCGCCGTCTCGGGTGACCCGCGGCTCACCCCGAGCGCGATGCGGCCGTCTGCGATCAGGTCGAGGGCGGCGGCCTCCTCGGCGAACTGGAACGGGTTCTCGTAGCGCATGTCGATCACGCCGGTGCCGACCTCGATGCGCGTCGTGCGCGCGGCCATCGCCGACAGGAGCGGCATGGGTGACGCGGCCTGGCGTGCCCAGTGGTGCACCCGCACGTACGCGCCGTTGACCCCGATCTCGTCGGCGCCCTCGGCGAGCTCGATGGTCTGGCGCAGCATGTCGCCGGCGGTGCGGGTCAGGGAGCCGGGCACGTCTGCGTAGTGCCCGAAGGAGAGGAAGCCGAATGCCTTCATGTCGTATGCAAACGCATGAAAGGAGGATGCTATTCCGCAGCCGGCAGCAGCAGACCGTCGAGCACCAGGCGACGAATGCGCGGTTCGATGTCGGCCCACAGGTCAGCGAGCGGCACATCGAACAGGTCGGCGAGTGCGGCGACGATCTGCCCGACGGTCAGTTCGCCGTCGCACGCGCCGACGAACCCGGCGAGCGCGCTGTCGACGCCGATCGTCCGCCCGAAGCCGCCGCCCTGGCGCAGCTCGATGACGCTCGGGTCGTCCTCCCCGGGCATGTGGTGCCGCGCCTCGGTCACGTCGGGCGCGACCACCAGGCGATCCGGGATGCCCTCGGCCAGCGCGTCGTGCGCGGCGAGGCCCGCACCGAGGGCGCGGCCGAGGTTCGACACGGGCTGCGCGATGGTCTCGAAGCGACGCAGCACCTCGGCATCCGGCATCGCGCGGCGCAGCAGGATGTACCCGAAGCCGACGGCGGTCACGCCGCGATCGGCGAAGTCGTCGAGCCACGCGGCGAGCAGCCGCGTGAACTCCGCATCGCGCGGCAGGGTGCCGCCGTCGCGGATCCACAGTTCGGCGTATCCGAGTGGCGTGAGCTCCTCACGCTGGATCACCCACGCGTCGAGATCGGCGCCCACCCACGAGCGCACGCGATCGAGGCCACGAGCGCCGGCACGCGACTCCCAGTTGCCGAGCAGCTGCGCGATGCCGCCCGGCGCGAGATGCGCGGGCGCGCGCCGCAGGAACTCCTCGACCAGGGCATCCCCTACCAGGCCGCCGTCACGGTACTCGTACTCCGGCACGCCGGTGGCGCGCGGCGTGATCACGAACGGCGGATTCGACACGATCAGGTCGAACGCCTCCCCCGCGACGGGCTCGAAGAGACTGCCGACGCGGAACTCGATGTTGTGCACGCCGTTCAGCTGCGCGTTCAGCTCGGCGTAGGCGAGAGCGCGCGCCGAGATGTCGGTCGCCACCACCAGGGCCGCATGCCGCGACACGAGCAGCGCCTGGATGCCGCATCCGGTGCCCAGGTCGAGTGCCCGCCCCACGGGCACGGGGATCACCAGCTCGGCGAGGGTGCGCGACGCGCCGCCGACACCCAGCACATGATCGGCGGGCAGCGCCGTCCCGAGGGCGATCTCGTCGAGGTCACTGGCGATCCACCACTCGCCGACACCGTCGGCGTCGACGAACGACTGCGGCCGGATCAGCGACTCCGGATGCACCCTCGCTTCCTGCACGCGGGCGAGACCCAGTGCGACCACGCCCGCGACGCCGACGCCGGGCAGCGCCCGCTCGACGGCGGCCTGCGGCTGCGGCATCCCGAGCACCCACAGCCGGCCCAGGGTCGCGAGCACGTCGTCGCGCGACCGCAGGGCGCGCAGGATCGGCTCGCGCAGTCCGCGGCCGAGCGCGTCGTCGGCCTCCTCACCCCACAGCGACCGCAGCGGCTCGGAACGGAAGTCGGCGGCGTCGAGATCGGCGGCGAGCGCCCGTGTCAGAGCGGCGTCGGGGCGGGGCTGAGCGCGATCAGGCACGGCGGTCACTCTACGCGCCTTCAGGGTTCCCCGCGTTGCGCGCCCTAGAATCGGGGGCGTCGTCGGTGCTGGCATCCGGCGACCCGCACTCATGATCTCGAAACTCCGTGAAGGCCGACGCCCGCGCGCGCGGCGGCTGCTGAGCCGCCTCGCCGCGGCCCTCGTCGTCGGCTCCCTCGGCCTGACCGCCGCTTCGCCGGCGGTCGCCGATGACGCGGACGCCGAGCAGCAGGCCAAGGCGGCCGTCGAGATGTTCCTCTCGGTCGGCGACACCGGTGAGGCGGCGCTCGGCGCCCCGCTGCTCGGCAGCGTCACGATCGAGAACCCCACCGACAGCGACCTCACCGCCGGCAGCCTCAGCGTCGAGCTGAACACCACTCCCCTCGCCGACGGCGCCGCGCTCAACGCCTGGCTCGACGACGACACCGTTGGCGGCGCCTTCCGCCCCGTGGCCGTGGAGAGCTCGCCGGCGGTCGCCGACGGGTCTGACGAGACGGTCGACCTGACCGTCGAGCCCGCCGCGCTGGGCGAGCTCGCGCCCGGCGTCTACCCGCTCCGGGCCCGGCTCACTGGGACGACCACCACCGATGCAGCCGGCAAGACCGTGCCCTTGAGCGTCACCACCGGATCGGTGCTCGTCGTTCCCGCGCCCACCGACGCCCGCACGGCGGTGATCGTGCCGGTCACCGCGACACCCGAGAACGGCGCACTGCTCTCGGCCGACGAGCTGAGCACCCTCACCGCCGAGGGCGGCTCTCTCGCCGAGCTGATCGACGCCGTCGCCGGCACCAGCGCGATCCTGGCGATCGATCCGGCGATCCCCGCATCGATCCGCGTGCTCGGCGACCGCGCTCCCATCAGCGCCAGCCAGTGGCTGGAGCGCTTCGAGGCGCTGCCGAACGACATGTTCACCCTGCAGTTCGGCGATGCGGATGCCACGGTGCAGGCTCAGGACGGGCGCTCCGAGCTGCTCGGCACGCCCGATCTCACCCCGCTTCTCGACCCTGCCGACTTCCCCGCCGTGGATCCTAAGCTCGAGCCGACCTCGAACCCCACCCCCACGCCCATCCCCACCGCCGAGCCCGAACTGCCCGACAGCAGTGAGCTGACGGCCGTGCGCGGTGCGCAGGGCAGCATCCTCTGGCCGCGCCCGTCGGTGACCGAGCAGGATCTCGCCGCCTTCGGCGCCTACCTCGGCGACAAGGTCACCACGATCCTGCCCTCCACCGCGGTGCAGGGCGACGACGCTGCCGTGCACAGCGCGGTCGACGCGCGCGACCTGATGATCACCGACGCGGCGGCGTCCGCGCGCCTGTCGGCGGCCGTCGAGCACACCGATCCGGCCGCGGCGGATGCCGGGATGGCCGCGGTCGCCGGGCATCTCTTCTTCGCCCAGCAGCGCAGCGCCCTCACCGCCGTCGCACTGGATCGATCCGAGACCCGCTCCCCCGAAGCGCTGCGCAAGGCCCTCGTCGCGTTCGCCAGCCCCGGTGCGACGCTCAGCACACTGCGCGCCGGCGATCCGGCATCCGTCTCACTCACCGAGACGACTGCCGGTGCGAGGGTGGCAGAGCTGAACAGCATGCTGGCCGCCGCCGACCGGCTCAGCGCCTTCGCGACGATCCTCGACGAGCCGGCCGTGCTGCTCGTCCCGGATCGCATCCGCACGCTGCGGGTGATCGGAGTCGGCCTCAACGACGAGGAGTTCGCCGAGCAGGTCGCCGCCCACACGAAGCGCGTGAGCACCACCCTCACCTCGGTGACCGTGGTCAAGCCGAAGCCCGTGCAGTTGTTCACCTCGGCCGCACCTCTTCCCGTCTGGGTGCGCAACGACCTGCCGTGGCCGGTCACCGTCACGCTGTACAGCACACCGTCCGTCAACCGTCTCGACATCCAGCCGGCTACCGAGGTGACGGCGCTCGCCTCGAGCTCGACCCGCGTCGACGTGCCGATCGAGGCTCGCGTCGCGAGCGGCCGTGTCGATGTCACCTTCTGGCTCAACAGCCCCACGGGCGTGCCGATCGGGCAGCCGGAGGTCGCCGACGTCACGCTGCGCGCCGACTGGGAGGGCATCGGCCTCGTCATCCTCGGTGGAGTGATCGTGCTGCTGCTCATCGTCGGCAGCGTGCGGATGGCTCGTCGCCGGAGAGCGGATGCCCTGCACCAGGCGCAGGGGCCGAACGGGCCCGCAGAAGGAGAGCAGTGACAAGTCTCGGCCGCGCCAGCGCCATCCTCGGGGCGGGGACGCTGATCTCCCGCATCACCGGTCTCGTGCGAACGATCGTGCTGGTCGCCGCGATCGGCACCATCGGCCAGGCGGGTGACGCCTTCGGTGTCGCAAACCAGCTGCCGAACAACGTCTTCACGATCATCCAGACGGGCATCCTCACCGCGGTGATCATCCCGCAGATCGTGAAGTCCGCCAGCCACCGCGACGGCGGGCAGGCGTACATCTCGAAGCTGTTCACCCTGGGCACGGTCGTCTTCCTCGGCGCGACTGTGCTGGCCATGCTCGCCGCCCCGTGGCTGGTGGCGCTGTACGGCCCGAACTTCACCCCCGAGCAGATGGCCCTCGCGATCGCGTTCGCCTTCTGGTGCCTGCCGCAGATCTTCTTCTACGGGCTGTATGCCCTGATCGGCGAGACACTCAACGCCAAGCGCGTCTTCGGGCCGTACACGTGGACCCCGGTCGCGAACAACATCGTCTCGATCGCGGGATTCCTCGTGTTCATCGCCCTGTTCGGCGACAACCAGAGCCGGGTGGATGTCTGGGATCCGACGATGATCGCGGTGCTCGGCGGCACCGCGACGCTCGGCATCGCCGTGCAGGCCCTGCTGCTGCTCTTCGCCTGGCGTCGCACGGGTCTGCACCTGCGCCCCGACTTCCGGTGGAAGGGCGTCGGCCTCGGCCAGGTGGGCACGCTCGCCGGCTGGACGTTCCTGATGGTGATCGCGGGGCAGATCGCCGGACTCATCCAGACCCGCGTCGTCACCGACTCGTCGGGCGACTACCCCTCGGTGTTCATGATGCAGGCCGCCTGGCTGGTGTTCATGCTGCCGTACTCGATCTTCGCGATCTCGATCGGCACCCCGTACTTCACCCAGATCGCCGAGCACGCCCACGCGAACCGGCGCGATGAAGTGCGCTCCGACATCGCCCGCTGCATCCGGGTCGTGTCGCTGTTCATCGTCGGCTCGGGCATCGCCCTCGCCGTCGCCGCGGTGCCGGCCACGCGCATCTTCACCGAGAGCCCCGCGGATGCCGTCGCCGCGGCCCCCGTGCTGATCTGCTATCTCGTCGGTCTGCTGCCGCTGTCTCTGCTGTTCATCGTGCAGCGCGCGTTCTACGCGTTCGGCGACACCCGCACCCCGTTCGTGTTCACCCTCGTGCAGGTGGGCCTGATCATCGGCTTGTCGTACCTCGCCGCCGCGGTCGCGCCGCTCAGCCAGCTCGCCGCCGCGGTCGCCCTGGGGCAGTCGTTCGCCGGGCTCGTGCAGACGGTGATCGCCGTGCTCATCCTGCGGCACCGTCTCGGCGGTCTCGAGCTGCCGCAGACGCTGCTCTCTCTCGGCCGCTTCGTGATCGCCGCCGTGCCCGCGGGCCTGGCCGGATGGGGGACCTATCTGCTGCTGGGCGCCGACCGGGGATGGGCCGCCGGGCAGACCGGATCGACGTTCATCGACAAGCTGCTCGGCGCGGTCGGCACCGGTGTGATCGGCCTCGTCGCCGTCGTCGTCTACGCGCTCGTGCTGCTGGTGCTGCGTGCGCCCGAGATGGATGTCGCCCGCAGGCTCGTCACGCGGGTTCTGCCGCGACGCTGAGACCCGTCGAGGGCGGCGGCATCGGGCATCCGGACTCGTCGTCCTGCGCGGCGGCTCTCCCGGCGCGCGGGAATGCCGCCCGGTTACCATGGGTTGAAGCAGACGACGCGGATCACCCCGCGCCCGCCGGACATCCGCAGCCTTAGGAGAGCACATGCGTCAGGTCATCATCATCGGCTCCGGCCCGGCCGGTTTCACCGCCGCGATCTACGCGGCGCGCGCCAACCTCGAGCCGCTGCTGGTCGCCAGCACCGTAGAGGTCGGCGGCGAGCTGATGAACACGACCGACGTCGAGAACTTCCCCGGTTTCCCCGACGGCATCCAGGGACCCGACCTGATGGCCAAGCTGCAGGCGCAGGCTGAGAAGTTCGGCACCGAGGTTCTGTACGACGACGTCACCGAGCTTCAGCTCGACGGACCCGTCAAGAAGGTCATCCTGGGCAGCGGTGCGGTGCACGAGGCGTCGACGGTGATCTACGCGACCGGCTCGGCCTACCGCAAGCTCGGGGTCGAGGGCGAAGAGCGCCTGTCGGGCTATGGCGTCTCGTGGTGCGCGACGTGCGACGGCTTCTTCTTCCGCGAGAAGGAGATCGCGGTCGTCGGCGGTGGCGACTCGGCCATGGAAGAGGCGACCTTCCTCACCCGCTTCGCCTCGAAGGTGTACGTCATCCACCGCAAGGACACCCTGCGCGCATCGAAGATCATGCAGGAGCGGGCGTTCGCCAACGAGAAGATCGAGTTCATCTGGAACAGCACCGTCGACGAGATCCTCGGCGGCGACTCGGTCAGCGGTGTGCGTCTGCGCTCGACCGTCGACGACTCGACCCGTGAGCTCGCCGTCGACGGCGTGTTCGTCGCGATCGGCAACGACCCGCGCACCCACCTCGTGCACGACAAGCTGCAGCTCACCGACGCCGGCACGATCTGGGTCGACGGGCGCTCGTCGCGCACCTCGGTTCCCGGTGTGTTCGCCGCCGGCGACGTGATCGACCCGACGTACCGTCAGGCCGCCACCGCCGCAGGATCAGGCGTTGTCGCGGCGCTCGATGCCGAGCACTTCATCGCCGACCTCGAAGACGCATCGGTCGAAGAGCCGGCGGCGCTGGCCGCCGAGATCATCGTCGGCTGAGACACCTCGACGCGGTGGCCCACGCCGCCGCGGGAACAGAATCGCGTCGTCTGACGTTCGATCAGGTGGACACCGAACAAGGAGACAATCCATGACTGCCAAGGCAACCACTCAGGCGACCTGGGAGCAGGACGTGCTGCAGGCCGAGGGACCCGTGCTGGTCGACTTCTGGGCCGCGTGGTGCGGACCGTGCCGCATGGTCGCGCCCGTGCTGGACGAGATCCAGGCCGAGAACCCCGACAAGATCACGATCCTCAAGCTCAACGTCGACGAGAACCCCGATCTGGCCATGAAGTACCAGATCACCTCGATCCCGGCGATGAAGGTGTTCCAGGGCGGAGAGGTCAAGACGACCATCATCGGCGCCAAGCCGAAGTTCGCGCTCGAGCAGGACCTCGCGCCGTTCATCGGCTGAGCCTGAGCTCTCGTTCTTCAAGAGCCCGTCACCTCGCGGTGGCGGGCTCTTCTGCATCCACGCCCGCCGAGTGAGCCGCGTGACTCTACGCCGCGAGCATCCGCCAGACGGTGGTGCTGAGCTCGGGATACTCGTGCGCGATGCTGCGCAGCACGCTGTCATTCCACCGCGGATCACGAGGATTCCCACCCCGGTCCTCGTACACGTCAGTGCGCAGCAGCAGCACCACGAGCTCGTCGACCGACGGCAGCTCCGACATGAAGTCCCAGGGATCCTCTCCGCTCCGAAGCCGCTCGTGCACCAGCACCGAGCGCTCGTCCCCCGCCTCTGCGCGCAGCACTTCGAGACTGGCGCGGCGGGGGAAGGAGGGGATCACCACACAATTCTACGAGCGCCGAGTGCGTGTGCGACGCTCGACCTTCGTATCCTCGGTCATCGCTTCGAGCTCCTTCCCCTTGGTCTCGGCGACCTTGAAGTACACGAAGAAGAACGACAGCAGCGCGAAGAACGCGTAGAAGCCATACGCGAAGGTGAGGCCGATCTCGGCGAACGCCGGGAAGGTCGTCGAGATGAAGAAGTTCGCCGCCCACTGCGCTGCCGCAGCCACCGCGAGAGCGCCGGCGCGGATCGAGTTCGGGAACATCTCCCCCAGCAGCACCCACACCAGCGGGCCCCAAGTCGCGCCGAAGAAGACCACGAACGCATTGGCGCTGATCAGAGCGATCGTCGACCACGGGTCGGGAAGGGTGACCGCGCCCTCGGCGTCCAGGGTCCCGAACGAGAAGGCGACGGCCATCAGTCCCAGCGTGACCGTCATGCCGATCGAGCCGACCATCAGCATCAGCCGGCGACCCACGCGATCGACCAGCAGGATCGCGATGATCGTCACGACGATGTTCGTCACCGACGTGATGACCGTGATCGTCAGGGCATTCGACTCGTCGAAGCCGACCGACCGCCACAGGGTCGTCGAATAGTAGAAGATCACGTTGATGCCGACGAACTGCTGGAAGATGCTCAGCAGGATCCCGACCCAGACGATCGGCTTCAGTCCGAAGCGGTGGCCGCGCAGATCGCTCAGCGACTCGGTGCGCTCGGTGTTGAGCGTTCCGGTGATCTCGGTGATCTTCGCCTTCACGTCGATGGTGCCGGTGACCAGGGTCAGCACCTCGGCTGCCTTGTCGACGTCGCCGCGTGCGACGAGGTACCGTGGCGATTCGGGCAGGCGCATCGCCATGATTCCGTAGACGATCGCGGGGATCGCCTCGGCGATGAACATCCAGCGCCAGGCATCCAGCCCCCACAGCGGCTCCGCCGCGCCGCCCGCGACGTTCGCGAGAAGGGCATCCGAGAGCAGTGCGACGAAGATGCCGGTGACGATCGCGAGCTGCTGCAGCGATCCGAGCCGGCCGCGGACGTGCGCCGGTGACACCTCGGCGATGTAGGCCGGGGCGATGACCGATGCGGCGCCGACGCCGAGGCCGCCGACCACGCGCCAGATGATGAGGTCGATCACCCCGAACGCAAGGCCTGACCCGACCGCCGAGATGAGGAAGAGCACCGCCGCCACGATCATCGTGGGGATGCGACCGAACCGGTTGGCCAGGGGGCCGGCGAACCACGCGCCGACTGCGCAGCCGATGAGTGCCGACGACACGGCGAAGCCCTTGAGTCCCACACCGAGATCGAACGCCCCGGCAAGGGCGTCGACCGCTCCGTTGATCACCGCGGTGTCGAAGCCGAAGAGGAATCCTCCGAGCGCCGCCGCGATGCTCACCCCGATGACGCGTCGACGGATGCCGTCAGCCGGACCTGTGCCTGCTGGGTGTGTCATGATGCCCCTCCTCTTCCGGTGCTCCGGATGCTAGCGGAGCGAGTGCACGGGCTGAAAGGGGCGTGCGGGCGGGCGTGGAAAGCGGTAGGAGGGTTCTGGTGTGTTCGGGGCTGGGCGTACGCCCAGAATGGCCGATGAGCACCGGGCGTACCCGGTGCTCTCGGCGGTTGTCGTGATCGACCCGGATCAGCGCGATCCGAACTCCTCTTCGCCGAGTTCGGCGAGAATCCGGTTGAGATCCTGAATCGACGCGAATTCAATCTTCACCTGGCCTTTTCGTGCACCAAGAGCGATCTGCACCCGCGTGTTGAGGCGATCTCCGAGCTTGTGCGAGACCTCGTCGAGGTACGCGCGGCGCGCCCCGGCGGTGGGCTTGCTGGCAGGTGTCGACGTGGTGGGCAGGGTCTTCGCGGCGGCCTCGGTGGCGCGCACAGAGAGGTCTTCGTTCACGACCTTGTCGGCGAGGCGCTGCATCTGTTCGGGCGTCTCGACCGACAGGATGGCACGGGCATGGCCCGCGGAGATCACTCCGGCTGCGACGCGCTGCTGCACGGGCAGCGGCAGACGCAGCAGTCGGATGGTGTTGCTGATCTGCGGACGCGAGCGGCCGATGCGGGTGGCGAGCTGCTCCTGCGTGATGCCGAAGTCCTCGAGCAGCTGCTGGTACGCGGATGCCTCTTCAAGCGGGTTCAGCTGCGATCGGTGCAGGTTCTCGAGAAGAGCATCGCGCAGCAGATCCTCGTCGGCCGTCTCGCGCAGGATCGCAGGAATCGTGGCGAGGCCAGCCTCACGAGCGGCGCGAGTACGACGCTCGCCCATGATCAGCTCGTACTCGCCGTCTGCGTTCTGGCGAACGATCACCGGCTGCAGCACGCCGAACTCGCGCACGCTGTGCACGAGCTCGGACAGGTGATCCTCGTCGAAGTGCGTGCGCGGCTGACGGGGGTTCGGAACGATGCTGTTCGGGTCGACCTGGATCAGTCGCACGCCGGGCACCTGCGAGAGCTCCGCCTCGTCGGTGACGGTGACGGTGTTCTCGGGCTGTGCGGGCGCGGCATCCGTCTTCACCTTGGTCGCGCCGGGGAAGAAGACGTCGACCGGGCGCTCCGCCTGATCCGTCGTGGGGATGAGTGCGCCGATTCCCCGACCCAGTCCAGTGCGCTTGGCCATCATGCTCCCTTGTTCTGCGCGGCGGAATCCTTGCGCTGCGCGATCTCGACTGCTGCTTCCCTGTAGGCGACCGCCCCCGCCGACGTGCTGTCGTACGAGATGACGGTCTGTCCGAAGCTCGGGGCTTCGGATACCCGCACCGAGCGCGGGATCACGGCTCTGAGCACCTGCTGAGGGAAGTGGGTTCTCACCTCGTCGGCGACCTGCTGGGCGAGGCGCGTGCGCGCGTCGTACATCGTGAGCAGGATGGTCGACAGGTGAAGTTCTGGGTTTAGGTGCTTCTGGATCATCTGGATGCTGCCGAGCAGCTGACTCAGGCCCTCGAGCGCGTAGTACTCGCACTGGATGGGGATCAGCACCTCGGATGCCGCGGTGAACGCGTTGATGGTGAGCAATCCGAGGGAGGGCGGGCAGTCGATGATGACGAAGTCGACGGAGTTGTCGCGCAGATACTCCTCGAGAGCACGACGCAGACGGAATTCGCGTGCGACCTGCGATACGAGCTCGATCTCCGCGCCCGCGAGGTGGATCGTGCTGGGGGCGCAGCGGAGATTCCCGGACTCGGGACTATCCTGAACGATCTCGCCGAACGGGAGGTCGTTGATCAGAACGTCGTAGATGCTCTTGGTGTCTGCGGAGTGAGTAACTCCGAGCGCCGTCGACGCGTTCCCCTGCGGGTCGAGGTCGACTACCAGGACTTTCGCCCCGAGATCAGCGAGAGCGGATGCCAGATTGACGGCCGTCGTGGTCTTTCCCACACCGCCCTTCTGGTTCGACACAGTGAAGATGCGAGTATCCCCGCTGAACTCGACCTCGACCGTCTTGAGCGCCTTGCGCCGTGAGGAGAGGTCTGCGAGTTCCCGAGCCAGCGGGGTATCCATCCCGAAATCCTGGTTCGGCGATGCGTTGTCGGATGGTTTCACGTGAAACATCGACTCCTTTCGGGACCGTCCTCCACTCTACGTGATCTCTCCCCTACTCCCCCGCCGCCTCTCCCTTCCCCCGCTCATTGAGCAGAGCCCCCCACCCCCCGGTCATTGAGCGAGGAGCGCAACGACGAGTCGAATGCCCGGAACCCGGACGCCCTTGCTCCAGTAGCCGAGATGCCGGCGATACCCTCCAGACACCCGTTTCACGTGAAACGTGCGTCGACCGTCTCTCTCCACCCCCGGTCACTGAGCGAGGAGCGCAGCGACGAATCAAAGTGTCCGTTCCACGTGAAACACGTGTCGCACGACTGCCGCTCACCCCACGGTCATTGAGCGAGGAGCGCAGCGACGAGTCGAAATGCCCGGGCACTCAGCCCCACTCCCCGTCCGCTCACCAAGAAAGAGCCCAGCGACACCAGCAAACACCCGTTACACGTGAAACGTGCGTCGACTGGCTCTCCTCAAACTTTCGGTCATTGAGCGAGGAGCGCAGGGACAAATCAAAGTCTCCGTTCCACGTGAAGCCCGTGTCGCACGACTGCCGCTCACGCCACGGTCGTTGAGCGAGCAGCGCAGCGACGAGTAGAAATGCCCGGAACCCGCACACCCGCCGCCCGCCGCTCAGTAGCCAAGAAGCGCTACGACACAAGGCAAGCGCCCGTTTCGCGTGAAGCGTGCGGTCGAAAGCTCTCCTCGCCCGGTTACTGAGCGAGGAGCGCAGCGACGAGCCGAACTGTCGACCTGAACCCCAGCGACCGTCTCATACGGTCAACGGTGATGAGAACCAGGTCTACATAGTGATGATCTAGTTTCACGTGAAACGCCGCCGTTCATCGCGACCCCGACGATCGAAGCGCACGCTCGCGAGCGCTCCACCCTTTGAGCGCAGCGAACCCCCCTTCGATGAATGCCAGGCGCTTGGCATGACTCCATCCCTGGATCTGCTTCTCTAGGGCAAAGGCTTCGTCAATTCGATCGAACTCGGCCCACCAGATCAACTCCACCGGCCGGCGGTCCGTCGTGTAGTCGCTACCTAAACCCTGCTGATGCGCTGCCAGTCGATCGTCAAGGTGCTTGGTACTCCCCGCATAGAAGGTTCCATCCGCGCATCGCAGAATGTAGGTATAGCCGGCCATAAAGGAACTGTAGAGTCAGCGCCCGGCCGACCAACGCCGGTGGTCCGGCGATCTGAACAAGTTGATCTACGACACGTTTTGTGCAGGAGCAATCGAAAGCGATCTTCGGGACTGCACAGCGGGATCATCTGTTGGTCGAATCAAGCGTGCACTCATGTAACGAGGAGTCGCACTCCGGTACGTTCCGGTGGGTGCCTTTCGACTCGCTGCGCTCGCTCAACGACCGAGGGATGTGGGGGCGTTTCGACTCGCTGGGCTCGCTCAACGACCGGGGGACGCGGGCGTTTCACCCGAAACGCATCGCCCACGTGACGGCGAGGGGCGTTTCGACTCGCTACGCTCGCTCAACGACCGCGAGCTGCGGGCGTTTCACGTGAACGCATCGGACGCGTGGCGGTCACGGGCGTAAGGGGCCGTTCGAGCTCCGGGAGCGGTGAGGGGCGTTTCGACTCGCTGGGCTCGCTCAACGACCGGGGATGCGGGGTGCTTTAGGACGTTTCACGTGAAACACAAATCCGCGCTATGTCTGCAGTCGCTGCGCTCGCTCGACGATCGCGGGGGTTCAGGCGCGGACGCGGGCGCGGACGACACGCGTCGGTTCGGAGAGAAGGTTCTCCCCCAACACCTGGACGGAGACATCCGTCACCTTGTGCTTCTTCAGCACCTTCTGCGCCGAATCGATCTCGGCGGGCACGTTGTGCCCCTTCAGCAGGATCAGCTCGCCACCGTCTCTGACCAGCGGTGCAGTGATCGGGACGAGCGTGCGCATCGCGCTCACCGCACGAGCCGTGACTACGTCGAACTCAAGACCCACATCCTCGGCTCGCGCCCGCATCACTCGCACGCTATCCAGGCCTAGAGCGTCAACCTGCTCGTTCAACCAGGTGACACGTCTCTCCATCGGCTCGATCAGCGTCCACTGCACGTCCGGGCGGCCGATCGCCAGAACGAGGCCGGGCAGGCCCGCACCGGAGCCGACATCTGCGACCGAACCCGAGAAGAGAGGCGCGGCAATGGCCGAGTTCAAGATGTGACGCGTCCAGATGCGCGGCAACTCGAGGGGGCCGATCAAACCTCGCAACTCACCTTCAGCCACGAGGTCCGCCGTGAACCGCCGCGCCAGATCGATGCGATCGCCGAACAACTCAGCTGCGACCGCAGGTTCGGACTCGACGTCGGGGGTGGTCATGAAGAGCATCCTAGAACTCGGGGGAGATGCGGGGGAGGGCGTTTCGACTCACTGCGCTCGCTCAACGACCGGAAAGCCCGCTGGCGAGGGAACGTGTGCCCACGTTCCACGTGAAACATCAGCCGCGGGAGATCACCGTGTGCCGGTCAGCACCGTCTCCGTACGACTCCGACGTGAGGCCACGTTCCGAGACGATGTCATGCACCAGCTTGCGCTCGTAGCTCGACATCGACGGCAGAGACGCCTGGGTCGCACCCGCCTCGAGCTTGGCGACCGCGGCATCCACCAGCTGCTCCAGCTGACGCCGGCGCGTATCGCGAGATCCGCCGATATCGAGGATCAGCCGCGAGAACGCGCCGGTCCGGCTCTGCACGGCCAGTCGCGTGATCTCCTGCAGCGCCTGCACGGTATCGGGCTCGGACAGCACCGACAGCCCATCGCCCTCCGCCTCGACGGAGACGTACGCGCGCCCCTGGCGCACGTCGAGGTTCAGGTCGCCATCGATGTCGGCGATATCGAGCAGCTCCTCGATGAAGTCCGCGGCGACGTCGCCTTCGTGCTCGAGCTCCTCGAGCGTGGGGTCGGTCTTCACGTCATCGATCATCAGTTGGAGCCCTTCTTCTTCGCACGCTTCTTGCTCATCGGCTGCTCGCGCTTGGGAGTCTCGGCCTTCGCCTTCTCGAGCTCCTCGAACTTGCGCTGCTCTTCCGCCTCGTACACCGACATCGGAACGACCTTGCCCTGCGCGTTGACCGCCTTGCCCTTGCGTGCCAGGCGCTCTTCGCGCGCCTTCGCCGCCTCGGACCCCGGGGTCGGCATCTCACGGATGACGAGGAACTGCTGCGCCATGGTCCACAGGTTCGACACGAACCAGTACATGACGACACCGAGCGGGAAGAACACACCCGAGAAGATGAAGCCGAGCGGCAGCACGTAGAGCATGATCTTCTGCATCTGATACGCCTGGCCGGTCTTGGCCTCGGGCGACAGGTTCTTCGAGATGATCTGCAGCTGGGTGAAGAACTGCGAGACGATCATCAGAACGACGAGAATCGCCAGCAGGATGATCGCCGGAGTGTTGCCGGAATTCCAGGCATCGCCGAGGGTCTCGTGCAGAGACACCGTGCCGAAGAGCTTGGCGTCGTAGAACTCCCTGGTCAGCTCGGTGTTGAGCAGGCCGACACCGCCGCTGCCCGCCTGGGCGTGCATCCCCACGTCGCGCAGCACGCTGAACAGAGCGAAGAAGATCGGCATCTGCACGAGCAGGGGAAGACAGCTCGACATCGGCGTCGTACCGTGCTTCTTGTACAGCGCCATGGTCTCGCGGCTCATCGCCTCACGAGAGAGCTGATCCTTCTTGCCGCGGTACTTCTCCTGAACTTTTCGCAGCTCAGGAGCGATTTCCATCATCTTCCGCTGGCTCTTGATCTGCTTCACGAACAGCGGGAAGACCGCCGCGCGCACGACGATCACCAGGCCGACGATCGACAGCACCCAGGTGATGCCCTCGGCCGGGGCCATGCCCATCGCCGTGAGCAGCCAGTGCCAGGCCACGAGGATGAGCTCGACGGCCCACTTCAACGGCCACAGGATGACACCGAACAGGTCGAAACCGCCGGCGTTCGGGTCAGGCGAGGGTGAGTTCGCGAGCAGAAGGTCAAGACCCACTGTTCAGTCCTTTCGAGCGGGTACGACGAACCCGCGCGGGGTCAGGTCGTATCGGAAACGAGCGTGGGGCTTGACGTCGTCGACGCCGCCCGCGCTCCACGGATTGCAACGCAGGATGCGCCAGGCCGAGAGCACTGCTCCCCACACGGCGCCGTTCTGCTGAACCGCTCCTACAGCGTACGCGGAACAGGACGGGTAATACCTGCACACATCCCCATAGAGCGGGGAGATCACCGCGCGGTACAGCGCGAGAAATGCGAGAACGAGATTGCGGGGCAGCAACAGGATGCCGCGCAGCAGATCGGATGCCCGGAACCGCGCCGTTCCGAACGCGTAGGAGGGCAGCGCGCTCATGTCGGCGCCGATCCGACGAGAACGCGACGCAGGCAGCGCTCGACGTCGGTGCGGAGGGAGGAGAAATCCGCGTCAGCGGATGCAGGAAGGGCACGGATGACGACATCCGTGCCCTCAGGAACCATGTCGATGAACTCCGCGCACACTGCCTTGAGGCGTCGGCGAACGGTGTTGCGAACCACGGCGGTTCCTACCTGCTTGCTGATGATGAAGCCGAACCGGGGTGCCCGCTGCTCCGCGCCGACGAGCACCGAGGTGATCAGGCGTGGTCCGCCGCACCGCGTTCCCCGGCGGACCACCTGTCGGTAGTCGCCACCGCGAGTCAGTCGATTCGGCCGGGCGAGCACTGGGCGGTCAGGCCGAGAGCTCGGTGCGGCCCTTCGCGCGGCGAGCCGACAGGATGGCGCGGCCGGCGCGGGTCCGCATGCGGGCGCGGAAGCCGTGCTTCTTGGCGCGACGACGGTTGTTGGGCTGGAAAGTGCGCTTGCTCATGGAATCACTCCGGGAATGGTGTCACCGGGTCGAATCAACCGGAGACGGGGGGTACTGCCTAAAATGGCATAAGTCAACCGATTAAGGGTACGACCTGCCGCCACGCAGGGCAAATCCGCCTCCGGATGCCATGGCCTGACGCATCCGATCGCGGTGCCGCGACCGTCGAGTTGCGCACACCCATTATCCACAACTGTGAAGATCTCCGTCTCACGCGACACACCCGCGTGTTTACGCGGGCGGCTTGCTGTTAACCCCACCGGTGACTACCGTGGCATCCGACGTTATCCACAGGGGAAGATCACGCTTTACGGCGCGTTTTCCACAACTTCGCCCGGAGCACCATGACCTCTGCCGCCCATCCCGATGTGCCCATCTGGTCGACCCTGCTCGAGCGACTCGCCGGCGATGATCGAGTCAGTCCCCAGCTGCATGGCTTCCTGAGCCTGGTCGTGCCGGCGGGGATCATGGGCGGCGTGCTGTACCTGGACGTTCCCAACGACCTCACCGCCGCGCAGATCAACAAGCGGCTGCGTGTGCCCATGATGGAGGCACTCTCGGCGATCGGCGACGAGGTCACCTCGTACCGAACGGTCGTGAACCACGAACTCGTCGACCAGCCGACCGCACCGATCGCCGTCTCGGACTTCGCGATCGCCGAGCCGGCGCGCATCGAGTCGCCGATGGAGCAGCAGCCTGCTCCCCTGCGGCACGAATCACGTCTGAATCCCAAGTACACCTTCGACAACTTCGTCATCGGACAGTCGAATCGCTTCGCCCACGCCGCCGCGGTCGCGGTCGCCGAAGCCCCGGCGAAGGCGTACAACCCGCTGTTCATCTACGGCGATTCCGGTCTGGGCAAGACCCACCTGCTGCATGCGATCGGGGATTACGCCCAGTCCCTCTACGCCGGTGTGAAGGTCAGATACGTCTCGAGTGAGGAGTTCACGAACGACTTCATCAACTCGATCGCCAACAACCGCGGCGCCGCGTTCCAGAGCCGGTACCGCGAGGTCGACATCCTGCTCATCGACGACATCCAGTTCCTGCAGGGTCGCGCCGAGACCCAGGAGGCGTTCTTCCACACCTTCAACCAGTTGCACGACCACAACAAGCAGGTCGTGATCACGAGCGATGTCGCGCCCAAGCTGCTCACCGGCTTCGAAGACCGCATGCGCAGCCGCTTCGAGTGGGGCCTGATCACCGACGTCCAGGCGCCCGATCTCGAGACCCGCATCGCGATCCTCCGCAAGAAGGCGCAGAGCGAGTCGCTGCACATCCCCGACGAAGTGCTCGAGTACATCGCGACCGTGGTCTCGTCGAACATCCGCGAGCTCGAGGGCGCCCTCATCCGGGTCTCGGCGTTCGCGAGCCTGAACCGCTCGATGCTCGACATCTCACTGGCCCAGACGGTGCTGCGCGACATCGTGGACACCACTGAAGACAACATCATCTCGCCGACCGACATCATCACGGCGACGGCGGCCTACTTCAAGCTCACGGTCGACGACCTTTACGGATCCAGCCGTTCGCAGCAGATCGCGACCGCACGCCAGATCGCCATGTACCTGTGCCGGGAGCGCACGAGCCTGTCACTGCCGAAGATCGGTCAGCTCTTCGGCAACCGCGATCACACCACGGTCATGTATGCCTGCAAGAAGATCAGCGAACTCATGAAGCAGCGTCGATCGCTGTACAACCAGGTCACCGAGATCACCACCCAGATCAGCCGTCGCTGATCGTGCGACACGCCTGATCCCAGGGGAAATCGCGACGGTTCTCCGCAGGGCCTGTGGATAACTTGTGGAAACCCTCGCGTCCGGATGCCTCCGTCACCACCCACCTGTGGATAACCGGCGTCGACGCTCGAAAGGCTCACACCTCCGTATCCCGCGGATTCCTCAGGGATTCCACATCTGACACGTGTGTAGTTTCCTACTCCCCGCTGATATCCACCGAGTTATCCACAGAATCCACAGTTGTTAACACCGTTAAGAGAATTCCATCTGGACAGGGCTCATCCGATGACCAGAGAGATGTGGACGAACCGGCGCCGATCTCGCAATTCGGGTGGTGGAGCGCTCGTCTCCTGCGGCTAGCATGGGATCGCCTGCAGTGCGCCCACTGCAGTGAGCCGAGGCAACGAGGGAGCGCCCGTGAGGTTCCAGGTCAACCGCGATGTGTTCAGCGAGGCTGTGTCCTTCGTCGTCAAGCTGCTCCCGCAGCGCAATCCGCAGCCGATCCTCGCCGGAGTGCTGATCGAAGCATCCGGTGAGGGACTGACCCTCTCGGCATTCGACTACGAAGCCTCCGCCCGCACGACCATCGAGGCGACGGTCGACGAGCCCGGCACGATCCTCGTGCACGGACGTCTGCTCTCCGACATCGCGAGCCGCCTGCCCAACGCGCCGATCGAGATCGCCGTCGAGGATGACGGCGGGATCGCCGTCACCTGCGGATCGGCGCGCTTCACCCTTGCGGCTATGCCTGTCGAGGAATATCCCTCGATCCCCGAGGTCACCGGATCGACCGGTGTCGTCCCCGCCGAGGACTTCGCGACCGCGATCGCCCAGGTGGCCTTCGCCGCATCGCGCGACGACGTCACCCCGGTGCTCACCGGCGTGCAGCTCGAGGTCGCGGATCACAACCTCAGCCTGGTCGCCACCGACCGCTATCGCGTGTCGCTGCGCGACGTGCCGTGGGACGGCGAGGTCGCTGAGCAGTCCGCGCTGGTCCCGGCGCGCACCCTCACCGAGGTCGGCAAGACCTTCGCTCACGCGGGCACCATCGAGGTCGCCTTCTCGGGCGCGGGGGATCGCGAGATCATCGCCTTCACCGCCGGCAACAAGACCGTCACCTCTCTGCTGATCAAGGGCAATTTCCCGCCCGTGCGCCGGCTCTTCCCCGAGCAGACCGACCACTACGCGGTTGTCAACACGGCGGAGCTCATCGAGGCCGTCCGCCGCGTCGCGCTGGTGCTCGACCGCTCGGCACCACTGCGATTCACCTTCGGCGCCGACGGCGTGACGATGGATGCCTCGGGCAGCGAGCAGGCACGGGCATCCGAGTCGGTCGACGCGCACCTGAACGGCGGCGACGAGGTGACCCTGGGTCTCAACCCGCAGTACCTGCTCGAGGCTCTCGGCGCTGTTCGCAGCGAGTTCACCCGCGTCACATTCACGTCGAGCGACAACGCGAACAAGCTCAGCCCGGTGCTCATCACGAGCCAGACCTCGGTCGACCAGGCCGGACTCGATTCGTTCAAGTACCTGCTGCAGCCGAACCTCCTGCTGCGCTGAGGTTCTGCAGGGGCCGATGTCGGGGCCCGAAGGTAGGCTGAAGCGGTGATTGTGGAGCACCTGAACCTGGTCGACTTCCGCAATTACGCGACCGCTGACCTGGCTCTGCACCGCGGTCCGAACGTGCTGGTCGGCAGCAATGGTCAGGGCAAGACGAATCTCGCCGAGGCGATCGTCTTCCTCGCCACGCTGGGCTCGCATCGGGTGTCGTCGGACGCCCCGCTGGTCAAGGACGGGAAGGACTTCGCCGTCATCCGGGCGCGTCTCGCGCACGGAGAGCGCAAGGTTCTCGTCGAGGTGCAGCTGAACAGGCAGGGCTCGAACAAGGCCCGCATCAACGGATCCCCGTCGAAGACCAACGAGCTGCCCCGCTATGCGCACGTCGTGCTGTTCGCCCCGGAAGACCTGCAGATCGTGCGCGGCGACCCGTCATCACGCCGAAGATTCGCTGATCAGATGCTGATTCAGCGCATGCCGCGCATGGCCGGCGTGATCGCCGACTACGAGCGGGTGCTGCGCCAGCGCACGGCGCTGCTGAAGTCGGCGCGCGCCCGCGGCGTGCGCGGCGAGGGGCTGTCGACCCTGGATGTGTGGGACGACAAGCTCATCGCCCTGGGCTCGGAGATCATCCACGCGCGACTTCGGCTCGCCGCCGACCTGCAGGGTCCGGTGGCCGATGCCTATGCGGCGATCGCGGGTGCGGACCACCGTCCGCAGCTCGAATGGGCGCTGTCGGTGCGTGGGGCGGTTCCCGAGGACGACTCCGACGACGAGGTCGACGCCGGCGCAGATCCGCGCGGCGAGATCGCCGACCAGTTCCGCTCGGCGCTGCAGGCCAAGCGCAGCAAGGAGATCGACCGCGGTCTCACACTCGTCGGTCCGCACCGCGACGATCTCATCCTGCGGGTGCGCGATCTGCCGGTGAAGGGCTACGCCTCCCACGGTGAGTCGTGGTCGGTCGCGCTGGCTCTGCGCCTGGCATCCGCCGAGCTGCTGCGAACCGAGTCCCCGGCCGGCGACCCGGTGCTGATCCTCGACGATGTGTTCGCCGAGCTGGATGCCGACCGCCGTCAGCGCCTCGCGGCGCTGACCGCGGGATACGAGCAGGTGATCGTCACGGCGGCGGTCGAGGCCGACATCCCCGAGCCGCTGCACCGTCATGTCGTGCGGATCAGCGCCGGCACGATCAGCGATGAGAGGGAGGATGCCGATGACCCGGGTCCCTGAGCCGGTCGAAGGGCCGCAGCCTCCCGAGACGATCGCGACCTATCTGCGCCTGCGCGGGCTCAAGCCGAGCGCGAAGAACTGGAAGCGCAGGAAGCGCATCGAGGTCGATGACGACAACGCACCGTTCACCAAGGGGCGCGATCCCGGCATGCTCGGCGATGTGCTGGCGAAGCTCACGAAGGATTCGGGGTGGGAGAAGACCCTCGCCGCCGAGGACCTCGTCAGGCAGTGGGCCGAGCTCGCCGGCGCCGACACGGCGAAGCACTCCGAACCCGTGTCTCTCGAGCGCGGGGTGCTCACGGTGAAGTGCGATTCGACCGCATGGGCGAAGAACCTGCAGTTCATGCGGGCGGTCATCATGACCGAGATCACCACCCGGTATCCCGATGCCGGCGTGCAGAACATCCGCTTCATCGGACCGGACGTGCCGTCGTGGAAATGGGGTCCGCGGGTTGTGCCCGGGCGGGGCCCGCGGGACACCTACGGGTAGGACACCACGGCCGCACCCTCAAGCGCTCAGAAGCGATCACACGGCGTTTGAGGCGCATGTCGACCTTCGCAACCCGCTAGAATGGGTACTACTTTCGATGTGGAGAACCATTTCTGATGACGCCTGAAGACAACGCCGACGACGCTTCGACGAACGCGCCGACCGAGAACAGCTCCGCGAAGGTCTCCGGCGACTACGGGGCCGACCAGATCCAGATCCTCGAAGGTCTCGAAGCCGTCCGCAAACGGCCCGGCATGTACATCGGCTCCACAGGGCCGCGCGGTCTGCACCACCTCGTGTACGAGATCGTCGACAACTCGGTCGACGAGGCCCTGGCCGGTCATGCCGACAACATCGAGGTCACCATTCTCGAAGACGGCGCGGTGCGCGTGGTCGACAACGGCCGCGGCATCCCTGTCGATCCGCACTCCTCCGATCCCAGCAAGTCGACGGTCGAGGTCGTGCTCACGATCCTGCACGCGGGAGGCAAGTTCGGCGGCGGCGCCTACGCCGTCTCGGGCGGTCTGCACGGCGTCGGCTCGTCGGTGGTCAACGCGCTCTCGACCCGCTTCGACGTCGAGGTCAGGCAGAAGGGCTTCGTCTGGCGGCACCGGTTCGCCGAGGGCGGCGCTCCGCAGCAGCAGCTCGAGAAGGGCGAGCCGACGGAGGAGACCGGCACGACCATCACGTTCTGGCCGGACCCTGAGATCTTCACCGAGACGGTCGACTTCGACTACGACACGCTGCGCACCCGTTTCCAGCAGATGGCGTTCCTGAACAAGGGACTGCGCATCGCGCTGCGCGACGAGCGTCCGGCATCCGCTCTCGAAGACGAGGTCGACGGCACCGTCGTCACCCGCCAGCCGGGCGAGGTGTTCCTCTACGAGCGCGGTCTGGTCGACTACGTCGAGTACCTCAACAAGGTGCGCAAGGCCGAGGTCGTCAACGAGGAGATCATCGCGTTCGAGTCGGAGGACACCGAGCGCAAGATCTCGCTCGAGCTGGCGATGCAGTGGACCACGTCGTACACCGAAAACGTGTTCACCTACGCCAACACGATCAACACCCACGAGGGCGGCACGCACGAAGAGGGCTTCCGCGCCGCGCTGACCAGCCTCGTCAACCGCTACGCCCGGGCGAACAACCTGCTCAAGGAGAAGGACGAGAACCTCTCCGGAGACGACGTCCGCGAGGGCCTCACGGCCGTGATCTCCATCAAGCTGGGCGAGCCGCAGTTCGAGGGCCAGACGAAGACCAAGCTCGGCAACACCGAGGCTAAGGCGTTCACGCAGAAGATCGTGAACGATCAGCTGGGCGACTGGTTCGATCGCAACCCGCAGCAGGCGAAGAACATCATCCGCAAGGCGATCGATGCCGCGACCGCCCGCCTCGCCGCCCGCAAGGCCCGCGAGACCGCCCGCCGGAAGAGCGTGTTCGAGTCGGCCGCGATGCCCGACAAGCTCAAGGACTGCACGAGCAAGGACCCGTCGATCAGCGAGATCTTCCTCGTCGAGGGAGACTCGGCCGGCGGCTCGGCGGTGCAGGGACGCGACCCGCACACCCAGGCCATCCTGGCGCTGCGCGGCAAGATCCTCAACGTCGAGCGGGCGCGACTCGACAAGGCGCTCGGCAACCGCGAGGTCCAGGCGATGATCCAGGCCTTCGGCACGGGCATCGGCGAGGATTTCGACATCGCGAAGGCCCGCTACCACAAGATCGTGCTGATGGCGGATGCCGATGTCGACGGCCAGCACATCACCACCCTGCTGCTCACGCTGCTGTTCCGCTACATGCGCGGGCTCATCGAGGCCGGTTTCGTGTACCTCGCGATGCCCCCGCTGTACCGGCTGAAGTGGTCGAACGCGCCGCACGAGTACGTGTACTCCGACGCCGAGCGCGATGCGCTGCTCGCCCACGGAGCCGAGAACGGCAAGCGCCTGCCGAAGGATGCCGGAGTGCAGCGCTACAAGGGTCTGGGCGAGATGAACGCCAAGGAGCTGTGGGAGACGACGATGGATCACACCACGCGCACCCTCCGACAGATCACCATCGACGACGCCGCCGCGGCGGACGAGATCTTCAGCGTGCTGATGGGTGAGGACGTCGAGTCGCGACGCACCTTCATCCAGCGCAACGCCAAGGACGTCCGCTTCCTCGACATCTGATAGCGCGTTTCGCCTCGCTGCGCTCGCTCAACGACCGGTATCGAAAGAACACACATGACTGACGAAGAACGCCCCGACATCACCGCGGGCCACGAGCACGGCCGCATCAACCAGGTCGACCTGCAGTCCGAGATGCAGCGGTCGTACCTCGACTACGCGATGGCGGTCATCGTCGGCCGTGCGCTGCCCGACGTGCGCGACGGTCTCAAGCCCGTGCACCGCCGCGTGCTGTACGGCATGTACGACGGCGGCTTCCGCCCCGACAAGTCGTTCTCGAAGTGCGCGCGCGTCGTCGGCGAGGTGATGGGTCAGTACCACCCGCACGGTGACACGGCGATCTACGACACCCTCGTGCGCCTCGTGCAGCCGTGGTCGCTGCGGTACCCACTCGCGCTCGGCCAGGGCAACTTCGGCTCCCCCGGCAACATGGGCGCCGCCGCCCCGCGATACACCGAGACGAAGATGGCCCCTCTCGCGCTCGACATGGTGCGCGACATCGAAGAGGACACCGTCGACTTCTCGCCGAACTACGACGGGCAGACGCAGGAGCCCGACGTGCTGCCGGCGCGGTTCCCCAACCTGCTCGTCAACGGGTCGATCGGCATCGCGGTCGGCATGGCGACCAACATCCCGCCGCACAACCTGCGCGAGGTGTCGGCCGCGGCGCTCTGGGCGCTCGAGAACCCGCACCTTCCCCGTGAGGAGCTGCTCGAAGGTCTCATCCAGCGGGTTCCGGGCCCCGACTTCCCGACCGGCGCGCAGATCCTGGGCACGAAGGGCATCCACGAGGCCTACCGCACCGGCCGCGGCTCGATCACCATGCGCGCGATCGTCGAGGTCGAGGAGATCCAGGGCCGCACCTGCCTCGTGATCACCGAGCTGCCCTACCAGGTGAACCCCGACAACCTCGCGGTGAAGATCGGCGACCTGGCCCGCGACGGCAAGATCACCGGCATCGCCGACATCCGCGACGAGTCCTCCGACCGCACCGGTCAGCGCCTCGTCGTCGTGCTCAAGCGCGATGCGGTGGCGAAGGTCGTGCTGAACAACCTCTACAAGCACACCCAGCTGCAGGAGAACTTCGGCGCGAACATGCTGGCGATCGTCGACGGCGTGCCCCGCACGCTCGGCATCGACGGATTCATCACGCACTGGCTCGATCACCAGCTCGACGTCATCGTGCGCCGCACCGGCTTCCGGCTGCGCAAGGCGCAGGCGCGCATGCACATCCTGCAGGGATACCTGAAGGCGCTCGATGCGCTCGACGAGGTCATCGCCCTGATCCGCCGCTCGCCCACCGTCGACGAGGCGCGGGAGGGTCTGAGGACGCTGCTCGACATCGACGACGACCAGGCCGAGGCGATCCTGCAGATGCAGCTGCGCCGCCTGGCGGCCCTCGAGCGGCAGAAGATCATCGACGAGGCCACCGAGCTCGAGGTGAAGATCGCTGACTACAAGGAGATCATCGCGACCGAAGCCCGTCAGCGTGACATCGTGCGCACCGAGCTCACCGAGATCGTCGACCGCTTCGGCGACGAGCGTCGCACGCACATCCTGCACGGCTTCGACGGCGACATGTCGATGGAAGACCTCATCCCTGTCGAGGAGATGGTCGTCACCGTCACCCGCGAGGGATACATCAAGCGCACGCGCAGCGACAACTACCGCTCGCAGCACCGCGGCGGCAAGGGGGTCAAGGGCGCGCAGCTGCGGGCCGACGACCTCGTCGAGCACTTCTTCGTCACCACCACGCACCATTGGCTGCTCTTCTTCACCGACAAGGGGCGCGTCTACCGCACCAAGACGTACGAGGTGCCCGAGGCGGGGCGCGATGCGAAGGGTCAGCACGTGGCGAACCTGCTCGCCCTGCAGCCTGACGAGAAGATCGCCCAGGTGCTCGCCATCAGCGACTACCAGGCGAAGGACTACCTGGTGCTCGCCACCCGCAGCGGCCTGGTGAAGAAGACCCGCCTCGGCGACTACGACACCAACCGCCAGGGCGGCGTCATCGCCATCCGTCTGCGCGAGACCGACGAGCTGGTCAGCGCGAAGCTGGTCGACTCCGACGACGACATCCTGCTCATCAGCGCGAAGGGCATGTCGGTGCGCTTCCACGCGACCGACGAGGCGCTGCGTCCGATGGGCCGCGCCACCGAGGGCGTGCGGGGGATGAAGTTCAAGGACGACGAGGACTGCCTGCTCTCGGCATCCGTCGTGCACGACGACTCGTTCGTCTTCACCGTCACCGACGGCGGGTACGCGAAGCGCACGACGGTCGCCGAATACAAGGTGCAGAAGCGTGGCGGAACGGGCATCAAGGTGGCCAAGCTGAGCGACGAACGGGGCGTTCTCGCGGGTGGTCTCATCGTCTCCGAGGACGACGAGGTCTTGGTGGTTCTCTCCAGCGGCAAGGTGGTACGCTCTGCCGTGGCCGAGGTGCCGGCGAAGGGTCGGGACACGATGGGAGTCGTGTTCGCCCGCATGTCCGGTGACGACCGCATCCTCGCCGTCGCCCGCAACAGCGAGCGCGGCATCGAGGAGGATGACGAGTCTCTCGGCGAGATCGAGGTCTCCGAGCCCGCCACGCCACCCGCTGACACTCCCGAAGCCTGATCCGAAGAGAGCACCGATAGATGAGTACAGTCGCTGACAAGCTGGCGAAGAAGTCCACGCGCAAGACCGGGGGCAAGCAGGTGCGCCTGCGCCTGGTCTACGTCGACTTCTGGTCAGCCGTGAAGCTGTCGTTCCTCGGAGCGGTGGCGCTGGCGATCGTCACGATGGTGTCGTTCTTCCTGGTGTACCTCGTGCTGCAGGCGACGAACGTCATCGCGCAGGTCGGCAAGATCCTCGACACCCTGACCGACGGAGCCATCGACCTGTCGAGCCTGATCGGGCTGCCGCAGATCATGGCCTTCGGCGCGGTCGTCTCGATCCTGAACCTCATCGTCTTCACCGTGCTCGGCGCGGTCATCGCGGGAATCTACAACCTGGCGGTGAAGGTGACCGGCGGGCTGCTCGTCGGATTCATGTCGAACTAGTCTCTCTGCGCGAAGACCCCCGGCCCGTTCGAGGCCCGGGGGTCTTCTCGCATTCCGGTCGTTCCGGGCGATCACACCACGCCGGTGGTGCCGAGCAGGGTGCCGATCAGCCAGGTGACGAGCAGGGCGATCGCGCCGCCGACCACGAGTCTCAGGGACGCCCGCCCCGGTGACGCACCGCCCACCCGTGCCGAGATCACACCCGTGGCGGCCAACGCGAGCAGCACCGCGGCGAAGGTGACGGGCACCCGCCATCCGGGCGGCGGCAGCAAGATGGCCAGAAGGGGCAGCAGCGCCCCGATCGTGAACGAGATCGCCGATGACAGCGCCGCATGCCACGGGTTCACCAGGTCGTGCTGATCGATGCCGAGTTCGACTTCGAGGTGCGCAGCGAGCGCGTCGTGCTCGGTGAGCTCGATCGCCACCTGCTGCGCGGTCTGCTCACTCAGCCCGCGCTGCCGGTAGAGGTCGGCGAGCTCGGCCAGTTCCTCCGATGGCATGGTGCGCAGCTCTTCGCGCTCCTTCTCGATCAGCGCGCGCTCGGTGTCGCGCTGACTGCTCACCGAGACGTACTCGCCCAGGGCCATCGAGATCGCACCGCCCACCAGGCCCGCGAGACCGGCGACGAGCAGTGCCGCATTGTCGGTGGTCGCGCCCGCGACGCCGACGACGAGAGACGCCACCGAGACGATCCCGTCGTTCGCGCCGAGCACCCCGGCGCGCAGCCAGTTCAGTCGCTGCCCCGTTCCGCTCGAGTGCGGCTCGTCGTCGTGCGTTGCGTCGGATGCGCTCATGCAGTCAGTGAATCACGCCGCGAACGCGCCTGCGGGTAGGGAAAACCCGAATGCGGATGTCTGGCTGGCTCCGTGTCGGGATGCTCCGGCGAAACCGTAGCTTTGAGTCATGACCACGAATCCGACTCCCCCGGCACCGCGCCGTTCCGAGGCCGCGCACATCGCGCCGCCGCCGGCGGCGCCCGCACCCGCGGCGCCCGCACTCGCGGCGACTCGGCCGAGCGCGGATGCCGCACGGCCGCCGCTGCGCATAGTCCTCACCATCCTCCAGCTCGCCGCCCTCGGGGCCGTCGGCTCGGCGGCGCTCGCCGCACTGAGTGCGGTGCTCGGCGTCGGGCTCGCGCTGCTGTTCGTCTTCGGCATCGGCCTGCTCTTCCTCGTCGGCGTCGTCTACGCGATCTACGGTGTCGCGTGGTTCGAGGTGCGCCGGGTGGGAAGTCTCTACGGCACCGACCTTCCCGACCTTCGCTGGCGGGAGCGCACCCGGCCCGGCTTCGGCGGGTGGCTGCGGAACCTCGCGCGGCAGTCGATCGACGGGCGCATGTGGCGCACGATGCTCAACTTCGTGCTCGCGTGCATCCTCGGCACGATCGTGCTGCGGGTGTTCTGGGGCGTGATCTGGTCGGTCTTCTTCGCGTTCGCGCCGCTGTCTTCAGAGGGCAGCATCGCGGGACCGTTCGGCAGCTATCTCGCCGTCGAGTGGGCGCCGCTGATCGGCATCGTCGGTGTGATCGTCGGCGTCGGCGGCATGATCGGCCTCGCACTGCTGCATCGCGTGCTGAGTCGAGCACTCGTCATTCCCAGTCGCGAGGCTGAGCTCACCGCTCAGGTGCGCACGACCACGGCGCAGCGCGCCGGAGCGGTGCGCGCAGCTGAGCTCGAGCGCACCCGGATCGAGCGCGACCTGCACGACGGGGTCCAGCCCCGGCTGGTGTCGGTCGGCATGACGCTGGGCCTAGCCCAGCAGAAGATCGACGCGGATCCGGCAGCCGCGAAGGCGCTGATCGACGAGGCGCACACCTCGACCAAGGCGGCGATCACCGAACTCAGGCAGCTGGCCCGCGGCATCCACACCTCCGTGCTCGACGACCGCGGCCTCGACGCCGCGCTGTCGGCCTTGGCCGGCCGCTCGCACATCCCGGTGCAGCTCGACGTGCGCATCGATCCCTCGGCGACGGGTGCCGGCGCCTCCTGCCGCGACGCGGAAGCGGCGGTCTACTTCGCGATCGCCGAGTCGCTGACCAATGCGGCGAAGCATTCCCGCGCCAGCGAATGCCGCGTCGTCGTGCGCAGCCGCGACGGCGGGCTGTGGGCCCGCGTCGAGGACAACGGCATGGGCGGCGCGCAGGTGCAGCCGGGTGGCGGCCTCGACGGGATCACCAACCGTGTGCTCGGCGCGGGCGGCACCTTCCGTCTCGACAGCCCCATGGGCGGTCCGACCAGCCTGGAGGTGAGCGTGCCATGCGCATCCTGATCTGCGAGGACTCGGTTCTTCTGCGCGAAGGACTCGTCCGCCTCCTCGACGACGCCGGCCACGAGGTGGTCGCGGCGCTGCCCGACACGACCGGCCTGATGGATGCCGTCACGGAATCCGCTCCCGACCTGGCGATCCTCGATGTGCGTCTGCCGCCCACGTTCACCGATGAGGGCATCCGCGCGGCGCTCGCCATCCGGGCAGCGTTCCCCGGGCTCGCCATCCTCGTGCTGTCGCAGTATGTCGAGGAGCGCTACGCCAGCGATCTCATCGCCGCCCAGACGGGACAGACGCAGGCCGGCGCCCTCGGCTACCTGCTCAAGGACCGGGTGGCCGACGTCGCCGAGTTCGTCGAGTCGGTCGAGCGCATCGCGGCCGGCGGTACGGTGCTCGACCCCGAGGTGGTCGCGCAGCTGCTCACGCGGCGCAACCGCGACGAGCGGATGCTGCGACTGACCGAGCGCGAGCGCACGGTGCTCGCGCTGATCGCCGAGGGCAAGTCGAACAGTTCGATCGCCGGGATGCTGTTCCTCAGCGAGGCCAGCGTCGAGAAGCACATCACCGCGATCTTCCAGAAGCTCGGGCTGGAGCCCGAAGACGGAAACCGGCGGGTGCTGGCCGCACTCGCGCATATCGAGAACCACGGCTCGGCTGACGCCGGCCGCACGGAACAGGGAGGGCTGCGATGAGCGGCACGAAGAAGAGCATCGGCGCGATCACCGTGGTGATCGCCGCGTTCGGCGGGGCCGTGATGCTCGGCTCCGCGGCATCCGCCGCCGTCACCGGCCTGCAGCAGATCGGCCCGCAGTCGGGGCAGCTGACGGCGGATGTCGAAGGCGTGGGCTCGATCGACGTCGAAGTGGGCGGGGCGAACATGCGCATCATGTTCGACGACGTCGACGACGCCGAGCTCCGGGTCGAAGGCGGGTCCACCGGCGGGTGGCGAATGCGTTCCGACGACGGCCGGCTGACGGTCCGCGGCCCGGATCGCGGGTTCGACTGGTGGAGTCCGAACTGGCTGCGAGGCGACGAGCGGGCGACACTCGTGCTGCCGCTCGCTCTGGAGGGAGTGGATGCGGAGCTCACCCTGCAGGCCGGCCGGCTCGACGTCGCGGGTGAGTTCGCCGATCTGGGAGTCGACGTGCACGCCGGGTCGCTCGCGCTGGCCGGGGATGCTCGCGCGCTCGACATCGAGCTGAACGCCGGGCGCGCCGATGTCGAGCTGCGGGGAGTCGAGCACGCGCAATACCGGATCAGCGCGGGCCGCGTGGTCTCGACGCTCACGAGCGTGCCCGACAGCGTCGACTTCACGGTGTCGGCCGGAGCGCTCGACCTCACGCTGCCCGACGAGGAGTACGACCTGCGCCGCGAGGTGAGCGCAGGATCGCTGGACAGCAGCCTCGATCAGAGCAGCTCCAGCCGGCATCGGATCACGGGGAGCGTCTCCGCCGGATCCGCGACGCTTCGCCCCGGTGGCACCGCGGAATGAGTCGAAACGCCCGGCCTGCCCGCAGGCCGGGCTCGATTCGCTTTTCGGCAGGATCATCCGGTAAAGTCTTGGAGGTTGACGGGGCTATAGCTCAGGCGGTTAGAGCGCTTCACTGATAATGAAGAGGTCCCAGGTTCAAGTCCTGGTAGCCCCACTCCGACAACGGAAATCCCGCGGTGCTCGCACCGTTGGGGGCCTTAGCTCAGTTGGTAGAGCGCTTGCTTTGCAAGCAAGATGTCAGGAGTTCGAATCTCCTAGGCTCCACAGATCGAAAGCCCCGACATCGTCGGGGCTTTCTTCCGCTTCACGGAAGCTCTGTTCTCTTCATCCGCAGACAGTGCCAGGGTGGACGCATGACTCTGCCGCACGCTGACATCGATCCGGACGGACTGCTCGAGTACTCGGTGGTGTTCACCGATCGGTCGCTGAACCACATGTCGACGCGCTTCATCGGCATCATGCAGCAGACGATCGACACCCTCTGCGATGCGTACAGCGCCGACAGCGTCGCGTTCGTCAACGGCGGCGGCAGCTTCGCGATGGAATCCGTCGCGAGGCACCTCGCCACGGGCAGGCGGGCCCTGATCGTGCGCAACGGCCTGTTCTCGTATCGCTGGTCGCAGATCGTCGAGATCGGCGGCATCGCCTCCGACGTCACCGTCTGCCTCGCCCGCCCCGACAGCGACGACGTGCAGGCGGCGTGGGCTCCGGCGCCGATCGACGAGGTGGTCGCCGCCATCCGCGCGAAGCGCCCCGAGGTGGTCTTCGCGCCGCACGTCGAGACGGCCGCCGGCATCATCCTGACCGACGACTACGTGCGCGCGCTCTCCGACGCGGTGCACGAGGTCGGTGGCGTGCTCGTGCTCGACTGCATCGCCTCCGGTGCGATGTGGGTCGACATGCGCGCCCTTGGCGTCGACGTGCTCCTCTCCGCCCCGCAGAAAGGATGGAGCGGGTCGCCGGGAGTCGGGTACGTGATGCTCAGCGGGAAGGGCCGGGATGCCGTGGCATCCGGCACCGCGACCAGCTTCGCCCTCGACCTGAACCGCTGGCTCGGCATCTCCGACGGCTACCGGGACGGCTCGGCAGGCTACCACTCGACCATGCCCACCGACACCATCGCACGCAACCTGCGCCAGATGATCGAGACCCGCGAGCGCGGCTTCGACACGCTGCGCGCCGCGCAGATCGACCTTGGCACGCGCGTGCGCGCGCTGCTCGCCGAGCACGGGATGCCGTCGGTCGCCGCACCGGAGTTCGCTGCGCCGACCGTGGTGGTCGTGCACACCGCCGATCCCGAGCTGCGAACCGGCGCGGCATTCCGGCAGCACGGAGTGCAGGTCGCGGCCGGCGTGCCCCTGCACTGCGACGAGCCGGAGGGCTTCTCGACGTTGCGGGTCGGGCTGTTCGGCCTCGACAAGCTCGGCGACGTGGATGCCGCCGTGGCCCGCCTCGAGCGAGCGCTCATCGATCTTCGCGTCTGAGCCTCGACGGGCACGCCGGAACGCCGTCGTTCCGCGGGCGGGCGACCCCCTCGGTTTATTCTGAAGGGTGCGCCATGCCCATCGTCGACGGTACGCACAGGAGGACTCTGTGGCGGAGATTCTGCGAGTGGAATCAGACGACAGCGCCGATGTCGCGGAGATCTGGAAGACCTTCGTGCCCTCGGCGTCCCTGCTGCACATCGACCCGGCCGAGTTCGCATTCCGGTGGCGGTCGGCGACGCTGAGCGACGTCGCGATCGTGCGATACTCGCTCACCGCCGAGGTGCACTCCCGCGTGCAGCCCGAGGATCAGCTCTTCGCGTGCCGGCTGGTCGCCGCCGACAGCGAGCTGCGCACGCGGCGGTCGATCATCGAACCGGGCATGCCGTGGGCGACCGACAGCGCGCAGGTCGAAGCGGAGTGGAAAGGCACGGCGGAGGTCTCCGCCCTCATCCTCGACCGCATGGCCGCGCAGGAGCTCGCGCGCCGGATCACCGGAGACGAGATGCTCTCGCTGCGGCTGACATCGGTGCATCCGCGCTCGGATCTCGCGGCGCGTCAGTGGATTCGCGCATTCGACTACCTGCTCACTTCGGCGATGTCGCTCGACGGTGCCGACGACGAGCTGATCGAGGCGGGTCTCACCCGTCATGCGCTGACGAGCATCCTCAGCTGCTTCCCCTCGACCTTCTCGTCGGCGATCACCCGCGACGGCGGCGGTCACAGCGCGGCGACCGTGCGCCGCGCGCTGACCTACATCGACGAGAACGCCCACCGCCCGATCACCGTCGATGACGTCGCCGAGTCCGTGCACATCTCGACCCGCGGGCTGCAGTACGCGTTTCGCCGCAGCCTCGACACCACTCCGACCGAGTACCTGCGCCGGGTGCGCCTGGACGGCGCGCATCGCGACCTGCGCGACGGCGGCGACGAGTCGGTGTCTCAGATCGCACGGCGCTGGGGGTTCGCCAACGGCTCGCGGTTCAACGCGCTGTATCGGCAGACATACGGTCGCGCGGCCAAGGAGACGCTGCGGGGGGATTGAGCACGCGAACCGTTCAGAGAACGAACAGCGCTTGCGCATCGCGTCGCGCGGCGCACCCCGAGGATGCACGGGGCGGCGGGGCGCTCGTACGGTGAGCACAAATGGGACTCATCTACTACGGCAACTCACCCGATCCGATCGAGGTGGACGATCGCACGCTCGCCCACATCAAGGTCGTGATCGCGCTGAAGCTGCGCCGAAACGAGAGCTTCACGCTGTCGTGGCGGCATCCTGACGGATCCGGACGATCGACGCTGTGGCTGCACCCCTCGATCCCGCTGCGTTTCAGCTTCGACGAGCCCGTGGCTCCCGAGCTCAGCCAGCAGTGGCTCAGAGAGCTGTCGACCTCCGCGAACACGAGCGGTGGCATCCTGCTCACCGAAGAGCACATCGAGCCCGTCGAGACCGTCTGACCGGAAGCCGGCCGCACCGCGACTACTGTGAGTGCATGGACCTGCGCGTCGCCGCCTACGGGATCGTCACAGACGACGACGGGCACGTGCTGCTGGCCCGGTGGGTCGAGGGGCGTCGCATGGCGTGGACCCTTCCCGGCGGCGGACTCGAGGAGGGCGAGGATCCCGAGCTCGCCGTGCGCCGTGAGCTGCGCGAGGAGACGGGCTTCCGAATCGAGACGACGGCGCTGCTGGGCATCCACTCGCGGGTGATCCCGGCGTCGCGACGCGTGCGCCGCGACGAGAAGAAGCTGCCGCTGCACACGCTGCGGATCGTCTATCGTGCCGAGATCACGGGCGGAGAGCTGCAGTTCGAGAAGAACGGATCCACCGACAAGGCGGCGTGGTTCACCCTCGACGAGGTGGCCGAGCTGCAGCGGGTGAAGCTCGTCGACATCGGCCTGCGAATGGCCGGCCTGCTGCCGACCGCTGCCGGCTGAGCGCTGCGATTCCCGGGCGCCGGGCCGTCGGCCGCGGCGCCTCGCCGACCGTGGGCGACGCGCCATCCGGCGGGGCGAGACGGGCCGGCATACCGTCGTGCGCTGATATCGTGCGAGCATGGCTGCCGCACCCGCAGGGATGCTCGGCCGCTGGCCGGTGTCAGACGGTCGCGGGCAGGGCAGGGCCGACCGCGGTCCCGCTGAGGACGACGGAAGCCGCGCCCGAGATCCTCGCCGGATCCCTCCCGTCGGCCGCTTCCTGGCGGTCGCCGCGCTCACCGGGACGGGCATGCTGGCCGTCGCGGCATCGTTGGGCATTCCGGCGGCGGGGCTGGCCGTGGCGGGCACATCGTTCGCCGCCGCCACTGCGCTGTTCGCTGTGCTGCTGTCGCGCCGTCATCCGCATTCCCGCCTCGGCGCGGCGAACGTGGTCACTCTCGTGCGGATGGCCATCGTCGCGCTGCTGCTGGGTGTGCTCCCCGCGAGCGGCCCCCTCACCGACGCGGTCGTCGTGCTGACGGTAAGCGCCGGCACGCTCGCGCTGGCCCTCGACGGCCTCGACGGCTTCCTGGCCCGCCGTCAGGGAACGGCGTCGCCGTTCGGGGCCTCCTTCGACATGGAGGTCGACGCGGCCTTCGGCCTGGTGCTCGCGCTGCTCGCCATGCACGGCCCGGCCGGTGCGCTCGCACTGCTGCTCGGCCTGCCGCGGTACCTGTTCGCGATCGCCGCCGTCGTCGCTCCCTGGCTCAACGGCCCACTCGACGAGCGGTACAGCCGCAAGGTGGTGTGCGTGGTGCAGCTGATCGCCCTGCTGACGCTGCAGCTGCCCTTCCTGCCCCCGACAGCGGCGGTCGCGCTGGTCGCGGTGACCGGACTGTCGCTGGCGTGGTCGTTCGGCGTCGACGTGCGCGCCCTCTGGAGACGCCGGGTGCCGTCGTGAGCACGACGGACGAACCTGTGACGCGGCACCACCGGGCGCGCCGCCGGCTGATGCGCGCCGTGCAGACCGCCGCCGCCCTCGTGCTGCTGCTGCTCGTCTGGCGCATCGCCGGAGGCGCGGACGCGCTCGACCTCGTCCGCGGCGCGCACGTCGGCTGGCTGGCGGCGGCGCTGATGCTGCTGATGGCGCTGACCGTTCTCGGCGCGCTGCGCTGGCGCCTGACCGCCGCGCCTCTGGGCATCCGGCTCGGCATCCGCCAGGCGATCGGCGAGTACTACCTGGCGCAGCTGGTTAACACCACCGTGCCCGGCGGCGTGCTCGGCGACGTCGGCCGCGCCGCACGCTCGCGCCACGACGCCGGAGCGGCCGCGGCGGCCGGAGCGGTCGTCGTGGAGCGGACGATCGGGCAGTTCGCCATGCTCGTCGTGCTCACCACCGGCTTCGTGGGCACGCTCGTCGTGCGCCCGTCGATCGACTGGCCTCGCCCCGTGCTGACCGCCCTCGCGGTGCTGCTTCCGCTGGCCTGGGGCACGACGCTCGCCGTGCTTCTCAGCCTGCGCGCGCAGCGGGCAGGCTCGGGCCGGGCGGCGCGCGCTGCGCAGGGTCTGCGCCGCAGTCTGCGCGCCGCGCCGTGGCAGCAGGTGATGCTCGGCGCGGCCACGGCGAGCTGCGTGCTCGGCGCGTTCGGCTGCTGCGCGCTCGCGATCGGTGCGCCGCTCAGCTTCGCTGCGGTCGTCTCCGTCGTGCCGCTGGTGCTGCTGGCCATGCTCATCCCCGTCTCGATCGCCGGCTGGGGGGTGCGCGAGGGCGCCGCCGTGGCGCTGCTGCCGATCGCGGGCATCAGCGCCTCGCAGTCCCTCGCGGTCAGCATCGCCTTCGGCCTGACATCCCTGCTCGCCGCGCTGCCGGGAATCGGCGCCGTGTGGGCACGACGGCGCCACTCGAACCGCGGTGACCCGACTCCCCCCGACGTGCACGGCCTGGACGACGTGCGTGCCGCACCGGCGTCGTCACCGAACCGATGACTCGCCTCGAACATCAGGAGACCTCATGAACGACCTGCATCACACCCCCGTGCTCTCGCGCCGCACGCTTCTCGGCGCGGGCGTGCTCGGCATGATCGGTCTCGGCGCCGTGGCCTGCAGCGCGCCCGGGGGCGGCCGGCCGTCGGCCGGCGACCCCGCGAAGGCCTCGCTGCAGCTCTCGTGGCTGCACTCCGTGCAGTTCGCCGGCAGCTACATCGCGCTCGACCGCGGCTGGTGGCGCGACGCGAATCTCGAGGTCAGCCTGCTGCAGGGCGGTCCGAACGCCCCGGTCGAACCGCCGGTGGTGTCGGGAGCGGCGCTGATCGGCATCTCCGCCGCCGACTACACGGCGGCGGCGGTGGCCGAAGGCGCGCCGTTCAAGATCATCGGCGTCGCCATGCAGAAGAACCCCTTCGTGATCGCCTCGCTGCCGGCGAAGCCGGTGAACGAGCCGAAAGACCTCGAGGGCCTGCGCATCGGCATGGCCACCGCGAACACCCCGGTGCTCGAGACGCTGTGCACGCTGAACGACGTCGACATCGATCGCATCGAGGTCGTTCCCACGCAGTACTCCGCGCAGCCGCTGCTGGCGGGAGAGGTGGACTGCCTGCTGTGCTGGGAGACCGATCTGCCCGTGGCGATGGCGGTGCAGGGGGTCGAGTCCGTGACCATGCTGATGGCCGATCACGGCTACGTGCTGCACTCGCAGACCTACATCGCCACCGAGCAGAGCCTGGCCGAGCGCCGCGACGAGCTCGTGGCGCTGATGACCGGTGAGATCCGCGGCTGGGAGAAGTACCGCGAAGACACCGATGCGGCCGCGCAGCTCACGCTGAAGATGTTCCCCGACGCCGGTCTCGACGCCGAGGTGCAGAAGCTGCAGGCGCAGCGGCAGGTTCCGCTGATGTTCTCCGATCTCACCGACGAGCACGGCTTCGGCTGGTGGACCGATGAGACCGTCGAGGCGAATCGCAGGACCCTCGCCCTGCTCGGTCGTGACGTCGATGCCGACCTGTGGGATCGGTCGATCCTGGAGCAGATCCATGGTGGCTGAGCCCCCGGTCGTTCATCTTGCCGGGGCGAGCAGGACGTTCGGTGATCTCGAGGCGCTCACCCCCACCGATCTCACCTTCGCCGCCGGACAGACGACGGCGCTGGTCGGGCCGTCGGGCTGCGGGAAGTCGACCCTGCTGCGCCTCGTCGCCGGTCTGGAGCGGCCCAGCAGCGGCCGGGTCGCCATCGACGACGCCCCACCGAGCGAGGTCGCCGGGCGCGGCGACCTCGCGGTGGCATTCCAGGATCCGTCTCTGCTGCCGTGGCGCACCGTGCGCGGCAACATCGCGCTCGCCCTGCGACTGGCTCGTCGCCCCGCCGATCCGGATGCCGTCGACCGGCTCATCGCGCTGGTGGGTCTGCACGGCTTCGGCGACGCGCGCCCCGCCGAGCTGTCGGGCGGCATGCGTCAGCGTGCGGCGATCGCCCGTGCGCTGGTGACGCGCCCGCGGCTGCTGCTGCTCGACGAGCCCTTCGGCGCGGTCGACGAACTGACCCGGCAGGACCTGCTCGTCGACCTGCCCCCGCTGTGGCGCGAGGGCGGCGCGACGACGCTGCTCGTCACCCACTCGATAGTCGAGGCGGTGCGCCTCGCGGACCGGATCGTCGTGCTCAGCCCGCGTCCGGCGCGGGTGGTGGCCGACGTGGTCGTCGATCTGCCGCATCCCCGCACGGCGGACAGCGTCCGCACCCCGGGCTTCGAGGCCGTCCTCGACGAGGTGACCCTCGCCCTCGCCCGCTCGCGGGGTACGGCGGCCGCATGAGCGCGAGTCCCCCTGTGGTGCGGCGCCGGCTGCTGACCCTGCTCACGGTGCTCGCGCTGCTGCTGCTCTGGGAGGCGGTCGCCCGGCTGCTCGCCGGCGCATACGTGCTGGCCGCGCCGAGTGAGATCCTGCTCACGCTGAAAGACGACGCCGGACTGCTGCTGCGCGCGCTCGGGGTCACCGGCGCCGCGGCGCTCGCCGGTTTCGTGCTGGGAAATCTCGCCGCCGTCGCCCTGGCCGCGCTCGCGGTGCTGCTGCCGCGCACGCAGCCGGTGATCACCACGGTCGCGCTGGTCGTGTTCTGCCTTCCGCTGGTGGCGACCGGCCCCGTGCTGCGGGTGATGCTGGGCCCGGGCGACGGCCCGCAGATCGCCCTGGCCGCGCTCGCGGTGTACTACACCACGATGATCCCCGTGCTGGTCGGTCTGCGCGCCGCCCCGGCCGGCTGGTTCGATCTCGTGCAGAGCTACGGGCGCGGGCATGCCGCCGCCCTGCGGTACGTGCGGGCACGCGCAAGCCTGCCGTACCTCGTCGCCGGGCTGCAGATCGCGGCGCCCGCGGCGTTCCTCGGCGCGATGGTCGGCGAGTTCACCGGCGCCGAGAGCGGACTCGGCGTGCTGACTGTGCGCGCCGCTCGTGATCTCGACGTGCAGCTGACCTGGGCGATCGCCACCGTCGCGACCATCGTGTCGGTGCTCGCCTACGCCCTCGTCGGCGCCGTGGGGCGTCGGATGCACGCGGGCCCGCCTCCGCTCATCCTGGCCCCGCCGCGCCCGCCCGCCTCGGCCGCGCACCGGGTGCGCCGCGCGATGGCATCCGCCGTCGGCTTCATCGTCGTGATCCTCGTGCTGTGGTGGGGTGGGATCATCGTCACCGGGCTGAACCCGTTCTTCGCCCGCACGCCGGTCGACGTCGCGCGCGTGCTGCTCGGCGTCGACGACGAGGGCGCGGTGCGTGACACCCTCGTCGCCGCGCTCGGACAGACGGCCGCGCTCGCCGTGCCCGGCTACCTCGTCGGTCTCGCCGTGGGTGCGGGGCTCGCCATGCTGCTCGTGCTCGCTCCGCCGATCGCGGCGGTGAGCATGCCTCTCGCCATCGCCCTGCGCGCCGTGCCGATCGTCACGACCGCTCCCCTGGTGGTGCTGCTGCTCGGTCGCGGGCCGGTCGGCGGTATCGTCCTCGTGGCGATCATGGTCTTCTTCCCCACGCTCATCGCCTGCCTGCAGGGACTGCGCCAGGCACCGGGGCAGGCACTGGACGTGCTGCGCAGCTACGCGGCATCCGACCTCACCGCCCTGATGCGGGTGCGCGTACCCGCGATGCTGCCGGGCTTCTTCGCCGCCGCGCGGATGAGCGTGCCGGCGGCCGTGCTCGCCGTCACCGTGGTGGAGTGGCTGGCCACCGGTTCGGGGATCGGCAACCTCATGGCGCTGGCGGCGTCGCGCTCGGGATACGACCTGCTCGCCGGAGCGACCGTGCTCGTCACCGCGGCGTCGGCGCTCGGCTACGCACTGGTGGGCGCGGTGGAATCGCGCGTGCTGCGCCGCTACGCACCGGAGCAGCAGTGGTGAGCCGGGCCGTGTTCGCCGTGCCGGGCGACCTGCACACGGTGACCGGCGGCTACGTCTACGAGCGGAACCTGCTGGAGGGGCTGCGCGCGCTCGGCCTCGAGGTCGCCCATCTCGCGCTCGGCGATTCGTTTCCCGAGCCCAGTGCCGCCGATGTCGCTGACGCCGCCGCCGCGCTCGCGGCCGTCGACCGCGGGGTGCCGCTCATCCTCGACGGCTTCCTGGTCGGCGCGATGCCCACCGCGGCGCTCCAGACCGTCACCGCGCCCATGGTCGGCATCGTGCACCACCCCCTCGCGCACGAGGACGGACTCGACGACGCGCGCAGAGAGCACCTGTTCCGCACCGAGCGCGACAACCTGACCCTGCTGCGCGCGGTGCTCGTACCCAGTCCGCACACCGCGCGGATCCTGATCGGCGAATACGAGGTCCCTGCCGAGCGGGTGATCGTCGCCCGGCCGGGAACCGAGCCGCCGCGCCCGCCCACCCCCTCGTCGTCGGCTGTCGGTGCGACGGGCGACACGTCGCCGCTCGTTCTCGCGGTCGGCATCCAGCACCCGCGCAAGGGTCATGACGTGCTGCTGCGCGCACTGGCCCGGCTCGCGGACCTGCCGTGGCGGGCGGTGATCGCGGGCACGCCGCACGACGCCGACCACGTCGAAGAGCTGCGCCGGCTGACCGTCCGGCTGGGTCTGCAGTCGCGGGTGCGGCTGGCCGGCGCGGTGAGCAGCGCCGAGCGCGACGCACTCTACCGAGCGGCGGACGTGTTCGCCCTCGCCACTCGCTACGAGGGATACGGGCTCGTCTTCGACGAGGCCCTCGCCCACGGCCTGCCGATCGTGTCGTGCCGTACCGGAGCGGTTCCCGAGACGGTGCCGCCGGATGCCGGGGTGCTGGCCGCACCCGACGACCCGGAGGCGTTCGCCGATGCGCTGCGCCCGCTGCTCGTCGACCGCGCGCATCGAGCCCGCCTCGCAGCGGCCGCAGCGCGCGCCGGTGCACGGCTGCCGACATGGGAGGACACCGCTGAGGTCGCTGCCGGCGTACTCGACGCGGTGCTCGCCGACGTGGTCGACGGGATGTGAATCAGCGACGGGCGTCGGACGACGCCTCGGGCTGGGAGATGTCGGCGACCGTCGCGCGGTAGGCGCGGATCAGGTCGTCGGCCTCGACGAAGAGACTGTAGCCGTGGGCGCCCGCGCCCATCGCGATGCGCCGCCCGACGATGGTCTCGTCGGCGTACACGGGCCAGTCGGTGGTGCTGCCGATCGGCACGATCGTGCCGCGCTCGAAGCCCGTGGCAGCAAGAGCGAGCTCGGGCTCGGGCAGGCGCAGCCTGTTCACACCGACGATGGCGCGCAGCTTCGGCCACGAGATGGAACGTCCACCGGGAACCAGGGCGAACAGGTACTCGGGCGCGGTCCCCGAGCCCGTCGACGAAGTCTTCACGACGAGGGTCTTCACGATGTCGGACGGCTGCAGGCCGAGAAGGGCTGCTGCCTCCGGGAGACTGCGCGCCTGCGGCCGCTCACGGATCTCGATGTCGAGTCCTCGAGCGGCCGCGGCAGCACGCACCCGCTGATGCGGGTCGGCTTCGATCACGCGTTGGGCGGCGACAGCGGGTCGTCGGCGACCCACAGCTCGTCGTCGGCGCGCAGTGCCTGCCAGGCGGCGGCGACGACGCCGACCGCCGCGGCGACGCCGAGCACGATGGCGACGACCGAGCCGAAGCCCATGCTCTTCTTGGGCGGGGCGACGTGACGGGGGCCCCAGCCGAGATCGTGACGCTTCTTGTTCGCGACATCCCACGCCGACAGCGCGGTTCCCACGACGCCACCCACGACCGGCACGACCCGGTGGTCGACGACGTGCTTGCCGAACTTGACGCCGCGGTCGACGGCGGGTGCGAGGTGACGCTCGTACGAGTCGTGCACGGTGGGCAGGACCTGCTCGCGGTTGAAATGCCCGAGCTGGCGGCCGGCCTCACGGGCGACGTCGGCAGCGTGCCCGACGAGAACCTGCTGCGACTCCCAGAGTCGTCCGGCGTCCTGCTGAAGTCGACGCAGTTCCTTCTTGCGCTTGCGGCTGAGATTCACGTTGCTCTCCCGTCGGTCGGTCGATGTCCGTTCCGCTGATCATCCAATCACAACACACTGGATACGAGCAGAGTCTGGCGGTCGGCGTGAGGAAAGGAGAGAATACGCCGCGCTCGCACAGGGCGGCTCTGCGACAATGGATCCATGCCTCATGCATCTCACGTCGCAACCCTGCACACCAACCACGGTGACATCGTCATCAACCTGTTCGGCGATCACGCTCCGAACACGGTCGCCAACTTCGTCGGCCTCGCCGACGGCTCGAAGGCGTGGACGCACCCCGCCACCGGCAAGCCCGGCGAGGGCGCGCTGTACAAGGACGTCATCTTCCACCGCATCATCCCCAACTTCATGATCCAGGGCGGCGACCCGCTCGGTCAGGGCATCGGCGGTCCCGGGTACAACTTCAACGACGAGATCCACCCCGAGCTGAACTTCAACGACCCGTACGTGCTCGCCATGGCCAACGCCGGCCTGCGCCGCAACGCCATCACCGGCCAGGCCGAGGGCACCAACGGCTCGCAGTTCTTCATCACGACCGACCCGACCCCGTGGCTGCAGGGCAAGCACACCATCTTCGGCGTCGTCGCCGATGACGCCTCGAAGGCTGTCGTCGACGAGATCGCCGCGGTGCGCACCGGCGCGCAGGACCGTCCCGTCGAGGACGTCGTGCTGCACTCCGTCGACGTCGTCGCCAACTGACCCACGACCGCTCGAGCCGATCCGGATGACCTCTCCTGATTTCACGCGCAACCGCGAGAACTTCTGCTACCGGCATCCGGATCGGCAGAGCTTCGTGCTCTGCCAGCGCTGCACGCGCACTGTCTGCGCCGACTGCCAGACCCAGGCGCCGGTCGGCGTCATCTGCCCCGAGTGCATGAAGGCCGACCGCAAGGACCGGACGCCCGCGCAGCGCCGAGCCGAGCGTGCCTGGCGCTCCGGGGGCGGCTCCTCGCAGCCCATCGCGACGTACGCCATCATCGCGGTCACCTCGGTGGTGGGCGTGCTGCAGCTGCTGCTCGGCCCGATCATCAACGGGACTCTGCTGTTCGCGACGCCGTACCTCTTCCCCGACATGTTCGGCGGCGACTTCTCGTTCCAGCCGTGGCGGCTGCTGACGACGATGCTCGTGCACTCGGGCATCACGCACTTCCTGCTGAACATGCTCGCGCTGTGGATGATCGGTCGCAGTCTCGAGCCGCTGCTCGGCCGATGGCGGTTCGTCGCCCTCTACCTCATCGGCGGACTCGGCGGCTCGGTGGCGATGGCCGTGCTCGATCCTGTCGCCGCCACGGTCGGCGCCTCCGGCGGCATCTTCGCCCTGATGGGTGCGCTGCTCGTGATCGGTCGGCACATCGGCGCCAACATCCGCGGGATCCTGGTGATTCTCGCGATCAATCTCGCCATCGGGTTCATCCAGACGCTCAACATCGCCTGGCAGGCACACATCGGAGGAGCGGCCGTCGGCGCGCTGATCGGCCTGATCTTCGCCCGCACCCGCCGGCACTCGCAGCGCACGGTTCAGATCCTGCTGCTCGTCGTGCTCACCGTCGTGCTTCTGGCGGTCGCGTTCCTGGTGTCTCCGATGGTGCTGCGCAGCCTGTTCTGACGCCGCCCCAGAGGCGAGGAGCGCGGTTCTGCACATCCTCTGCACAGGCTGTCCACACGGCTCTGCACAGCATTCCCGGCGGTTATCCACAGGTCTGTCCACACCTGGGGAGAATTACACCGATGTTATTCACAGGTGGAGAGGGTTGTTAACAACATGCTGGGGAAAGCGAGACGCCCCCTCACCACAGGGTGAGGAGGCGTCGGAGCACGGGCTCATGGGCCCGCGCCGGCTGGAGTGTCAGCGCCAGCGGGTCGTCATCAGAAAGCCGATGAGTGCGATGCCCAGACCGATTCCGAGGTTCCACGAGTCGAGACCCGGGATGGGGAAGCGCGAGCCCGAGATGTAGTAGACGAGGATCCACGCCAGGCCGAGCAGCATGAAGCCGACCATGACGGGCTTGAACCACACGGCGTTCGGGGCGGCATCGCCCTCGGGACGCTCGACGGCGGGTTCTTCGGGATTGCGGTCACGTGCCATGCGCATCATTCTAGCCGGGCGAATAGACTTCCCCCTATGCATGCGGTCGCGACGTCCCCGGCCCCGCTGCGGGGCGCGGAACCGGCTCGTCGACGCTCGCACGCGACGGTGGCCAGCGTCATCGGCGAGCTGCTGCTCACCGCCGGTGCGGTGGTGCTGCTGTTCGTGGCGTGGCAGATGTGGATCGGCGACCTCATCATCGGCGCCGAGAACAACGCCAAGGGCGCTCAGCTGTCTGCCCAGTGGGCCGAGCTCCCGCATCCCGAACCGCCACCGGTCGTGCAGCAGGGCGACGAGACGGTCTACGAGCCACCGCTGCTGGCGCACCCGGGGGATGCCCAGATCTTCGCGAACATGCGCATCCCGCGCTTCGGCGACGACTACAACGTGCACATCGCGGGCGGCACCACACGCGAGCGCACTCTCGACAGAATCGGCATCGGTCTCTACAAGCAGTCGAAGATGCCGGGAGAGGTGGGCAACTTCTCGCTCGCCGGTCACCGCACCACGTGGGGCAAGCCGTTCAACCTCATCGACACGCTGCGTCTCGACGACGCGATCGTCGTCGAGACCGAGGCCGGCTGGTACACCTACCGGTTCCGCAACCTGCAATACGTGAAGCCGTCGGCCGGCGACGTGCTGCTCGACGTGCCCCAGATGCCGCAGGTCGCCCCGTCAGATCGGTTCATCACCCTCACCGCGTGCTCGCCGCTGTACTCGCTCGCCGAGCGCATCGTCGCGTACGGGGTGTTCGAGAGCTTCCAACCGCGCGCCGAGGGTCCGCCCGCCTCGCTGGCATCCGCCGACGCGGCCGGTGCGTCTGCCGAAGGAGTCCGCTGATGTACGCCGCTCTCTGGCGCCTCCTGCCCGGACCGTGGTGGCTGCGCCTGCTGCTCGTGCTCGTGCTCGTGGCAGCCGCCCTCTACGGGCTGTTCTTCCATGTGTTCCCCTGGATCAGCCCGCTGATCACCCCCGGCGAGGTGGACCTGCAGTGACGTCGCGGGTGCTCGTGGTCGACAACCACGACAGCTTCGTGCACACCCTGATCGGCTACCTCCGCGAGCTCGGTGCCGAGGTGGTGATGGTGGAGGCGGATGGCGCGGGCGCCGCTCCGGATGCCGAGGTGCGCCGTCACTGGCGAGAGCGTCTGCGCGGGTTCGACGCCGTGATGATCTCGCCCGGACCCGGCTCACCCGCAGACGCCGGCGCCTCGATCGAGGTCGTGCGCCTGGCCGCGCAGACGAGGATGCCGCTGCTCGGCGTCTGCCTGGGACACCAGACGATCGGCGAGGCCTTCGGCGGCGCGGTGGGAGCCGCCCCCGAGCTGATGCACGGCATGGTCTCGCAGGTGAGCCATGACGGATCAGCGCTGTTCGACGGCATCCCCTCGCCGTTCGCCGTCGGACGCTACCACTCACTCGCCCTCGACGACGCGTCCCTGCCGCCGACGCTGCGCGTCACCGCACGGGCCGAGCACGGCACGATCATGGCGGTGGCCCACGACACGCTGCCCATCGACGGCGTGCAGTTCCACCCCGAGAGCGTGCTCACCGAGCACGGGCACCGCCTGCTCGGCAACTGGCTCGCGTCGGTCTCGTCGGCAGAGTTCGGGCGTCAGCCGGCCGGGGGAACGCAGTAGCGCAGCTCGACGGTGGAGTGGATGGGCACCTCGCCCGGCGACTTCGACATCGAGGCGACCACGTTCGGCGTCTGCCCCTCAGCGCACGGGCCGAGCTCGACGGGCTCCGCGGTGAGGCCCAGCTTCTCGAGCTGGCCCTTCGCCGCATCCATCGAGAAGCCCGTCATGTCCTCGAGCGTGACGTAGCCGTTGGCGACGACCAGGTCGATGACCGTGCCCGGGGCGACCTGCGCACCGGCCCGCTCGCTCGCGCTGAGCACGGTTCCCGCCTGGGCGTCCTTGTCGTTCTGGGGACGCACCGTGCCGAGCGCGAGCCGAGCGTCGTCGAGCACCTGCTTCGCGGCATCCTGCGACAGTCCCTCGACCACCGGCATCTCCACCGTGTCGGCGCCGGTCGAGACGTACACGATGACCGAGGTGCCTGCCGTCAGCTTCGCCCCGGTGGTGGGGGCCGAGCGGATGACGTGTCCTTCGTCGAAATCCACGCTCGCCTCTTCGCGCATGTCGGGGATCAGCCCCCGTTCCTCGAGGGCGTTCTCGGCGTCGGTGGCCGTGAGGTTCACGAGGTTCGGCACGGTGACCGACGACGTCGGAACGTCCTTCGGCTGCACGGCCAGAGTGACCACCCAGATGAGCACCGAGACCAGAAGAACCGCGAGCAGGGCGACCCCCGCCCAGATCCACGCCACCGGAGGGCCCGACTGGGTGCGGGTCATGGTGGTGTCCGAGCTCAGCTGACGCAGCGACCGAGCGGTCTCCTGCGCCTGGCGCGGGTTGGATCCGTAGAGCTCGCTGGTGAGCGCGCCGATCTCCCTCTTGGACGGCGTCTCGCCGTCGGCGACCGCCTTGAGGGCCAGACGGAACGATCCTGCGTCGGGGAACCGCTGGTAAGGGTCCTTAGCGAGAGCGCGCAGCACGATGGCATCCATCGATCGGGGCAGCTGCTCGTTGACCTCGGTCGGCGGCAGCGGCGTCTCGCTGACGTGCTGGTAGGCGACGGCCACGGGGGAGTCGCCGCGGAACGGCTGACGGCCCGTGAGCATCTCGTACAGCACGACCCCGGCCGAATAGAGGTCGGTGCGCGCATCGACCGACTCGCCCTTCGCCTGCTCGGGTGAGAAGTACGCGGCGGTGCCGAGGATCTGCGTCGTCTCGGCGACGGTCGACGACGAGTCGGACACGGCACGCGCGATGCCGAAGTCCATCACCTTCACGGTGCCCTTGTCGGTGATCATCACGTTGCCCGGCTTGATGTCGCGGTGCACGACGCCGGCGCGGTGCGAGTACTCGAGTGCCTCGAGGATGCCGTCCTCGTAGCGGATCGCGTCGGCGACGGGAAGCGGCCCCCGCGCGATGATGTCCTTGAGCAGGGTGCCGTGCACCAGCTCCATCACGATGTACGGCTCGGTCTGCTCGGTCGAAGCGCTGGACTTCTGCGCTCCGGACGCGGTCGAGTGGGTCCCTGAGCCCGTCGAAGGGTCGCCGGCGTCGTAGACGCGCACGATCGAGGGATGCGACATGCGCGAGGCCGCCTGCGCTTCGAGACGGAACCGGGTGCGGAACGCCGTGTCGCGCGCGAGATCCGGGTCGAGGATCTTGATCGCGACCTCGCGACCCAGCGTCAGGTCGTAGCCACGGTGCACGCTGGCCATGCCACCCTGACCGATGACCTCATCGACGCGGTAGCGACCCGCGATGATGCGCGGCTCTGGCGACACAGACGACTCCCCTCAGACCTCGTGGACCCCCCTCCAGATTACTGGGCAGGGGCTGTGCCCTGGCTGTCGCCCCCGCCGACGGCGGGCGGGGTCGGGGTGGCGACGGCTTCGATCTGCTTCTCCATCTGCGGGGAGCGCGGGGACGGCAGGTCGTTCCCGCAGAAGGCCACGTAGCTTGCGGTCACCGTGGCGCCCGGAGTGCCCGTGATGGTGATCGGTGCGCTGAGCTGACCGCGGCCGAACGTGCGGTCGGCGTTGCCGTCGTCGAAGGTCGCGTTGGTGAGCTTGACCTCGTACGCCGACAGCGCCGGCACCCCGTTGGGGCACTCGAAGTTCGTCCAGTTCAGCGTCACGGTGGCACCGGTGGTGGGCGTGCCGCTGAGGCTCGGGGCCGATGACGGCGTCGGGATGGTGACAGCGGCCTTGTACGTCGTGAGCGTGATCAGGGTCCCCTCTTCGACGTTGCCCGATTCGCTGACGCTCTGCACCCAGCCCTCGCGGTCGGGGGTGGGAGCGGCGGTGTTGCCCGCGACGCACTCGCCCTGCAGGCCGTTGTCGACAAGGGTCTGCTTGGCCTCGTCGCAGGGCCGCTCGGTCAGATCGAGGTTGCCGACGTTGACGAGCGCCTTCTCCGTCGCGCTCGGCTTGGCCGAGGTCGGCTTCGGCTTGGGCTTCGCGGGGGTCGAGGATGTCGCGATGGGCCCCGCCTCATCCTGGTTGCTCAGCATGGCGATCAGCGTGCCGCCCAGCACGAGCACGAGCAGTGCGATCAGGGCGATCAGCGGCCACGTCCACGGGCTGCGCTTGCGCTTCTTCTCCTCCGGCTCGGTCGCCGTCGTCGAGGCGACGGCTGCTCCCGAGGGCAGCTGAGCGGTCGTCGGCAGGATGCGCGTGGCCTCCTCGCCGCCCATCCCGTTCAGGATGCGCGTCGCGTCATCGGCATCCGCCACACCCGCACCCGCGATGGCGGGCACCGCGATCGCGGCCGAGTTCAGGTCGCCGCGGCGCAGCGCCTGCGCGGCGCGCGAGACGGTCGCCGCCGACGACGGCCGGTCGGCCGGCTTCTTGGCGATCATCGCCATCACGAGATTGCGTACGGGCACCGGCACCGCGTCGGGCAGCGGCGGCGGCTGCTCGTTGATCTGCGCCATCGCGATGGCCACCTGCGACTCGCCGGTGAACGGCCGCTTGCCGGCGAGGCACTCGTAGGCGACGATGCCGAGGGAGTAGACGTCGGTCGCGGGCGACGCGGCGTGCCCCGATGCCTGCTCGGGCGACAGATACTGCACGGTGCCCATGACCTGCCCGGTGGCGGTCAGCGGCACCTGGTCGGCGATGCGGGCGATGCCGAAATCGGTGATCTTCACGCGCCCGTCTGGCGTGATCAGCAGGTTGCCCGGCTTGATATCGCGGTGCACGAGACCCGCGGCGTGCGCGGCCTGCAGCGCCGCTGCGGTCTGCGCCACGATGTCGAGGGTCTTGTCGGCGCCGAGTGCGCCGTCGCGCTCGAGGATGGTCGACAGCGCCTCACCGGGCACGAGCTCCATGACGAGGAAGGCCGAGCCGTTCTCCTCGCCGTAGTCGAAGACGCTGGCGATGCCCTCGTGGTTGACGAGGGCGGCATGACGGGCCTCGGCGCGGAAGCGCTCGAGGAACCCCGGGTCGCCCATGTACTCGTCCTTGAGGATCTTGATGGCGACCGTGCGCCCGATCACGTGATCGGTCGCCTCCCACACCTCACCCATGCCGCCGATCGCAATCCGCGACAACAGCTCGTAGCGTCCTCCGAACGACACACCCTGCGTCGGCCTCATCTGCCCAGCACCGCCTCTATGACCTTTTTGGCAATCGGAGCGGCGATCGCGTTGCCGCTGCCCGATGTGCCTCTTCCACCGCCGTCTTCGACGACGACTGCCACCGCGACCTGCGGATTCTCCGCAGGCGCGAAACCTGTGAACCACAGCGTGTACGGCTTGCCGCCGTTCTCCGCCGTGCCCGTCTTCCCGGCGACATCGACGCCGTCTATTCTTGCACCCGTCGCCGCGCCCGATGCGACGCCCTCGACCAGCACCGCGGTCAGCGCGTCGGCCGTCTCGCGATCGAGAGCCTGCGCGAACGCCTCGTCGTCGAACTGCCTGTGCACGGCGAAGTCGTCGCCGATCACGGCATCCACCATCCGCGGCTTCATCACGGTGCCCTCGTTGGCGAGGCCCGCCGACATCATCGCGATCGTCAGCGGAGTCGCGGTGACCTTGCCCTGGCCGAAGCCGGTGAGGGCGGTCGCGTCGTCGCTGAGCCCCGACGGGTAGGTCGACGGGGTGACGGCCAGGGGGATCTCGAGATCGGTGTTGAATCCGAATTTCTCGGCCATCTCGCGGATGCGCTTGTCGCCGAGCTCGACGGCGAGCTCGGCCATCGGGATGTTGCAGCTGAGTTTCAGCGCCTGTGCCAGCGTCGTGGTCTCGCCGTCGCCGCAGGCGCCGCCCCACGCGTTCGACACGGTCGTGGTCGTGCCGGGCAGCGTGTAGCGCGCGGGGTTCGGGAAGGTCGAGTCGAGCGTCCACTGGCCGGATGCCAGGGCCGCGGCCGCGACGATCACCTTGAAGGTCGAGCCGGGCGGGTTCAGGTTGCCGCCGATCGCGCGGTTGTACAGCGGCTTGCCGGGGTCGGTCGACAGGCGGTCGTACTCCGCCTCGACGGCCGCGGGGTCGTGCGCGGCGAGGGCGTTCGTGTCGAAACCAGGGGTCGACACCATCGCGAGCACGCGGCCCGTGGCCGGTTCGATGGCGACGACGGAGCCCTTCAGGCCCTGCATCGCGTCGTACGCCGCCTGCTGCACGCGGGGGTCCATCGTCAGCTCGACGCTGAGACCCTGCTGCGGCTGCCCGGACAGGATGCGCTCGATCTCACCGAAGAACGCGTTCGAGCCGGTGCCCGACAGATCCGAGTTGAGCGCCTGCTCGATGCCGGTGCGCGAGTCGAGCACGGGGTTGTAGTAGCCGGTGATCGGTGCCCACAGCGCCGGATCGCTGTACACCCGCTGGTACTGGTAGCGATCGTCGGCGGCCACCGAGGTCGCGATGGCCGTGCCGTCGACGATGATCGATCCGCGCTGGATCTGGTAGCTGTCGAGTCGGGTGCGCGTGTTCGCGGGATTCTGCCCCAGGCTGTCGGCGTCGACCACCTGGATCCAGCTCGTCGCGACGAACAGCGACAGGAACATGGCGAGGATGACGAAGCTCAGCCGTCTCAGCTCTCTTGTCATCAGCCGATCACCACCCTGGGCTGGCGGCGCACCGCGTCGCTGATGCGCAGCAGCAGGGCGACGATGAGCCAGTTGGCCACCAGCGATGAGCCGCCGGCGGCGAGGAACGGCGTGGTCAGACCGGTCAGCGGGATGACCCGGGTCACGCCGCCGACCATGATGAACACCTGCAGCGCGATCGTGAACGACAGGCCGGCGGCGAGCAGCTTGCCGAAGTCGTCCTGTCCCGCCATCCCGATGCGCAGACCCCGGCTGATGAACACCATGTACAGGCAGAGGATGGCGAACAGCCCGACGATGCCCAGCTCCTCACCGAGACTCGGGATGATGTAGTCGCTGTGCGCCAGCGGGGTGATCTGCGGGCGTCCCTGACCCCATCCGGTGCCGATGAGGCCGCCGTGGGCGAGGCCGAAGATGCCCTCGACGAGCTGGAAGCTGCCGCCGTCGCGGGAGATCACATCGGGGTTGAACGCGTCGAGCCAGTTCGTGAACCGGCCCTGCACATAGGAGAGCACTCGGGTGGCGAGGAACACGCCGACTCCGACGCCCGCGAGTCCGATGAGCACCCAGCTGGTCTTACCCGTGGCGACATAGAGCATGGCGATGAACATGCCGAAGATGAGCATCCCGGTGCCGAGGTCGCGCTGCGTGACGATGATCAGCAGCGAGAGCAGCCACACGACGAGCACCGGACCCAGCTCGCGCATGCGGGGCCAGGTGATGCCCAGAGCCCGCTTGCCCACCGAGCTGAGGCTCTCCCGGGTGCGGACGAGGTATCCGGCGAAGAAGATCGCAAGGCAGATCTTGGCCAGCTCGCCGGGCTGGAACGACACGACGCCACCCAGCGACACCCACACATCGGCGTTCACGCCGCGCGCGCGCAGGCCGGGGACGAAGGGCAGGATCAGCAGCACGATTCCGGCCAGGCCCGAGATGTAGGTGAACCGGTAGAGCACGCGATAGTTGCGCAGGGCGATGACGATCGCGATCGCGCCGGCCAGCGAGATCGCCGTCCAGGCGAGCTGCTTGGTCGAGTACATCTCCCAGCCGGTGTACTTCTTGGCGATGTCGATGCGGTAGATCATCGCGATCCCGAGTCCGGAGAGCACCGTGGCGATGGGAAGGACGAAGGGGTCGGCGTCGGATGCCACCGCGCGCAGCACCACGTGCAGCGCGAACACGAGCACGGCCAGCCCTCCGCCGATCGCGAGGATCATCGGATCGATCGCGCCGAGGGCCCCGAGCTGAACGAGGGTCAGGGATGCGCCCGAGATGAGCACCGCGAACAGCAGCAGCCAGAACTCCCGGTTGCGCTGCTTCTGCGGCATCCGGATCTTCTTCAGCGCCTTCAGCACGCTGGTGTCGGCCGAGACGGCGGTCATGGCGTCGGCACCTCCGTGGTCGCGGTGGGCGTGGGCGAGGGCTGCGGGGGCTCGACGGGCAGCACCATCTTCGCGAGGCGATCGGTGATCGCCTCGGCGTCGGCGAGCGAGCGGGCGTTGATGGTCCGCTCGACTGACGAGCGCTGGTACGACTGCAGGTCGGCGAGCAGGATGCCCGTGTCCTTCACCTCTGTCGACAGCGAGAACGGGCCGATGCTCTGCTGCACGCCGCGGTAGATGACGACGCTGTCGTCATCGGCGCCCACGTAGTAGCGGGTCTGCGTCCAGTTGTAGGCGAGCAGACCGGCGCCGACCAGGGCGAGGACGGCGAGGAACAGCGCGACCAGCCAGGCGATGCGGCGCCGGCGAGCACGACGTCGATCCTCCTCGATGATCTCCTCGAAGAAGTCGTCGGAGTCGGGTTCGAAGTGGCTGGGCTCGTTCGCGGCCTGCAGCACAGGGTGCAGCCATCCGGTGAGCGAGGGCCGCGGTGCCGGCACCGGCAGGTCCGCCGGGTTCGACGCCGCACCGACGATGGTCGGGGTGCCCGACGAGAGCGGATGCGCGCCGCCGACGTCGACGAGCACCATCGTCACGTTGTCGGGTGCGCCGCCGTCGAGGGCCTGCTTGAGCAGGTTGTCGGCCGTGCGGCCGGGGGCGAGCCCGAGACGCATCGCCTTCGCGATGTGCTCGTCGTCGACGACGCCGGACAGCCCGTCGGAGCACAGCAGCCAGCGGTCGCCTGGTCGAGTCGGCATGACGAACATGTCGAGGTCGGGGGCGATGTCCATGTCGCTGAGCACGCGCATGAGCACGGAGCGGCGCGGGTGGTAGCGGGCCTCTTCGACCGTGATGCGGCCCGAGTCGACCAGACGCTGCACGAAGGTGTGGTCGGTGGTGATCTGGGTGAGGGCGTCGTCACGGTACAGATAGATGCGCGAGTCGCCGATGTGCCCGATGACCGCATGGTCGTCGACCATCACGACGGCGCACAGCGTGGTGCCGAGGCCGGCGAGCTCCGGTCGCTCCTTCGAGGCCTGCACGAGGTCGGCGGCCGCGGTGGTGGCGGCCGCCTGCAGCTCGGCCTGCGCGTCGTCGGTGCTGGCGTAGGCGTGGTCGAGCGGCTCCATGCGCGCGATGGCCAGCGTCGAGGCGACATCTCCGCCGGCGTGGCCGCCCATGCCGTCCGCGACGACGAACAGGTTGGCGCCGGAGTATCCGGAGTCCTGATTGTTGGAGCGGACCTTCCCGGTGTGGGAGATCGCTGCACTCGAGCCCTCGAAGACCATCTGGATGCGGGGCCTTAGGATCGCAGCTCGAAGGTCGTGGCGCCCACCTTGACGGGGGTTCCGATCGCGACCTGCAGGGGTTTGTCGCCGAGGCGTCGCCCATCCAGGTAGGTGCCGTTGGTGGAGTCGAGATCCTGAATCGTCCAGATGTCGCCGCGCTTCGACAATCGGGCGTGGTGGCTGGAGGTGTAGTCGTCGCGGATCACGAGGCCCGACTCGCTGGAGCGGCCGATCGACAGCGAATCCGCCGAGCCCAGCGGCACCTCGAGTCCGGTCTTGGGGCCGGAGGTGATGATCAGGTGCGTGGGGATGCGGCCGTTCGCGGGCTCCCTCGGCGCCCGGGCAGCGGGAGCGGGAGCGGGAGCGGCGGCCGCCTCACCGGCGGGCATCTTGCGCACGCGGACGCCGAACAGGTCGGCGCGAAGCGAGTAGACGACGCCGAACACGAAGAACCACAGCAGCACCAGGAAGCCGATGCGCAGCAGCAGAAGCACGAGTTCGCTCATCGACGTGTTCCCCTCTCGGCCCCTGAGCTTGCCGAAGGGCTCACCGGCACGACGTGGAAGGTGAGCTCGGTGCGCCCGATCGTGAACGATGTGCCCGGCGTGAGTGCGGTCTCGCGGATCTTCTGCCCGTCGACCTTGGTGCCGTTCGTCGAGCCCAGGTCGCGCAGCATCGCGCGCTCGCCGTCCCACAGGATCTCGGCGTGCCGGCGGCTGGAGCCCGCGTCCGAGATGGTGATGTCGGCGTCGCCGCCACGGCCGATCACCGTGCGGGCGTTGGTTAGCGGATGCCTGCGGCCGTCGATCTCGACGACGCCCTGCCAGTCGACGGTGCTCTCGACGGAGGAGGAGTTCACCCGCACCACGCCGGTGGCGACGCGCTCGTCGGCTTCCATCGAGATGTGCAGCGGGCCGGCGAAGCTGTACCCCTGTGCCCGGGCGTGCGTCGTCAGCAGCGCGAAGAGCTCTTCGTGCAGCGCGCGTCCGAGGGCGGACATCCGCTGGTGATCGTCGGGGCTGAGCCGCACGAGGTAGTCGCTGGGCGTGATGATGCGGTCGCGGCTCACCACAGCCGCGTTCGTGTCGGCCTCGCGCCGCAGCGCCGAGGCGATCTCGACGGGCTGGACGCCGCTGCGGAAGGTCTTGGCGAACGCGCTGTTCACAGCGCGTTCCAGACCCTTCTCAAAGCTGTCAAGTAGTCCCACGAGGTTCCTTTGGCATGCCGACCGGTAGGGCCATCGTAGTCAGGCGGGCTGGATGACCGCTTCAGGACGTCGGCCGGGTTCGAAGCAGGCCGTCCATCGTGATAGCCTTTCGAGGTTGAGTTCTCCGGAACGAGACGACGCGCGAGTGGCGGAATAGGTAGACGCGCTGGCTTCAGGTGCCAGTGCTCGCAAGGGCGTGGGGGTTCAAGTCCCCCCTCGCGCACCCAATGGTGAAGGCCCCGGATCATCCGGGGCCTTCACCGTTTCCGCACGACGTGGGCGAAGGGCCTCACGCCGGCTCGGGGGTGGTGGCCGACGCGGCGGCGGGAAGGTACTCGTCGAGCACGAGCTCGCCGGTGGCGTTCAGTGCCGTCATGATCGTCGCGATCCGCTCCGGCCCGACCGGCGGGAGGACGGCCGCGTCGAAGCCGAACTGGATCGGGATCGCCGGATGCACCCAGATGGTGGTTCGGGCGTCTTCGGCGTCGTCGCCGCGCAGCCAGGTCAGCAGGAAGCTCTCGTTGCGGCGCAGCTTGGTGCCGATGACGATCTTGAGGTGCACGAGCGTCTCATCGTCGATCGTGATCGCCGGCTCAGTGCTGTCGTACTTCAGTCTTCCCATACTGGATGATAAGCCGCCCCGCGTTCCGGGCGCGGCCAATTCGATCGCACGGCAGCCCCGCGATCCGTGCTCCCCGTCACCACTCGCGGTACAGAACCGCCAGCGCCTGCACGCCGCCTGACCGATACGCGCGCAGCTGCCGGTGCGATCCGGTGCCCTCCGACCGCAGTCGTGCCAGATGCTCGTCGACGAAGGCCTCATCGCCGAGGGCGGCGAGTGCGGGCCGGATGCCGTCGAGCATCCGCTCGGTCGCCGCCCACGCGTCTTCGATCTCACCCTCGGGCGTGAACAGCCGCGCCTCCATGCCGTGGCGGGCCGCCAGCCACAGTGCCGCATCGAGCTCAGCGGCCGGCGGAGCGGCATCCGGCAGATCATCGGCCACGGCGATGGCGCGCGTGAGTGAGGCCTGCAGCAGCGCATCGTCGACCCGCAGCTGAGCGTCGGCGACCCGTGTCTCCACGGTGTCGAACCTCTCAGACAGGCGCACCGCCCACGAGGTCGATCCGCGCGAGGGGAGCAGCCCGACGGTCACCATCTGCTCGACGGTGCGGTGATACTCGTCCGCGTCGTGGAAGGCAGGAGGCGCCCACGACACGGGCAGCCGCCTGATGAGCACACTGCGCCAGCTCGCCAGCCCTGACGGCACGCCATACGTGAACGGCGAATTGGCGCTGAGGGCGAGCAGCACCGGCAGCCAGGCGCGCACTCGCCTCAGCGCGCGTACTCGCTCTTCATCGCCGACCACTTCGACGTGCACGTGCAGACCGTTGACCGCGTGCTGCCTGGTGAGTTGTCCGAGCAGAGTCGATACGTCGTCGTAGTGCTTCGACGCGGAGATCAGCGGCGCGCTCCACTGCGCGAGCGGAGCGCCGGTGGCGGCGACGAGCGCATTCTCCGGGGCCAGCTCCGCGAGCATCCGGCGCATCCCGCCGAGCTGCGACCCGGCCGCGCCCAGTGTGCGAACGGGATCCGTGGCGCACTCGAACTGGCAGGTGAGGTACTCGGAGGTGATCACGCCCCCGCCTGGCGCAGCGCCCTTGACCCGATCGACGATGCCGCTGCCCGACAGCGGGATCAGTGCGGACTCGTCGAGCAGCACGAACTCCTCTTCGACGCCGAAGCGCGTGGCATCCATCTGCTTCTCCTGTCGGCTGGGGATACGACAAGCGCCGCCGACCCGGAGGTCAGCGGCGCGATGTCAGGCGCAACGGCCGCGAAGGTTACTTGTCGAACGCGTCCTTGACGTCGTCGCCGATCTTCTTGGCGTCGGCCTTGACCTGATCGGTCTTGCCCTCGGCCTGAAGACGCTCGTTGTCGGTGGCATCGCCGATGCCCTCCTTGGCCTTGCCCACGAGCTTCTCGGTGTTGTGCTTGGCGTCGTCCATGGCTCCCATGGGTTCTCCCTCCGTTCGGGGCGGGATCACCGCCCGGTCTGACGTGGAGATGCCAGCGTGTCACCGGCGGGCGGGATGAGGCCAAGGGATTGACAGCCGCGGCGGTGCGCGATACGTCGCGGATGCTCGAGGAGGCATCCCGCATGAAGCGGCTCGGAGAGGTCGTCGGCCTCGCTGTGCTGACGATTCCTCTCCGAGCCTGCAATCCCCCTGTTGTCCCCCAGTTCGTATCCTGGAGGTGCATGCGGTGGGATCCGATCGTTTGTTCCCCGATTCCCCTTCGGTGACGGCTACTCCCCAGTTTCCGACGATCTCCACATGCGGTCGGTCCCTTCGCCTGCATCTCCCCAGAAGCTGAGGCGGGGGCCCGCTCTCATCATGGCATTGATTCTCCGATTTGTCCCCCATATGGGGGACAAATTTATCAAGACTCATGTATGCTGAATCCTGACGCACCCTCCGGTCGTCTTCGGCCCTCACCGCTCCCCCCGCGGTGGGGGCCATCCACATTTCATGCAACATTTGGATCACCTTCCGCTTCGACCTATTGACGGAAGGGTCCCCTGGGATAGCGTTAGCGCAGTCGGGGCATCCTGCGTCGACATGGCAATCAGCAGAACGGCAGTAGATGAGCACCCAGGGCACGGTCAAGTGGTTCAACTCGGAGAAGGGCTTCGGCTTCATCTCCCCCGATGACGGAGGCGCCGACGTGTTCGCGCATTACTCCGCGATCGCATCCAGCGGCTACCGGTCACTCGACGAGAACCAGCGCGTCGAGTTCGATGTGGCACAGGGCCCCAAGGGCCTTCAGGCCGAGAACATCCGCCCTCTCTGAGGCGGGTTCCGAACTCCCCGGTGCCGATCGGCGCCGGGGAGTTCTGCGTCTGCAGGGTGCTCGAGACTCAGCCGAGCAGCAGGGCGTGCAGCTCGTCGGCATCGGCCACCCGCGCCGTCGCGCCGTCGGCCTCATCCGGATGCCCGAAACCCCAGTCCGAGAAGATGACCGGGATGCCGTGCTCGGCCGCGCCGTCGACGTCGTGGTGGCGGTCGCCGATCAGCACCGGGCGCGACACGTCGACACCGGCGGAGCGCAGCCGGTCGAGCGCCTGGCCGACCACGAAGGCCTTGCCGTCGTGGTTGCCGACGCTTCCGACCCTGGCACCGGAGACCGCGGTGAACAGCGGCGTCAGCTCATAGTGATCGAGGATCGCCCGCACCTGGTTCTCGGGCTTGGTGCTGGCCGTCGCCTGCGGGATGCCCGCGGCGTGAACTGCGCGCAGCACATCGGCGACGCCGGGGTAGAGGTCCACCGAGGCCGCGTATCCGTCTGCCGCGGCGAGAGCGCGATACCGCCGCACCGCCTCTTCGGCCTGCGCGGCGTCCATTCCCGCGCGCAGCTCGAACGACTCCAGCATCGGCGGGCCGATCCACGACGACAGCGCCTCGGCCTCGGGCTCAGGCAGACCGTACGACGCGAACACCTGTTGCAGGCGGGGGAGGATGCCGGCGGACGCGTCGGCGATGGTGCCGTCGACGTCCCAGAGGACGCAGGTGTATGACGAGGCGGGCATGCATCCAGCCTACGGGGCGCAGAGGATGCTCAGAAAAGCCGGGGGATGCCCGACTCGATGCCCTTCATGCCCTCGTAGTCGAGCACGACGCACCGGATGCCGCGATCCTCGGCGAGCACGCGGGCCTGGGGCTTGATCTCCTGGGCGGCGAACACCCCGGTGACGGGCGCGAGGTGCGGGTCGCGGCCGAGCAGCTCGAGGTAGCGGGTGAGCTGCTCCACACCGTCGATGTCACCGCGCCGCTTCACCTCGACCGCGATGGCGGCGCCCCGGGCATCCCGAACCATCAGGTCGACGGGACCGATCGCCGTCGGGTACTCGCGACGCACCAGCGTCGCGCCCTCGCTGATGAGGTCGACCTGCTCGGCGAGCAGCCGCTGCAGGTCGGCCTCCACGCCGTCCTTCTGCAGGCCGGGGTCGATGCCGAGATCGTGCTGCGAATCGTGCATGATCTCGTAGATCTGCACGCGCAGCGCATCGCCGGTCTTCTTGTGGGTGACGCGCCACACCTCGATGACGCCGGCGCCGGCCTCCTCCTCGCCGGGGATCTCGGGGGAGAGCGAGCACGGCGGGCTCATCCAGTTCAGCGGCTTGTAGCTGCCGCCGTCGGAGTGCACGAGCAGGCTGCCGTCGCCCTTGTGCACCAGCAGGCGCGTGGCGAGGGGCAGGTGGGCGTTGAGCCGACCGGTGTAGTCGACCGAGCAGCGGGCGATGACGAGACGCACCCGTCGAGCCTAGTTCGTCAGGGCGGGGTCGGTGGCGCGCAACGGCTTCGCGGCCGACGAGAACAGTCCCGACATCACCACGAGCGCCACCAGGATGAACAGGGTGTTCAGCAGTCCGATGTGCTCGCTGATCAGACCGAGCACGGGCGGCCCGCCGAGGAAGGCGACATAGCCGATGGTCGCCGCCGCGCTCACCCGGGCTGCCGCCTTGGCCGGGTCGTCGGCCGCGGCCGACATGCCGAGCGGGAACCCGAGCGAGGCTCCGATCCCCCAGAGCGCGGCTCCCAGCAGCACGAGCGGCAGGCTGGGCGCGAGAATGAAGAGCAGGATGCCGGATGCCGCGGTCGCGGCGAGAACGCGCAGCACGGCGACCCGACCGAAGCGGTCGACGAGCGGCCCGCCGCACAGGCGCACGGCGGTCATGCCCACCGAGAACACGGTGAGCGCGAGCGCACCCATGCTCACCTCTTCGCCGTGGCCCTCGACGACGCCGAGGGCGATCCAGTCGTTGGCGCCGCCCTCGGCGAACGACATGCCGAGCATGACGATGCCGAGCGCGTACGTGCGCGGCTCGCGCCACGCCTCGAGAGCGGTGTTCAGACGTCGGCGCACCGACGGCTTCTCGTCGGGCGCCGGGTCGAGGGCCGCCTCGCGCACGGGCACCTGGACGAAGCAGATGACGGCAGCGGTGAGGATGATCGCGCCGATGATGCCGGCATGCGTGGCGACGTTCATCGAGAGCAGGGCGGCTCCTGCACCTGCGCCGGCGCCGATGACCGTGCCGAAGCTGAAGAAGGCGTGGAACACCGGCAGGATCGTCTTGCCCATCTGCTGCTCGATGGCGGTGGCCTCGACGTTCATCATGACGTCGACCGAGCCGTTGCCGAAGCCGAACAGCACCATGCCCAGCACGACGACGGGAATGGATCCGAACACGTCGGTGCCGACGCCGATGAGGATGACGCCCGAGCCGAAGAGCACCATGCCGATGAGCATCCCCAGGCGTGCGCCGGTGCGGGCCATCACGACCGGGCCGGTCGATATGCCGATGATCGACGAGATGCCCATAGCGAGCAGCAGCAGGCCGATCTGCGCCTTGTCGATCTGCAGCGCGGCTGCGATGCTCGGCACCCGTGACGCCCAGGTCGCGATCGACAGGCCGCTGGCGAGGAAGATCGCGAAGATCGCGATGCGCCAGCGGACGAACTGCGAGCGGGTGAGGGCGGTATCCATCCCGACAGTGTATCGAAACGATTCGATACACGAGCCCTTCGGTGGGAGCCGCGAGCTATCCTCGGAGCATGGGCACCGGGATGCGACGAGCGACGATCGCCGACGTCGCGCGCGAGGCCGGGGTGTCGACATCGACGGCATCGGTCGTGTTCAGCGGCAAGGTGAACGTCGCAGACGCCACCCGGGAGAAGGTCCTCGCGGCGGCGGCGGCCCTCGGCTACACCGGACCCGACCCTCGCGCCGCCTCGCTGCGCACGGGTCGCAGCGGCATCGTGGGGGTCGTGCTCGCCGGTGAGCTGCGGCACGCGTTCCTCGACCCGGTCACCACGGTGATGATGGATGGCCTGACCGACGCGCTGGCGTCGATCAGCACGGGCATCCTGCTGCTGCGCGACGACCCGCGCGACGACGAGCCGCCGGCCATCGCCGAGGCACCCGTCGACGCCGTCGTGCTGATCGGATGCTCGGCGCGGGCCGGCGAGCTGCTCGAGGTCGTGCGGCAGCGCGGCCTGCCCGTCGTGGTGATCGAGGGTGGGGCCGGTATCGAGGTTCCGCAGGTCACGCTCGACAATCGTGAGGCGAGCGCGACCATCTCCCGGCATGTATTCCAGCTCGGGCATAGACGAGTGGCGAGCATCACGCTGCCGGTGGACTCGGCGCGAGAGCGCGTGCCGCTGACTGCGGAGAGGGAGGCGGTGGCCACCGTCTCTGTCACGCTCGACCGGCTGGCGGGCTTCCGGGAGGTGTTCCCCGAGGCGGTGGCCGTCACGGCGGGGGGCAGCCTGGTCGACGAGGGCTACCTGGTCGCCCGCATGCTGCTCGCCACCGACGACGGAGCTCTGCGCGACGACCGGCCGACCGCGATCATCGCGCAGAGCGACCTGCTCGCCGTGGGCGCCATCCGAGCGGCTGAAGAGCTCGGACTGCGGGTGCCCGACGACCTCACGGTGGTCGGCTTCGACGGCATCGCCGCCGACGGGCTCGGCTCGCTCGAGCTCACCACCATGGCGCAGCCTGCGCTCGAAAAGGGTCGCGCGGCAGGCGAGCAGGTGACGCGGATGCTCGGGGGCGAACCGGGCGAATCAGTGCACTTCTCGTGCGAATTCCGCGCCGGCGAGACATCTGCCCCGCCTGTTCACTGAGTCGTCGCGCAGCGGGCATTCGGCCCCGCATTGTCTTCGGATTACGCTATGTGGTTATATAACCTCATAGCGTAACTCTCAGACCTCGCGAAGGCAGGCCAGAATGAACCAGCTGGGCCCGGCGGACATCCGTCGCAGCAATGCCCTCGCGTGCCTGTCTGCGCTGCGTGCGACCGAAGACCCGGTGACGATCAGCGAGCTGGCGGCGGTCACGGCGCTCTCTCGTCCGACCGTCGAGGCGGCCATCGCGGGGTTCGAGCGACGCGGGACGGTCGTCGCCGCGGCGGCATCGGCCGGATCCAGTGCCGGAGGCCGGCCGGCACGGCGGTACATCCTCGACGAGATGAGTGCGCTGGTCGCCGGCATCGACGCCGGTCCGCGCAACGTGCGCGTCCTCATCTCGGACCTCCGCGGGCGGGTCGTGAGTCGCGCCCACGCGACGGTGCCTGGGACGCCGACCGCCGCCGAGCGTATCGACCTCGTCACCGACACCGTGCGGCAGGCCCTCGCGGCGAGCGGCGCGGCCCCCGACCGACTGCATGCGAGCTGCACAGCGGTCTCCGGAATCATCGGCGACGACGGCCGACTCGTCGACAGTTTCGCCGTGCCGGAGTGGAACGGCGTTCCCATCGCAGAGGAGGTGGCGCGACGCTTCGATTGCGAGTCCCTGATCGAGAACGACATCAAGCTCGCCGCCTACGCCGAGCATCACATGGGTGCGGCACGCGGTATCGACGACATCCTCTTCATCCAGATCGGCAACCGGATCTCGCTCGCGCAGACCTTCGGCGGGCAGATCTTCCAAGGCGCTCATCGCAGCGCCGGAGAGGTGGGAAGCCTGCGCGGTATGCGCTGGACCCGCACCTCGGTGAAGGGGAACCTCGCATGGCGCACCGGGCCGACCGGCGAGGATGTGCTCGCCGCGGCATCGGCGGGCGACGTGCAGGCGCTCGAGGAGGTGCGCGGATTCGTCACCGAGATCGCGCCGCTGCTCAGCACGGTCGCACTGGTGGTGGATCCCGCCCGGATCGTCATCGGCGGGGGACTGTCGCGCGCGGGAGAGCTCTTCGTCGACATGCTCCGCGACGAGATCCACCGCCTGATCGTCCTTCCGGCGCAGCCCGAGGTCCTGGCCTCGCCGCTCGGCTCGATAGGCTCCGCGGCCGGAGCGCTCGCCCTGGCCTTCCAGCGCGGCTCGCAGCGCCTGTTCGGCATCCCGGATGCCCCGGTGCCCACCATCACCATGCCCGCCGACGGGAAGGCAGCGGCATGACGCTCCGAGTGGGGATCGTCGGCGTCGGCGCGCGAGCCGAGATCGGACGATGGGTGAACGATGCCGGCGTCGACGCCCGACTGGTCGCCGCCGTCGACGTGCGTCCCGAGGCGGCCGCGCGGGCCCGGCGTCTGTTCGGCGACGACGTCGCGTTCGTCACGTCCCTCGACGACCTCGTGGCGCTCGACGTCGACGCGGCGATCGTCACGACTCCGGACGACGCCCACGCGGATGCCGCGGAGTTCCTGCTTCGCGCAGGAGTCGCTGTGTACCTCGAGAAGCCCCTCGCCATCACGGTCGAGGACTGCGATCGCATCCTGCTCGCGGCGTACGAGTCAGGCAGTCGGCTGTACGTCGGGCACAACATGCGCCACATGGACGTGGTGCGTCGTCTGCGCGACATCGTCGCGAGCGGTGCGATCGGCGAGGTGCGAGCAGTCTGGTGCCGGCACTTCGTCGGCAACGGCGGCGACTACTACTTCAAGGACTGGCATGCCGAGCGTGCGAGGGTCGGCAGCCTCCTGCTGCAGAAGGGCGCCCATGACATCGATGTCATCCACTGGATCGCAGGCGCCTATACCGAACAGGTCGTCGGCATGGGCGACCTCATGGTGTACGACAGAGTGACCTCGCGTCGCGACAACTCCGATCGGCTGCTGCGCGACTGGTTCAGCCATGACAACTGGCCGCCGGAAGCGCAGATCGACCTCAACCCCACAGTGGACGTCGAGGACGTCTCGATGGTGCAGATGCGGCTCTCGAACGGAGTTCTCGCGTCGTACCAGCAGTGTCACTTCACTCCCGACTACTGGCGCAACTACACGATCATCGGCACTCGCGGTCGAGCCGAGAACTTCGGTGACACAGAAGGCGGCGTCGTGCGCGTCTGGAACCGTCGGCACGACTACCAGGAACGCGGCGACCTCGAGTTCCCCATCGCCGGCGACGCGGCAGGCCACGGTGAAGCCGATCAGCTGACGATGGCCGAGTTCCTCGGGTTCGTCGCGCACGGGGGAAGCACGGCGACATCACCCGTCGCCGCGCGCCAGGCCGTCGCGACGGGCATCACCGCCACCCAGTCCCTGCGGCAGGGATCGGTGCCGATGACCATCGCGCCACTCGCTCCATCACTCCAGCACTACTTCGACAACCATCAAGTCCCCGCCTGACGGCGGGCGGGCGCTGCCTGCGCCCACCGAACGAAAGAGAGAAACATGCGGTCCATGCGAAGCGGCATCGGCGTCGGCATCATCGTCGGTGCACTCCTGCTCACCGGCTGCTCAGGCGGCGGAACGAACGGCGGAGGCGAGGTCGACACCTCGCTCGATCCCGCCGACATCAGCGGCAAGCTGTCGTACGCCATCTGGGATGTCAATCAGCAGCCAGGGATGGAGGCGCTGATCGACGACTTCAACAAGACCTACCCGAACGTCAAGGTCAAGATCGAAGTCACGGCGTATGCGCAGTACTTCACCAAGCTGCAGACGCAGGCGTCGTCGGGCACCCTCCCCGAGGTGTTCTGGATGAACGGCCCGAACTTCCAGCTCTTCGCCTCGAACGACATGCTCGCGCCGCTGTCACCGCTCGTCGAGGCCGACATGCTCGACACCTCGAAGTACCCCGAAGCGCTGAACAGCATGTACAGCCTCGGCGACGAGCAGTACAGCGTGCCGAAGGACTTCGACACCATCGCGGTGTACTACAACCGCGAGATCCTCGAGCGGGCCGGACTGGAGGAGCCCACCTCCGACTGGACCTGGGATGACTACCGGGCGATGGCCAACCAGATCACCGACCGCCTCGGCTCGGAGGGGATCATCGGCACCGGCGAGAACTACGACAACCAGCCCATGCTCTACCCCGCTATCGTCAGCAACGGCGGCAGCATCATCAAGGACGGGAAGTCCGGCTACGACGACCCGAAGACCATCGAGGCGATCCAGTTCTGGCGCGACATGGTCGCCGACGGCGCCACGCTGACCCCCTCGCAGAACGCCGACACCACCGGCACTCAGCGCTTCCTCAACGGCCAGGCCGGGATGGTGTGGTCTGGCACGTGGCAGGTCGCACCGCTGCTGGACTCCGTCGTCAAGGACAAGATCGGCGTCGTCGAGCTGCCGCTTGCGCCCTCGGGCGACCGGCAGACCGTCATCCACGGCATCGGCAACTCGATGAGCGCGAAGGCGGCCTCCGACCCTGCCGCTCAGGCGTTCCTTGCGTATCTCGGCTCTGAGAAGGCCGCGCTCATCCAGGCCGAGATGGGCACCGCCAACCCGGCCTACGAAGGAACCCAGCAGGCGTTCGTCGACTCGGCACCGGCCTACAACCTGGAGATCTTCCTCACCGCCGCGGATGAGTACGCACAGCCGTACCCGATCTCGAAGAACACCAGCGCCTGGAACAAGTTCGAGACCGAGCTGCTCCCCGAGGCGTTCTCCGGCGACCGTCCCGTCGACGAGGTCGCGAAGGAGCTCGCGGAGAAGATGAACGAGGCTCTCGGCAAGGAGAAGTGAGTCGGATGAGCTCCGCACGGAACGGGGTGGGCGCGCGCACCGCGCCCACCCCGGCCGTCCCAGTCGCGAAGCGAACGCGATCGGCCGACGGCTACTGGCCCTTCGTCTTCGTCGCGCCGCTGTTCGCCGGCGTGATCCTCTTCTACCTGTGGCCGCTCGCCCAGTCCGCCTACTACAGCTTCACCGAGTGGGGAGTCTTCGGTGGAGCGACCTGGATCGGCGCCGAGAACTACGTGCGTCTGCTGAACGATTCGCAGACGCTGCGCTCGATCCTGAACACGGTGATCTACACGGCGATCCTGCTGCTCGGCATCCCGATCGCCACGGTGCTCGCCAGTCTGCTGAACCGGCCGGGGCTGCGTTTCGCGACCCTCTATCGGATCTGCTTCTTCCTGCCTTACGTGGCGATGCCCACGGCGATCGCCATGGTCTGGAAGATCATCTACAACCAGGACTACGGCATCATCAACGCGATGCTCTCCACCCTCGGCATCCTCGGACCCGCGTGGATCTCCACGGAGTGGTTCGCGCTGATCGCCGTGTCGGTACTGGGATTGTGGATGTCGATCGGCTTCAACATGATCATCCTCGCCGCCGGCCTGAAGGGGATCCCCGCCGAGCTGTATGAGGCCTCGTCGCTCGATGGCGCCTCGCCGACGCGACAGTTCTTCTCGGTGACCGTGCCGCTGCTGACGCCGTCGATCTTCTTCCTGACCGTCATGCAGCTCATCAACGGCTTCCAGCTGTTCGACCTGCTGTACGCGCTGCTCGGCCCGACCAACCCGGTGATGCCCAAGACGCAGTCTCTGGTGTTCCGCTTCTACGATGCGGCCTTCCTCGCCAACGACAAGGGCTACGCCTCGGCAGTGGCGATGGTCATCCTGCTCATCATCGCCGCGGTGACACTTCTGCAGTTCCGGATGCAGAGGAAGTGGGTGCACTATGTCGATTGACACGACCAGCACGACAGGGTCGGCGACCGAGGCGATGGTGACCCTCGGGCGACGCTCCGGCAAACGCCCCGCGGCCACGACGCGCGGCGGTCGCACGGGCAGCCACACGATCGCGCACGTCGTGCTCGCTCTCGCATCGCTGCTGATGATCTTCCCCTTCCTGTGGCAGGTGAAGCTCTCACTGTCGACCGAGGCGGAGATCATGGCGATCCCGCCGAACTTCTGGCCGTCCTCGGCCGAGTGGCAGAACTACGCCGAGGTGTTCCAGCGACTGCCGTTCCTCAGCCAGTTCTGGGTCTCGGTGGGCGTCACCGCGCTGCGCACGCTCGGCCAGGTGCTGCTGTGCTCGATGGCGGGCTATGCCTTCGCGCGCATGCAGTTCCGTTTCAAGGGCGTGCTGCTGGCACTCATCCTGTCGATCCTGATGGTGCCCGCGCAGGTCTACCTCATCCCGCAGTACCAGATCATCCAGGGATTCGGACTGCTCGACACCGTGCTCGGCATCGCCCTGCCCGGACTGTTCAGCGCGTTCGGCACCTTCCTCATGGTGCAGTTCTTCCGCACCATGCCCGCGGAGCTCGAGCAGGCCGCGCGTCTGGACGGGTGTAACAGCTGGCAGATCTTCTGGCGCGTGATGCTTCCGCTCGCCAAGCCAGGGCTCGTCTCCCTCGCCATCATCACGATCCTCGCGTCGTGGAACGATCTGCTCTGGCCGCTGGTGGTCGCCAGCACACCCGAATCGATGCCGCTGTCGGTGGGTCTCGCGACCCTTCAGGGCTATCGCGCCAGCATCCACACCGGAGTGCTGATGGCGGCCTCGCTGCTGGCGATGGCGCCCGTGCTCATCTCGTTCATCATCCTGCAGCGCCGGGTCGTCGAGGGCATCGCCTTCTCCGGGCTGAAATAGAAGGGAACTCATGACTCACTCAGCAGAGTCCGACCCGCTCGTCGTCGGGCTGGTCGGGGCCGGCGGCATCTCGCAGGTGCACGCCGCAGCGTGGAAGCAGCTGGGCGCGCATGTCCTCGTGCACTCGCTCGCGGGAGCGGAGGAGCTCGCCGCCCGGCACGACCTCGAGGTCGTCGGCTCGCTCGACGAGCTGCTCGCACGGGCGGAGATCGTCGACATCGTCACGCCGACGCACACGCACGAGCAGATCGCGCTCGCCGCCGTGGCGGCAGGTCGCAACATCGTCTGTGAGAAGCCGCTCACTCTCTCCGCCGAGGCGACGCGTCGAGTCCATGCCGCGGCGGTGCGGGCGGGCGTCCAGATCTACCCCGCGCACGTCGTGCGATACATGGCGCCGTACATGCGGGCGAAGGCCGCGGTGGATGCCGGGCGCATTGGCACGGTCGCGGTGGCGCGCTTCTTCCGGGAAGGATCATCGCCCGCAGACGGCACCTGGTTCCAGAACGAGGCGGAATCCGGCGGCGTGATCATGGACCTGATGCTGCACGACCTCGATCAGGCGCGGTGGATCTGCGGCGAGGTCGAGACGGTGTACGCGGTGCAGAATCCGCCGAGCGTCGACGGCATCAGTCCGCCGTTCGTCTCAGCGCACGTGTCGTTGACGCATGTCGGCGGCGCGATCTCGCACATCCACGCCACGTGGGGCGCGATCGGCACGGTGTTCAAGACCGGGTTCTCGCTCGCGGGCGATCGCGGCGTGCTGGAGTACTCGTCGCTGGAGAACACCGGGCTGGTGCTGGAGGCTCAGGGGCACGAGCAGGGCGACCTGACCATCCCCGAGGCGGCTGTGCGGGAGAGTCCGTACCTGACCGAGCTCCGTGACTTCGCCGAGTCGTTCCGCAGCGGGCGCCCCGCGCGGGTGAGCGCGGAGGACGGTGCGATGGCTGTCTATCTCGCTCAGGCGGCGCAGCGCTCACTGAGCACCGGACAGGTGGTGACGATGGCGGAGCTCGCGCAGCAGCGGACCTCCGACCCGGACAGCGCTCATCAGGCGCAGGAGGAGACAGCATGAGCACGGACAGGCCACTGCGCATCGCGATCGCGTCCTTCGCGCACCTGCATGCGACGTCCTACATCGCCGCCCTGCAGGCCAGGCCGGGGATCGAGCTGCTGGCGAGCGATCCGGACGGGGCCCATGCCCCGGATGACCAGCCGCGCGGCGCCGCCCTGGCAGCCGAGCTGGGCGTCGACTACGTCGACGACTACGACGCGCTCTTCTCGTGGGGGCCGGACGCGGTGATCGTCACGAGCGAGAACGCCGGGCACCGCGCTCTTGTCGAGCGGGCGGCGGCAGCAGGGGCGCACGTGCTGTGCGAGAAGCCTCTCGCCACCGAGGTCGACGATGCGCGTGCCATGGTCGACGCATGCGAGCGAGCCGGCGTCATCCTCATGGTCGCCTTCCCCGTCCGCTTCGCCCCGCAGTTCGCCGCGATGCGTGCGCATGTGCAGGCAGGCAGCATCGGCCACCCGTTCGCGATCGTGGGCACCAACAACGGCAAGATCCCCATCGACGCCCGCCGCTGGTTCACCGATCCGGATCTGTCGGGCGGGGGCGCGCTCGTCGACCACGTCGTGCACTGCGCCGATCTCATCGACGCGCTCACCGGCGGGGAACCCGCGGTGACGGTGTACGCGGCGGCGAACCGCATCCTGCATGCCGAGAAGGACGTCGAGGTCGAGACAGCCGGACTCGTGACCATCACCTACCGCAGCGGCCTCATCGCCACGATCGACTGCTCGTGGAGTCAGCCCGATTCCGCTCCGACCTGGGGCGGGCTCACCCTGAAGGTCACCGGCTCGGCGGGCTCGGTAGAGATCGCCCCGTTCGCCGAGCGCGTCGACGGGCAGGGCGCGGACGGTCCCATCCATCTCGGTTACGCAACCGACACAGATGCGGCCCTGCTTCAGGAGTTCCTCGACGCAGTCCGGACGACCGGAAGGGCCAGCGCCGGAGTGGCCCCGACCGTTCGCCCGCAACCGGATGGCGGTGTCGGCATTCGCACGGTGCAGATCGTGGATGCCGCTCGGCGATCCGCGCTGAGCGGCGCGCCTGTGGCCGTCGAGGCGCTTCCCGAGGAGTGAACGACGCGGCATACGAGAGCCGCTCAGGCGAAGCAGTGCGGGTGCCCGTTCGGGCATCCGCACTGCGGGATGTGAGACGAGGTGACCGCAGGGGCGAAACGCGCCCGTAGAATAGAGTCACATCGCCCGCCCGTGCCGGAAGGCCTCGACGAGCTTGAGGAGCCGCTTATGCTGTTGCTCCTCGCCGTGTTCCTGGCCGGGTCTCTTCTTCTTCCCGTTCTGGTGCGCTGGCTCGGAGCACAGGCGTTCATGTTCGGGGCGCTCATCCCCGGCGCGGCTTTCGTGCACGCCCTTGTGCAGACACCGCGGGTGCTGGACGGGCAGGATGCCCCCTTCGAGCTCTACCGATGGATACCGCAGCTCGGACTGAACCTGTCGATGCACATGGACGTGCTCGGCTGGGTGCTCACGCTGATCGTCACCGGGGTGGGCGCGCTCGTGCTGCTGTACTGCCGCTGGTACTTCTACGACGACGGGCGCGAGGTCGGCCAGTTCGCCGGCGTCCTGCTCGGCTTCGCCGGTGCGATGTACGGGCTGGTGCTCACCGATGATGTGGTGATGCTCGTGATGTTCTGGGAGATCACCAGCATCCTGTCGTACCTGCTCATCGGCCACTATCGGCGACGCGCGGCCAGCCGTCGAGCCGCGCTCCAGGCGCTACTGGTGACCACGCTCGGCGGACTCGTCATGTTCGTCGGGGTCATCCTGCTCGCCGTCGACGCCGACACGACCAGCATCCGGGAGCTGCTCGCGCTCGCCCCGACCGGACCTGTCGTCGATGCCGCGATCGTGATGCTGCTCATCGGGGCGATCTCGAAGTCGGCGCTGTTCCCGTTCCACTTCTGGCTGCCCGGCGCCATGGCGGCACCCACACCGGTCAGCGCGTATCTGCATGCCGCCGCGATGGTGAAGGCCGGTATCTACCTCATCGCGCGCTTCGCGCCGATCTTCGCCCTGTCGGCTCCGTGGCGCCCGATCGTCATCACGCTCGGCGTGTTCACGATGCTGCTCGGCGGCATCCAGGCGCTGCGTGAGACCGACCTCAAGCGCATCCTCGCCTTCGGCACCGTCAGCCAGCTCGGCTTCTTCTCGGTCGTGGTCGGCTACGGCACGCCGGCCGCGGCACTGGCGGGCCTCGCTCTCGTCATCGGGCACGCGCTGTTCAAGTCTGCGCTGTTCCTCATCGTCGGCGTGATCGACCGCCAGCTCTCCACGCGCGACATCGACGAGCTGTCGGGCGTCGGCCGCCAGGCGCCGGTGATGGCGACGGCCGCGTTCATCTCGGTGGCCTCGATGATGGGCGTCGCCCCGACGATCGGGTACGTCGGCAAGGAGTCGGCCTTCACCGCCCTGCTCGATGACGCCCTGCGAGGCTCGGCGTGGGGGTGGGTGGCCCTGGTCGGCGTGACCATCGGTGCGATCCTCACCGTCGCCTACGGCTGCCGGTTCCTCTGGGGCGCGTTCTGGCGCAAGAAGGATGCCGACGGCGCCTCCATGCCGGAAACAGCATGGCCCGATCCGCCGGTGGGCTTCCTGTCGGCTCCGATCATGCTGGCCGGTCTCTCGATCGCCGCCGGCATCGGCGCGCCCGCCGTCGATGTCGCCCTGCAGGGATATGCGAAGACGCTGGGCTCCGAGGAGCCGGGGCACCTGGCCCTCTGGCACGGGGTGGAGCCTGCGCTACTGCTCTCGCTCGGCGCGATCGCCCTGGGCATCGGGGCGTTCGTGATCAGCATCCGGACCCGATGGGATCGTCGTCGCCGCCTGCTGCGCTTCACCGCCGCCGACGCGTACTACCTCGTCATGCGCGGCGTCGACCGCCTCTCGGTGCTGACCACGAGCGTCACGCAGCGCGGTTCGCTGCCGCTGTACGTCGGCACGATCTTCGTCGTGCTGCTCGCCGCGGAGGCCACCGCGCTCGTCGCCGCGATGCCCGATCGACTCGCCCTCTCGGCGTGGCACACGCCGGTGCAGATCGTCGTCGCGCCGGTGATGGCCATCGCGGGCATCATCGCCGTGCGCGCCCGCAAGCGCTACACGGGAGTGGTGCTCGTCTCGGTGACGGGGCTCGGCATGGTCGTGCTGTTCGCGACCAGCGGCGCTCCCGACCTCGCGCTCACGCAGATCCTCGTCGAGACCGTCACCATGGTCACCTTCGCCCTGGTGCTGCGTCGGCTGCCTTCGCGCATGGGCGAGCACAACGCGTCGGTGGGGCGGATCCCGCGTGCCGTGCTGGCTGTCGGTGTCGGCGTGGTGATGGCCTTCCTCGCCATCGTCGCCACCCAGGCGCGCATGTTCGACCCGATCTCGATCGACTTCCCCCAGCTGGCCTACGAGCTGGGGCACGGCAAGAACGTCGTCAACGTCGCCCTCGTCGACCTGCGCGGATGGGACACGATGGGCGAGCTGAGCGTGCTCGTGCTGGCCGCGACGGGTGTGGCATCCCTCGTCTTCGTCACCCACCGCGCCGACCTGCTCTCGGCGACGCGCGACTTGCCCGAGACGACCCGCCGCGCGACGGCGCGCCGGCCGATGGTCGAGACCGACGAGGGCCTGCGATTCCAGACCGCCGAGAACCGCGGCGCGCCGCGCGCATGGCTGGTCAGCAGTCAGCAGATGAAGGCCGAGAACCGTTCGATCCTGCTCGAGGTGATCGTGCGGGTGCTGTTCCACACGATCATCCTCGTGTCGATCTACCTGCTGTTCGCCGGCCACAACCTGCCCGGCGGCGGCTTCGCCGGGGGACTGGTCGCGGGAATGGCGCTCGTGATGCGCTACATCGCCGGCGGGCGGTGGGAGCTGGGTGCGGCCGCCCCCACCGACGCCGGACGGCTGCTGGGCGGCGGGCTGATCCTCGCCGTGGGTGCGGCGCTGCTGCCGCTGTTCTTCGGCCTGGCACCGCTGCAGAGTGCGGTGTGGGAGGCCGAGGTGCCGCTGCTCGGTCATATCGAGTTCGTCAGCTCGACGGTCTTCGACATCGGCGTGTACCTCGTCGTCATCGGGCTCGTGCTCGACGTGCTGCGCAGCCTCGGCGCCGAGGTCGACCGGCAGGCCATTGAGACGCGCAGCAAGGAGGCGGCCATCTGATGGACGTCTCCCTCACTCTCATCGTGATCATGGCCGTGCTGTTCGCCGCCGGCGTCTACGCGATGATGGAGCGCAGCCTCACGCGGGTGCTCATCGGCTTCCTCCTGCTCGGCAACGCCACGAACCTGCTGCTGCTGATCGTGATGGGCGTGCCGGGGGCAGCGCCGTTCTATGAGGAGACGGGGGCGGTCAGCGACCCGCTGCCGCAGGCGCTGACGCTGACCGCGATCGTCATCACGTTCGCCGTCTCGGCGTTCCTGCTCGCCCTCATCTACCGCTCGTGGCAGCTCGGGCAGGCAGACACCGTCGAGGACGACCCGGGCGACATCGCCGTGCGCGAGCGCACGGATGCCGAGGAGGACCTCTTCGACGACGAGTCCACTCCCGAAGACGAGGAGGCGACCACGGACTTCGTCGGCGTCACCACCGCTCCCATCACCGTGCTGAACATGCGCGATCACCCCGCCATCGTCGACGACGCGCCGGTGGATGTTCCGGACGCCCGTGGTTCCGGCCCTTCGGCAGGCTCAGGGGCCCAGGGCGATGACGAGGGGAGTCGGACGTGAGCGCACTCGTCCCCCTCATCGTGATGCTGCCGCTGCTCGGTGCGGCTCTCACGCTGATCTTCGGCCGCAATCCCCGGCTGCAGGTCGTCGTCACCACGGCCACCCTGGTGGCGGTCTCGATCATCGCAGCGGTGCTGCTGCTGGCGGTGGATGCCTCGGATCAGCCGTTCGCGGTATCCGTCGGCGGCTGGCCCGTGCCGTTCGGCATCATCCTCTACGTCGACCGCCTGGCGGCGCTGCTCGTGCTGGTCTCGAGCATCGTGCTGCTCGCGGTGCTGCTCTTCTCGATCGGTCAGGGCGCCGCCGACGGCGCCGAGGAGACGCCGATCTCGATCTTCAACCCGACCTACCTCATCCTCGCGGCCGGCATCTTCGATGCGTTCATCGCCGGCGATCTGTTCAACCTCTACGTCGGATTCGAGATCCTGCTCGTGGCGTCGTACGTGCTGATCACACTGGGAAGCACCGAGTCGCGCATCCGCACGGGCGCGGTGTACATCGTCGTCTCGCTCGTGTCGTCGATCCTCTTCCTCGCCGCGATCGCGCTGATCTACGGCGCCGTCGGCACGGTCAACATGGCTCAGGTCGCCGAACGCGTCGCTCAGCTGCCGCAGGAGACGCAGCTGGTGCTGCACCTCATCCTGCTGGTCGCGTTCGGCATCAAGGCCGCCATCTTCCCGGTGTCGTTCTGGCTGCCCGACTCGTATCCCACGGCGCCCGCCCCGGTCACCGCGGTGTTCGCGGGCCTGCTGACCAAGGTCGGCGTGTACGCGCTGATCCGTACCGAGACCCAGCTGTTCGCGAGCAGCGACATCAACACCCTGCTGCTGATCGTCGCGCTCGCCACCATGGTGATCGGAGTGCTCGGCGCCGTGGCACAGGCTGAGCTGAAGCGGATCCTGTCGTTCACCCTGGTCAGTCACGTCGGGTACATGATCTTCGGCCTGGCGATCGCGACGGAGGCTGCGATCGGCGCCACGGTGTACTACATCGTGCACCACATCGTCGTGCAGACCACGCTGTTCCTCGCCGTCGGGCTCATCGAGCGCAAGGCGGGCAGCACGTCGATCCTGCGGGTGAGCGGTCTGATGAAGGCCGCACCGGTGCTGGCGGTGCTGTACTTCGTGCCCGCCATCAACCTCGGCGGTCTGCCGCCATTCTCGGGTTTCATCGGCAAGGTCGCGCTCTTCGAGGCCGCGGCCGCGGTGGGCACGCCGCTGATGATCGTGCTGATCTTCGGCGGCATCCTGACCTCGCTGCTCACCCTCTACGCGCTCATGCGCGCGTGGAACCTCGCGTTCTGGCGCGAGGACGACGGCGGCGCCGAGAGCGACGGCCGCATCGAGTACCTGGGTAACGCGCCGGCGGCCGACGAGCAGGGCGAGACGCGTGAGATCCCCGCGATCATGACATATGCCACCGCGGGCATGGTGTCGGTCACGATCGCGCTGACCGTCTTCGCCGGTCCCCTGTACGCGATCTGCGACCGCATCGGAGCAGGGCTGCTGCAGCCGGTCACGCTCGAGCTGATCGACGAGGGGGCGAGCTGATGAACATCGATTCTCGGCGCCGCATCGTTCGCGACATCCTGCTCCAGCTGCCGTTCATGGTCTGGCTGGTGGTGCTCTGGGTGCTGCTGTGGCAGCAGCTCACGCCGCTGGCTGTCGTCACCGGCATCCTGGTCGCGATCTTCGTGACCCGGGTCTTCCGCCTGCCGACGGTCGAGCTGGTCGGTCGGGTGAACATCTGGCACTCGCTGGTGTTCATCGCCCGCTTCCTCGGCGCGGTGGTGATGGGCGCCATCAGCGTGACCGTCCAGGTGTTCGACTTCCGGCGCCAGCCGGGGGCGGCGATCATCGCGATCCCGTTGAGGTATGCCGACGACATCCTCACCACGCACGTCGCCGTGACGGCCTCGCTCATCCCCGGGTCGCTGGTCGTCGAGAGCGACCGCGACCGACGCATCCTGTACCTGCACGTGATCGGCGTGCGCACCCGCGACGACGTCGACCGGTTCCGCGAGGGGGTGCTGCGCTGGGAGCGCCGCATCGTGCGCGCCGTCGGCACGCCCGAGCAGTACCGGGCGCTCAAGGCCGACGTGAAGAGAGGCACACGATGAACCCGCTGCTCATCGCCATCCTCGTCGTCTTCGGCGTCGCGGCGATCATGGCCGTGATCCGGATCGTGCGGGGGCCGTCCATCCTCGACCGCACGGTGGCATCGGACGTGCTGCTCACCGAGGTGATGTGCGTGCTCGGTGCCGACATGGCGATCAACGGGCACACGCGCAACATCCCCGTGATGCTCATCATCGCCGCCGTCGGCGTCTTCGCATCCATCTCCGTCGCCCGCTACGTGGCCCGAAGGGACAACACGACACCATGACCGTGACATCGTTCCTCGAGATCGCCCTGCCGGCGCCGGTGGCGGAGACCATCGCGCTGATCCTCGTGCTGCTGGGCGCCATCCTCTGCCTGTCGGCCTCGGTCGGTCTGCTGCACTTCCGCGACGTGCCCAGCCGTCTGCACGCAGGAACCAAGCCGCAGGTGCTCGGTCTCGTACTGATCTGCCTGGCCATCGCCGTGGCGCAGCGCACGATCGGCGGCATGCTGCTGGGCCTCGTGATCGTCATCCCGGTGATCCTGCTGCAGTTCGCGACCGCGCCGCTCTCGGCGCACATGGTGGGCCGTCAGGCGTACCGCAACGGCACGATCCAGGTCCACACCCTCGTCGCCGACGACTACGCCGACTCGAAGCAGACCCCACCCGCAGCCGGCTGACCCCACCCGCAGCGCGGCCGGCGGGTCCGGAGGGCTTACGATCCGGGGGCCGACACTCCACATGTCGGGCAGATCCCGGGCATCCGTCCGACATCTGGAGTGTCGGCCCCCGAAGTGTGACGGGGGGGGCGGTGTGCGGGGGGCGGTGTGCGGGGGGCGGTGTGCGGGGGGCCGCCGGACGCCGGGATGCCGGAGGCGGGGCGCCGGGTCAGAGGTCGCGGATGAAGTCCCGGATCGTGGCCGCGGCTCCCGCGGACTCGCTGATCAGCGTGCCGTGGCCGTGGTCGGGGATCTCGGCGAAACGGGCATCCGGCACCATGTCGACGATCTCCAGGCACCAGGTCATCGGGGCGAGCGGATCCCGCTGCCCACGCACGACGAGCACCGGAACGCCGACGCGCGGGTACGCGTTCTCGGGGGTGTGCACGATCGTCGCCTTCATCTTGCGCAGCAGATGAGGCCCGCCGCGCAGGTACTCGCGGGCACCTCGCCACAGCACCTCGGGCCGCTCGTGCAGCAGGTCCCAGAGCAGGTACCCGGCCTGAGCCCGGATGCTGCGCGACGCGCTGTTCACGGTCGGGCCGGCGAGCACGAGCGCCGACACGACGTCGGGGTGTCGCACCGCGATCTCGGCGGCGATCTGGCTGCCCATCGAATGCCCCAGTATCACCGCGTCGTCGACGCGGCGACTGCGCAGGTAGGCGGCGATCAGGTCGGCGTGACGCTCCATGGTGAGGGTGCGCGCAGGCTCGGGCGCCTCACCGAAACCGGGCAGGTCGAGCCCGATGATGCGCCCGTCGAGGTGGGAGGTGAAATCGAGGTAGACGCTGCGGCCCATGCCGATGCCGTGCACCAGCACGACGGGTCGCGGGCCCCTGCCGAAGTCCTCGTGCACGAGCGTCGCTCCGGCATACGCGAACTCGCCGATGTCGGCCGGGGTGCCCTCGGGTGCGAGCAGACGTTCGGGCATCCCTCTACGCTACCCGGCCGGGACCGACCACCACCCGACCGAAACCGCTACCCCGCAGGGGTGAGCACCAGCCGATCGACGGCGGCCTTGGCGACCGCCTTCTTCGTGAACGCCCACGGCTTCTGCACGCCCCGCGCCCAGTCGTCGGTCTGATCGGTGTAGTGGGGGTTGAACGCGTGACCGCTCGCACCGGTCAGGTGGTTCCACGTCGACGCGTCGAGGTCGTCGAGATCGATGACCATGCGCATCGACGGCACGGTGACCGTCGCGTACGACTCGCCCAGGCGCCAGCCGGTGGCGTTCACGACCGAGGCTCCTCCGCCGACCGGGTACGGTCCGCGGTTGAAGAGCATCTCGACCGGGGCGATGCCCGACGTGCCGAGAGTCGCGTGGGTCAGCGAGAGCGCGTGCAGGTCGCCCCAGCGCCAGGCGGTCACGTCCTCGCCCTGCAGCCCGGCCAGCTCGTCGTAGGCCTGGTCGGCCGACAGGGCGAGCATCGATTTCCTGTCGTCGGCCCCGACGCGCTCGTTCTGCCACAGCGGATCGTTCTCGTCTTCGAGCATCTGCCCGACGACGGTGAACAGGCGACCCTGGTCGCTCACCGGCATCGAGACCTCGCGGTCGATGAAGACGTTGCGCACGAGGTTCGACCACAGCGCGTTCGCGTAGGCCGCCGCGGGCGAGTCCGGTGCGTTCTGCGCGTCCCAGGTGCGCAGCAGCTCGAGGGCGGCCTTCGGCCCCTTGCGCTTGACCGCCACCCCGTCCATCGCCGCGACGAGCTGCTTGCCGATCCACATCTCGTCATCCGTCTGGATCTCGCGCATGTCCTGCGCAGTGAGCGGCGCAGCCGCGGCGCGGCGCTCGATCAGATGCGCGATGCGCGCGGCGCGGTACCCGTAGTCCCAGTCCTTCGACAGGAAGTACGTGTAATCGTCGCCGACGATCGCGTTGTTCGCCGTGACGATGTAGCCCTCGGGCGGGTTGTACGACACGGGAAGCTCGTCGAAGGGGATGAAGCCCTGCCAGTCGTAGGTGCTGTCCCAGCCCGGCTGCGGCAGAGTGCCGTCGCCGGCGCCGCGGATCGGCAGGCGTCCGGGCGCCTGGTAGCCGATGTTGCCCTCGAGGTCGGCGTAGATCAGGTTCTGCGCGGGCACGTCGAAGAGGGATGCCGCGCGGCGGAAGCCCGCGAAGTCCCCTGCCGTGTTCATCGCGAACAGGGCACGGGACGTGGTGCCGGGATCGAGAGCCGTCCAGCGCAGGCTCACCGCGGTGTCGCCGGCCGGGATCTCAGGCGCACCCTGAAGCGGAAGAGGGGCGTCCGCGTCACCGACCACGGGGTCGTCGGCGATGGCGGTGAAGTCGTCGGTGAGGCCCGAGATGATCGGGCCGTGCGCGGTGCGACGGATGGTCAGCGGCACGTCGTCGCCGCCGGCCACCTTGATGACGTCCTCCTCGACCTCGAGCGGGGCCAGCGCGCCGTCGCGCCAGTACGAATCACCGTCGAGCTTCTCGACGTACAGGTCGGCGACATCGGTGGTGAGGTTCGTGAACCCCCACGCGATCTTCGCGTTGTGACCGATGACGACACCCGGCATTCCCGAGAACGAGAACCCCCCGACGTCGAACGGGCACGCCTCGCTCACCTTCCGGCACTTCAGCTGCACCTGGTACCAGACCGACGGCAGCGCGGCGCCGAGGTGCGGGTCGTTGGCCAGCAGCGGCATCCCACTCTCGGTCAGATCACCCGACACGACCCACGAGTTCGACCCGATACCCTCGCCCGCACCGCCGAGCAGCATGCTCGCGGCCTCGATGACGCTGTCTGCCTCGCGCCATTCGACGGTGCGCAGGGCATCGGTGATCTCGGCCTCGCCGCCACCGGAGTACGACGCCGGGGCGGCGTCGGTCGCGACCGGGTCGACCGGGGATATCTCGGGCACGATGACGGGATTCTTCGCGAACGGGTAGGCGGGGTAGAGCCTCTGCACCAGATCGCCGGTCTGCTCGGTCGTCTCGCCGGCCTCGGCGAGCTGCGCCGCGAGGAGGGCCCGGTCGGTCTCGTCCTCGATGTTGGTTCGCAGGTCCCAGGCCATCGCCTTCAGCCAGGCGACGGAATCGGCAGGCTCCCAGGGTTCGGGCTCGTAGTCGGGGTTCTGCATGCCCAGAACGGCATACTCGAGCGAGAGCTCGGCACCCGACCGCGACGCCAGGTACGCGTTCACGCCGTCGGCGTACGCCTGGTAGTAGCCACGAGTGGTCTCGTCGAGCGCCTCGACCTCCTGCTCGGCGATCGCCCGCCAGCCCAGGGTGCGCAGGAACTTGTCGGTGCCGACCTGCGACGCGCCGAACATCTCCGCGACCCGGCCCGAGGTCACGTGCCGCCGGAAGTCCATCTCGAAGAAGCGGTCCTGCGCATGCACGAAGCCCTGCGCGAACAGCAGATCCTCTGAGGTCGACGCCGTGATGGTCGGGATGCCGCGGTCGTCGCGCTGCACGGTCACCGACTTGTCCAGCCCCTTCAGCGACAGCTCGCCCGACGTCTGCGGGAACGATCGCTGGATCGTCCAGGTGAGGAAGAACGCGGCGGCGACGGCGATCACGACGAGGGCGGCGACGACGAGGAACGCGATTCTTCCGATGCGGGTGGCGAGGCTGCGCGGTGGTGCCGCAGCGCGGGTATCAGTCGTCATCGGCGGAAGTCCTCAAGGGTAGGTGGGACTGCGTCTCACGTAGTCCGGGTGCGCGTCTCGGGCAAGCGCGCGCCCTGGCATCCTACCCACTAGCCCGACGAGATCACATGAGCTTCGTCGACTCCAGCGCCGCCAGCATCTTCTGATTGCTGTGGATGAACGGACGCCGCAGAACCAGCCCGAGCAGCAGCGTCGGCAGCGCGAACGCCAGCAGCCAGCCGAGCGACACCCAGTAGTCGCCCTGGTAGATGCCCGCGATCGCCGAGCGCATCGCGTTCACCGCGTGGGTGGCCGGCAGGAACGGGCTGATGCTCTGGAACCACTGCGGCAGCACCTGCAGCGGATACGCGCCGCCGGAGCCGGAGATCTGCATGACCAGCAGCAGCACCGCCAGCGCCTTGCCGGCGTTGCCGAAGGTGACGACGAGCGTGTAGATGATCAGCGTGAACACGAGCGACGCGACCCACCCCGCGAGGATGAGCAGGAACGGATGCTGTGGGTGCACCTGCGTGAACAGCACGCTGCCGAGACCGAGCAGCGAACTCTGCAGGAAACCGACGACCGCGAAGATGCCGAACCGCCCGAGGTAGGTCTCGGTGGGGGAGAGGTCGGGGAGGCCGGTGGCGCCGCCGCGCGGCGGGTCGACGCGGATCGCGACCGAGGTCAGCAGCGCACCCACCCACAGGGCGAGCACCGTGTAGAGCGGGGTCATCGCGGCGCCGAAGCTGACGACCGAGTACACCGGCACGCGGGTGAGCTTCACGGGTTCGGCGAGGTGAGCCGCGAGGGCATGGGGGTCGGCGCCGATCAGCTCGGTCAGCGCGGTCAGGTCGCCGGTGTCGATCGCCGTCGTGAGAGCCGCCGTGACCGCGTCGAACCGTCCGGCGGTCTCGGTGAGCGAGTCCGAGATGCCGGAGGTGAGTGCCTCGGCATCCGTCAGCGTCGACCCGGTCGACGACGATCCGGTGAGCGAGCGCGCCGCGGACGACAGATCGTCGCCGATCGAGGCGACACCCGAGCTGATGCCTGCGAGCGTCGAGGCGAGGGCGTCCAGCTTCGGGCCCAGGCTGTCGGTATACGAGCGGCGGGCGTCGTCGACCGCGGCCTTCGCCTGAGCGGTCAGCTGCTCGATCTCGGCGCGAGTACCCTGACTGGCGGTGCCGGCGGTCGTGATCTGCGTCGCGGCCTCGTCCAGTCGCTCCTCGAGCGCCATCTGCCGCGCGATGGCCGCATCGATGGCCGACACCGATGCGTCGAACGCGTCGAGCGCGGTCTCCGGCAGCAGCGGCCGCACGTCGGTGACGAGCCCGTCGCGCAGCGTCTGCAGCTGATCGACCTGCGTCTGCACGCGGTCCGCGAGGGCGGCGATCGTGCGCGCGGCGCTCGCCGACTGCGAGTCCATGGTGGCGAAGACCTGGCCGATGCTGTCCGACACAGACTGATAGCTGTCGGACGTGCTCTGCAGCGCCGCGTCGAGTGACGCCGTGGTCGACGACAGCACGTCGTTCAACGAGGCGGCGGCGTCCTTCCCTCCGCCGAGCGCTCCGCGGGCGTCGCGCAGCGCGTCGCCGGACCCGCTGACCAGGCCGGACGCGCTCTCGACCAGCGGTCTGCTCGACGAGATGAGCGACGTGAACATGTCGGCCGTCGCGGCACCCGCGCGCAGCTGCGCGGCCACCGATTCGACCCGTGCCTGCAGCCTCGACAGCGCCGCCTGGGTGTCGGCGTCGTCGAGGTAGCTCGACAGCGAGGTGATGATGTTCATCCCCGCTTCGCTGAGCGTCTCGGTGAACACCTCGTTGACGCTCTTCGTGACCTCGCCGGCACCCTGCCCGGTGATCTTCGGGGCCAGCGCGTTCTTCTTCTCGTTGAGGTAGTAGTCGATGCGCGTGCGGTCGCCGCCGTTCGCGTAGAACGTCATCATGTCGGCGCTGAAGGTGGTCGGCAGCACGATCGCCGCGTAGTACTCGCCCGACCGAGTGCCGTCGATCGCGTCGTGCTCCGAGGTGATGACCCAGTTCAGGTCGTCGTTGGCGCGCAGCGCTGAGACCACCTGTTCGCCCACGTTGATGCGCAGCGGCATGAGGTCACTCTGATACCCGTCGTCGGTGTTCGCGACCGCGACGGTCAGGTTGCGGGTGTTCTCGAACGGGTTCCAGCTGGCGATCACGTTGAACCAGGTGAACAGCGACGGGATGACGACGAGCCCGAACAGCACGATGAGGGCCATCGCGCTGCTCATCGCGCGTCGGAGGTCGTGCCGCATGACGGCGAGGACGTTGCTCACTGGTCGGCCCCCTTCTCGGTCGGCTGGTCGAATTCATCGGATGCCGGTTCCGGATGCTCGGCAGCCGGCTTCTCGGGACGCGTCGGGTCGTCGGCATCCGGCTGATCGGGACGGGCCGCGTCATCGGCATCCGGCGCCTGCGGGGCGTCGTCGGCGAACAGGTCGTCGAGGGCGATCGTGTCGTCGTCGGGCCCGCTCTCGACGACGGCCTCCTGCTCGGGAGGCGCCTCGGGTCGAGCATCCGGATGCTCGAGCACCGCCGTGCTGGCCGACGAGGTGGCGTCACCGCTCGCAGAGGTCGCCGCCGCCGCCATGGTGGGATCCGCGGAACGCTCCCACCCGGCATCCGCGAGCAGCTCGCGCTGCGAGGAGTTCTCGATCGCGAGGGCGCGGCGCAGCTCGGCATCCGGCATCTCGCCCACCTCGGCGGCCTGCTCGATGCTCTGCCGGATGTACTCGAGCGCGACGACGAAGCTGATCAGCAGCAGGCACCAGAGCGCGCCCAGACCCAGCACGACCGCCTTGGCGCTCGGGATCAGCCATCCGCACAGCCCCAGCACGACCAGGCCTGCGGCGCCGACGAGCAGCGTGAGACGCAGGCGCGTCGCGTGGCGCTCGGCGAAGTGCTGCGCGCGCCGCGCGACGTCGGCGCGGAAGCCGTCGCCGTCGGTCAGCGCACGGATGATCTCGGGCGTGCGACGGCGGCCGGTGATCTGCACGTCTTCGCTGACCATCAGCTCGGTCTCGGCCAGGCGCCGGTTGAACAGGCGGGTGAAGTTGCCCAGCCGTCCGCGCAGGAGCAGCCCGAGCACCCACGCCAGCACGACGAAAACCGCCAGCATGCCCATGAAGCCCCACCAGTGGCCGTCGTAGAAGCCGCTGATGGTCTCGCGCATCGCGTCGATGCCGTAGGTGAACGGCAGGAACGGATACAGCCCGCGGAAGAAGTCGGGCATCATCTCGATCGGGTACAGGCCCGAGGCGCCCGGGATCTGGACGATCACGAGCAGGATGCACAAGCCCTTGCCGACGATGCCGAAGCACACCGACAGGGCGTAGATGATGCTGAGATAGGCGAGTCCGATCAGCACCCCGGTGCCGACGTAGGCGAACGGGTTCGCCGACTGCACGCCGATCACGAGGTTGCCGACCGTCACGAGCACGGCCTGGAACACGACGATCGTGGCGAACAGCAGCCACCGGCCGACGTACGCCCGGCGCACGGTGATGCCCTCGACGCCCTCGGTGTCGACCTCGACCCGGAAGATCACCATCAGCACGAAGGCGCCGATCCAGAGTGAGAGGTTGGTGAACAGCGCCGCCATCGCCGACCCGTACGCGGGCGTCGGGAACATCGTCTTCGTGTTGACCTCGACGGGTGACGCCATGAATCGTGCGATCTCATCGGGCTGCAGGCCGCTGACCTCGCTGAGCCTGCTCCAGATCTCGGCTGATCCGAGCGCGAGCACGTCGGTGCGCACGGTGGCGAGGGAGGTCTCGGCGGTGGCCAGGTTCCCGTCGAACGCGGCGAGGGCGTCGGAGGTGCCGGCGAGCTGGGTCCTCAGCCCCGCGAGCAGACTCTGCGCCTGAGCCACCTGGGTGCGCTGCGCGCCGAGGGCCGCCGAGAACGCGTCGGCGCTCGCCGCGAGCTGCGACATCGCCCGGTTCAGCTGCGGGACGCTCTGCGTGAGGGCGTCGCGGATCGCCGTGGCCGAGGTCGCGGCCTGGCCGACGGCGCCGTTGACGCTGTCGGCCGCGCCGGTGACGGCGGTGATCGTGCTCGACACGTCGGCGGTCAGCTGCGTGAGATCGGTGAGCACCTGCTGATCGGCGGCGTTGCGCTGCTGCAGGGCGTCGATGGCGGCGCTCAGGCGCTGCGCCGCGGCGGAGCCCGACTCGGTGCGGTCGAGCGCCGCCTGCAGCTCGTCGAGTGCGGCGGCGTTCGACTCGATCACCGCCTTCAGGTCGTCTGCGGTGGTGGCGACGGCGGCGTTCGCCTGCTGCAGGCCGGATGCCAGGGTCGCGATCGACCCGTTCATCTTCGCGGCCGCGTCGGCGATGAGGGTGGAGCCCGAGACGTATGCGGATGTGACCCGGTCGGTGACGGTGAGCAGCTCCTGCTGTGCTTCGCCGGCGATCTGCTGCGCCTGGCCGACGGCCGTCTGCACCTCGCCGAGGGTGCGGTCGACCTTGTCGAGAGTGCGGGATGCCCGGTCTATGCCGTCTGCGGCATCCGTCAGGCCGGTCTGCAGATCGCCGAGCCGTTCGCGTGCCGACGCGACCTTGCCGACCGCCTCGTCGAGTGCGCCCGCGGTGGAGTCTCGGGCGTCGGTGAGGCGGTCTTCGGCATCCAGACCGGCGTCCTTCAGCTGCGCGCTGACCGCCTCGGCGACCGTCGAGACGAAGGTGCTGTTGATCTGGTTGTCGAGCGTGGATGCGCCGACGTCGGTGATCTTCGGCGCGATCGCGCTGGCCTTCTCGTTGACGTAGTACTTCAGCTCGGGCCGGGTGAATTCGCCGGTCGTGATGCTGAGGAAGTCGTGGCTGAAGTCGGGCGGGATGATGATCGCCGCGTAGCTGCGCCCGCTGCGCACGGCATCCATCGCCTCGTCCTCATCGACGAAGTCCCAGCCCAGCTGATCGTTCTGCTTCAGTTCGCCGACGAGTTCGCCGCCGATGTCGATGTGGCCGGTGAGGTCGGATGACGCTCCCGCGTCCTGGTTGACGATCGCGACGCTCACCTGCTGCGTGTTCGAGTAGGGATCCCAGAACGCGACGATGTTGAACCAGGCGTAGAGCGACGGGGTGACGATGACCCCGATGATGATGATCCACGCCTTGCTGACCCGCGCCAGCCGTCCGAGATCGCGGCGGTAGACGCTCCACGCGGTGGGTTTCGCGCCGGTGTCGGTATCGCTCACGCGGGGGACTCCGTGATGTCGGGGTGGACGGTGATGTCGGGGTGGAGGGTGATGTCGGGGTGGAGGGTGAGCAGCTGGTCGGCTTCGCGCCACGATAGTCCTGCGATGCTCAGCACCGTGCGGACGGCGAGACTGGCTGCGCCGGTGCGGGAGGCGTCGGTGCGGGCGACGACGGTGCGCGCAACCTCCTCGATGAGGCGCGAAAGTGTGGGCGCCGCCATGTCGGTGCGGAAGCTGCCGTCGTCCTGGCCGCGCTGCACGAGCTGCGTGACGGCCCTGCGCAACGGCGCGAGGGCGGCGGCGGTGTGCTCGACGTGGGCCTCGTCGAGCGCGAGTGCGGCGGCGAACTGCACGTGCGCGGCCTCCTGCCACAGCCGAGCGGCGAGCCGGGCGAGGGCGATGCGGGCGTCGGCGTCGGCGACCGACTCGGCGATCGCGTTGAAGCGCTGTGCTCCGGTGCTGATCAGCTCGCGGATCAGCGCATCACGGTCGTCGAAGTGGCCGTACAGCGTGCGCCGGCTCAGTCCCGCGCTGCGCGCGATGACGTCGACGCTCGCGTACGGGTCGAGTGCGAGGGTGCTGCGCGCGGCGTCGAGGATGCCGGCGCGGTTGGCGCGCGCATCGGAGCGAGGGGGGCGGGACATCCCTCAAGGATAAATATGTTGCACACTCATGTGCAACATAGTTCGGGGGATTCCCAGCGACGCCATACAGAACGGGGGGGCCGACACTCCAGATGTCGGACGTTCCTGCAGGATGTGTCCGACATCTGGAGTGTCGGCCCCCGAAGTGTGCGTCCGGGAGGTGCCTACGGCGGGTGCGCGTCCGGCGGGGGAGGATCAATCGGTGCCGGAGTCGAAGGCTGCGCCCTCGGATGCCAGGTCGATGGCCTCGGCGAACCGCTCGTCGTCGGTCTCGGACGCGGAGATCTCGGCAGCGCCACCCGCGGTCACCTTGCCGACCAGCTCGCCCGTCGCGCCGCCGACCAGTCCGAGGCCCGCGTACTGCTCGAGGCGCGAGCGCGAGTCGGCGATGTCGAGGTTGCGCATGGTGAGCTGACCGATGCGGTCGACCGGGCCGAAGGCCGCATCTCCCACGCGCTCCATCGAGAGCTTCTCGGGGCCGTACGACAGGTTCGGCGAGACGGTGTCGAGGATGGTCCAGTCGTCGCCGCGGCGCAGGCGCAGGGTGACCGTGCCCGAGATGGTGAGGCCCACCCAGCGCTGGATCGACTCGCGCAGCATGAGCGACTGCGGCTCGAGCCAGCGGCCCTCGTACATCAGTCGGCCGAGGCGGCGACCCTGCTCGTGGTAGGTCGCGAGGGTGTCTTCGTTCAGGATGCCGTTGACCAGGCGCTCGTAGGCGATGAACAGCAGGGCCATGCCGGGAGCCTCGTAGATGCCACGCGACTTCGCCTCGATGATGCGGTTCTCGATCTGGTCGCTCATGCCCAGGCCGTGGCGACCGCCGATGGTGTTCGCCTCCGTGACGAGGGCCACCGGGTCGCTGTACTCGGTGCCGTTGATGGCGACCGGGCGCCCGCCCTCGAACGTGACGGTGACGTCTTCCGTGGCGATGTCGACCGAGGGATCCCAGAACTTCACGCCCATGATCGGGTCGACGGTCTCGAGAGACACGTCCAGGTGCTCGAGGGTCTTCGCCTCGTGCGTGGCGCCCCAGATGTTGGCATCCGTCGAATACGCCTTCTCGGCCGAATCGCGGTACGGGAATCCGCGCTCGACGAGCCACTCGCTCATCTCCGCACGTCCCCCGAGCTCGGTCACGAAGTCGGCGTCGAGCCACGGCTTGTAGATGCGCAGGCGCGGGTTGGCCAGCAGGCCATAGCGGTAGAACCGCTCGATGTCGTTGCCCTTGTAGGTCGAGCCGTCACCCCAGATGTCGACACCGTCGTCGCGCATGGCGCGCACGAGCAGCGTGCCGGTGACGGCGCGGCCGAGTGGGGTGGTGTTGAAGTACGTCTTGCCGCCCGAGCGGATGTGGAAGGCGCCGCACTGCAGGGCCACGAAGCCCTCTTCGACGAGTGCGGTCTTGGCATCCACCAGACGCGACTCCTCGGCGCCGTACTCGAGCGCGCGGCCGGGGATCGATGCGATATCGCTCTCGTCGTACTGGCCCAGGTCGCCGGTGTAGGTGAAGGGCACGGCGCCCTTCTCGCGCATCCACGCGACGGCGACGGAGGTGTCGAGACCACCGGAGAAAGCGATGCCGACCTTTTCGCCGACGGGGAGGGACTGGAGCACCTTGGACATGGATTCAAGTCTATCGGCGTGCGGCGTGTCGCCTTTTCCGATGGCAGGGCCGCACGCGGTGCAGGAGAACGCACGAAACACAGGAGGATTCGGCCGAGATCCTCCTGTGTTCCGCGGGAGCTCGTGTGTTTCACGAGGTGGGCGGGTGCCGGTCGCAGAGGTAGCGTGGGCCGCATGGGTCAGGCAGTGCTGTGGGGCGCGGTGGCGGCATCGCCGCTGCTGGTCGGCGCGCTGCTCGCGCTGATGCGCAGGTGGCCCGACCGGCTGCTCGGCATCATCCTCGGCTTCGGGGCCGGTGCGCTGATGGCATCCATCGCCTTCGAGCTGTGGGAGCAGGGCGTCGAGCTCGCCGGCCACCTGCCGCTCATCGCCGGAGTCGCCGCCGGCGCCCTCTGCTACTACGTCGCCGCGCGCATCCTCGATGCGCGACAGGCGAAGCGGAAGGCGGATGCCGGTGGTGGGTCGCTCGCGATCGGAGCGCTGCTCGACGGCATCCCGGAGCAGCTCGTGCTCGGCATCGGACTCGCCTCGGGCGAAGGCATCGGCGTCGCCCTGATCGTCGCCATCATCGTGTCGAACCTGCCCGAGTCGATCGGCTCGGCCTCCGATCTGCTGGCCGGCGGAATGCGGCGCAGCCGCGTGGTGCTGCTGTGGGCGGGCGTCGCCGTGCTCTGCGCGCTCGCCACCGTGGGCGGATTCGCGCTGACATCTGTCGTCGACGACAGCTTTCGCGCCGGGGCCAACGGCTTCGCCGCGGGAGCGCTGCTGGTCATGCTCGTGGACTCGATGATCCCCGAGGCGCAGAAGAAGGCGACGGAGTCGACCGGTCTCGCGACGGTGATCGGGTTCGCGTTCGCCGCGTGGCTCGCGCTCGCCTCCTGAGCCGCGTCCGGGCGATTGCGGGCAGCACTCTCGGGCGGGGAACGGACGCCGGGGCGGATGCTGGCGGGCGATGCCTCCTCCCGAGTGCGGGTCCTCCTCCCGAACGGGGGCGCTCAGCCCAGGCGCTCAGCCAGCCAGGCAGCCTGGCGCTGCCACTGCACGCCCAGCCCGCCCTCGTGCTCGTTGAACGCGTACTCCACCACCTCGGCGCCGCCCCGGTGACGGTTGGCCGCTGCGTACACGGTCGACGGCGGGCACACCGGATCCATCAGCGCCGCCGAGTACAGCGCGGGAGCGTCGGCGCGAGCGGCGAAGTTCACCCCGTCGAAGTACGACAGGGTCGCGAAGGTCTGCGCCACGGCGTCCCGATGCACAGAGAGATAGCGCACGATCTCCTGATAGGGATCGGCGTCGGTCAACCCGACGGCCCGCTCGAAGTGGCACAGGAACGGCACGTCGGGCATCACGCCCACCAGGCCGTCGCTGAGGCCGGCCGCGGCGATCGCGATGCCGCCACCCTGGCTGCCGCCGGTGACCGCGACGCGCTCGGCATCCACCTCGGGCAGGGCGCGCACCGCGTCGATCAGCAGCACCGCATCGGTGAACACGCGACGGTAGTAGTACTGCTCGGGGTCGTCGATGCCGCGCGTCATGAACCCGGGCACCGAGACGCCGGTGCCGTGCGGGTCAGGCGTCGAGCCGCCGGTGCCCCAGCCGCTGCCCTGCCCCCGCGTGTCCATGAAGACCCACGCGTATCCGGATGCCGCCCAGCCGAGGCGCTCGTGCGGCAGGCCGCGCCCGCCGCCGTAGCCGTTGTACTCGATGACCGTGGGCAGGGGTCCGGTCGCGCCCGCGGGCACGACGAACCAGGCGCGCACGCGGTCGCCGCCGAACCCGTTGAACGACAGATCGTACACGTCGACGAGCGTCAGCGGCGTCTCGATCCGAGTGCGCTCGGCGGGTGCGGCCAGCTGGCGCGACGACTCGAGCGTGCGCTGCCAGAACGCATCGAAGTCGGCGGGCTCGGCGACAGCAGGCCGGTAGGTGCGCAGGTCGGCGGGGGAGAGATCGAAGCGGGGCATGTCGGTCAGCCCACCGCGATGAACAGGCGTCCGGCGCCGGTGATCCGCACCGCGGCCGCTCGCGAGACAAGCACCGCGCGGCCGCGCGGCATCGAGATGCGCTCGTCGCCGGATGCCAGCTCGAACTCCCCGTCGGTCGCGAGCGCGATGGCGGCACCGCCGAGCGTGACGTCGCCGTCGGACTCGACCGCGTACAGCTCGAAGCCGGGGTCGCCGGCGGTGCCGCGCCCGGCCGGGCGGAAGACGCGGACGCCGTCGGACACGACCGCGGGCACGAGCCGCGGGTCGCCTCCCTCGCGTGCATCGAGCACGCGGTCGAGCTCGACCGTGTCGATGTGCTTGCCGGTGAGGCCGCCGCGCATGACGTTGTCGCTCGGACCCATCAGCTCGACACCCGAGCCGCGCAGGTACGCGTGGATGTTGCCGGCGGGCAGCCACAGCGCCTCGCCGGCGCGCAGGGTGAGGTGCTGCAGCATGAGCGCTCCGAGGATGCCGGGGTCGGCGGGGTGCGCCTCGGCGATCCGTGCGAGAAGCGCGAAGCGCGCATCCCGAGCTGCGACCGCGGTCACGGCGGCGACCAGCGCGGGCAGGGTCTCGTCTCCCGACAGCAGCCACAGGAACGCGCGACGGATGCCGTCGGCTGCCGCCAGGTGCTGCTGCCAGGTCGACAGGGCCGCTGACGCGACCGGGCCGTCGATCAGGCCGGCCAGCGTCTGCAGGTCGGTCTGCACGTCGGCGACGGGACGGAACCCGCACAGCGCCTCGAATCCGTCGTGCAGAGCGACGATCATCTCGGGCTTGGCGTGCGGGTCGCGGTAGTTGCGGTGCGGGGCGTCGAGCGGGACGCCGAGGGCGTTCTCGCGCTCGAAGCCCTCCCTGGCCTGTGCAGGGCTCGGGTGCGCCTGCAGCGACAGCGGCTCGGCCGCGCACAGCACCTTCAGCAGGAACGGCAGGGTCGCGCCGGTCTCGCGCTCCCACGCATCGAGGGTCGGCCACGGGGCGTCGCCCACGACGGTGCTCGGCGCGGACGGGTGCGCGCCGAGCCACAGCTCGGCCTCTTTGCGCCCGGTCGGGGCGGTGCCGCGCACGTGCGCGACGCCGTCGACCATCCCCCAGGCGTAGTCGCGGGGCGTGTTGTCGATCTCGTGGAACAGGGTGGGCGTCATGATGCGGCTCCGATCGGGTGGTCAGATGAGGTCTCAGCGAGTGCGCTCGGCGAAGCGCTCGTGCAGCGGATGCCCGGGGCCGAGGTCCGCGAGGGCGACGGCGCCGTCGAGACCGGATCCGGCGGGCGGGACGAACCGGGCATCCGGACGCTCGGCGCGCACGGCCTGCTCGAACGCCGAGCGGATGACGTCGGCGCCGAACACGCCGCCGATCGCTCCGACGGCCGCGTCGGCCGGCGCGTCGGTGACTCGCAGCGCCGCGAGCACCGCGGTCGCGAGCTCGGCGGCGGCGTCGCGGCAGATGCGGGTCGCGACCTCGTCTCCGGTTGCCGCGTGCCGGGCGGTCGGGGCGGCGAACGACGCCACGGTGCGCACGCGATCCTCCGCGGACTGCAGCGCGACGTACGCGGTCTCGAGGTCGGGCCAGCGCTCCTGCACGACGGCGGTCAGCGCGGTCGCGGGGCCGCGGCCGTCGTGGGCGCGCATGACGGCATCCAGTGCCGCCCGGCCGATCCAGAAGCCGCTGCCCGCGTCGCCCATGATGTGGCCCCAGCCGTCGACGCGGGTGGAGTGCTCGGGGCCCACGCCGAGCGTCACGACGCCGGTGCCCGCCGCCACCACGGCCCCCTGCTGGTCGCCGAGCGCCCCGAGGAACGAGGTGACCGAGTCGTGGGTGACGACGATGCGCTGCACGTCGGCGAGATCGGGGTGCTGCATCAGGGCATCCGCCTCGGCATCAGCGGAGGTGAGACCCGAGACGCCGAAGGTCACCGTGTGCGGTGCCCGCTGCCCGACCCGCGTGACCTCGGCGACGACGGTCGTCAGCTGCGTCAGCAGCGGCCGGTCGGTGAGCACACCGGGGAACAGCCACTCCTGAGCGGTGCCGTCCGGTGCGACCAGGCGGGTCTTGATGCCCGTCTGGCCGGCGTCGATGGCGAGAAGCGTGTGCTCGGGCAAGTGGACTCCCTGATCGACCGACGGTCGCGCCGCGCGACCAGAAGCCAGCGTAGGACACCCGGCGTGCTGCCGACGGCGCAGATGTCAAGGCCTGTTCACCGGCGTCGTGCTCGCGGTGTACTGGGGACTCACTCGCCCCCAGCGAAGGAGACACCGTGACGTCCCTATGGCTCGACGACCAGCGTGAGCACATTCCCACCGACGCCTTCGAGCCCGACGCGCGCTACGACGCGGTGGTCGCCGGAGCAGGTCTGACCGGACTGACCACCGCCCTGCTGCTCGCACGGGCCGGCCTGTCGGTCGCGGTGCTCGAGGCCCGCTTCGTCGGGGCTGCGGCGACCGGCAACACCACCGCGAAGCTCAGCCTGCTGCAGGGCGGCGTGCTCTCGGGCATCCGCTCGCGGGGATCCGACCGGGTGCTGAAGGCGTACGTCGAGGGCAACCTGGAGGGGCAGGCGTGGATGCTGCGCTATCTCGGCGAGCACGGCGTCGACGTCGACCGCCGCGACGCGTTCACGTATGCGGGCACCGAAGACGGGGTCCGCTCGCTCGAGAAGGAGTACGAGGCGTGCCGGGCGGCCGGACTCGACGTCGAGCGGGTCAGTGAGCTCGAGCTGCCGTTCCGGGTGCACGGTGCGATCCGGCTGCGGGAGCAGGCCCAGTTCGACCCCATGGACGTGCTGCGCGCGCTCGCCGCGGATCTGCGCGAGCGCGGCGGGGTGATCGTCGAGGGCGTGCGCGTGAAGGACGTCGACACCGGCGAGCCGAGCCGCGTGATCACCTCGGTCGGCGACGTGCACGCGGGAACCGTCGTGCTGGCCACGGGGGTGCCGGTGCTCGACCGGGGCCTGTACTTCGCCAAGCTCAAGGCCAATCGCTCGTACGCGCAGGCCTATCGCATGCCCGTTGACAGCCGCATCCCGCAGGGGATGTACCTCTCGATCGACGCGCCGGCGCGATCGCTGCGCACCGCCTCGCAGGGCGGCGAGCAGCTGCTTCTGGTCGGCGGCAACGACCACGACGTGGGCCGCGCGTCCGACACGCAGGCGCTGGTCGATGACCTCGAGCGGTGGACCCACCAGCACTTCCCGGGTGCACAGCGCACCCACGCCTGGGCGGCACAGGACTACCAGTCGCTGAACATGGTGCCGTTCGTGGGCTGGATGCCGCGCACCGGAAAGCACGTCAAGGTCGCGACCGGCTACAACAAGTGGGGCATGACGAACGCCGTCGCGGCGGCACTCAGCATCGCGGCGGAGGTGCTCGACGGCAACATCCCCTGGGCTCAGACGCTGCACCACCGCATCACCACCCCGAAGGATCTCGTGCAGGGTGCGGTCGCGGGTGTCGAGGTGGCGCGGGATGCCGCGTCGGGGTGGATCTCGGCCGAGCGGCATCCGCTGCCCGAGACCCCGCCCGCGGAGGGGGAGGGTGTCGTGGGCAGTGCCGGTATGAAGCCGGTCGCGGTGTCGACGGTCGACGGCGTCACCTGCCGGCTCTCGGCGGTGTGCACGCACCTGGGCGGCATCGTCACCTGGAACAGCGCCGAGCGCTCATGGGATTGCCCGCTGCACGGCTCCCGCTTCGCGGCCGACGGCACGCTGCTCGAGGGGCCCGCGGTCGAGGACCTCACGCCGATCGACGAGCCCGAGCTGCCGGGCGACGAGCACGTGCCGGTGGCAGACCTACCGTAGGGCGGTTGTCAGGCCGGATCGACGCGATCCGCGACGACCCGTCCGCCGCTCGCCGCAAGCTCATCCAGGTGCCGCCCGAGGGTCTCCAGCATCTGCGCCGCTGCCTGCGGATGCCCTCTCCAGAGCCCGTGCATCGCGATCCCGTCGATCAGCGCACGCAGTCGTCGTGCTTCGTACTCGGGGTCGCGCCCGAGCCCGAGCTGCCCCGCGGCGGCGAGGATCTCGATGGCAGCTCCGCACGCCCGGTCGACGGCGGCGCTCAGTGCGATCGCGGCAGGCCGAAGATCATCGTCGGTGAGCGCGAGGACGCCGAGCTGAACCTGCGCGAGCAGTTCTGCGCGTCGATCGGCGTCGAGGGGAAGCAGCTGCGCGAGCAGTGCATCGGCCAGGGCCCGGCCGCTGAGATCGAGCGCGATGATCCTTCTCGTAGCGCGCTGCTCGATGAGTTCGAGGCAGTACACGCGCAGCGCGTGCTGTGTCGGGAACGCGCGTCGCAGCGACGCGACGGCGATGCCCGCCTCGGCGGCGACGCCGCGCACAGAGAGCCCCGAGAGCCCGTCGCGCTCGAGCACGCGCAGGGCCGCGGCGGCGATCTGCTCTGTGCGCTGTTCGACGTCGATTCTTCGCGGCACGGTCAGGATCCCGGCACGGAGCTGGGACGGGCAGCTGACGCCGGCTTCGGCCACACCGTGTAGCTCACCGCCCAGATGAGGTCGATAGCGAGGATGATCCCGAGGACGCGGAAGTAGCCCGAGAGTGCAGCAGTGCGTCCTGCGTCGTCGACGAGAAGGATGATCGCGCCGAGGATCGCGGCTGCGATGCCCATGGCGAAGGCAGTGAGCAGAGCGTCGCGCCAGCATTTCACCGTGTAGCGCGCACCGGTCAGTCGCTCGGGCGGCGGCCCGTCGGCGAATCGGTGTCGGAATCGGGCGTCGGCCCACGCGATCATCCGCTTGCCATACGCGACGGACACGCCGATGTAGATCGCCGCCAGGCCGTGCTGCCAGGAGGCAGTGCCGCCGCCGAGCAGATCGACCGCGACGAGCACGAGCAGGATCACGTCGATCACGGGGGCGAGGACCAGAAGAGCCGCGCCGAGAGGGGGTCGACGCAGCAGGTAGCGCGCGACGAGTCCGGCGAGGATCGCCACCCAGAATGCTACTTCGCAGATCACGATCGCGATCAGGATCACGGCATCTCCTTCATTTGTTAGTACGAGTGTACTCAAACGATGAGATCGGGCAACCGCCGGTCGTCAGAACCCCGGGTAGTCCTGCAGTCGCTGCTCGAACTCGGCGCGGTCGGCCTCGGGCAGCACGCGGCGGGCGAAGACCACGAGCTGGATGCCCTCGAGCGGCTCGCCCGTCTGCTTCGCGATCGCCTCGCGCTGCGTGCGGAACTCGCCGGTCGGGTCGTTGGAGAGGTCGTAGGCGTACGCGTAGAAGCGCATCGGGCCCGGGTAGCTGTCGCCGTAGTACTCCCAGGTGTGCTGGCGGGATGGCTCGGTGGAGCCGTACAGCTTCGCGACCATGTCCGGCGATATGCCGGTGTCGATCTCGTTCAGCGGGTACAGGTCGCTGAGACCGCGCTCGAGAAGCACCTCGCCGATCGTCTGCATGACCTGCCGCTTGCGCGCGTCGTCCTGCACGGGCTGCTCGGTCGTCCACACGGTCGACGTGTAGCGGCGCAGCATCGACTCGCCGCCGTACCCGTTGCGCTCGGGACTGACGTCGACCGTGCCGCTCTGCACCCACGTGAATCCGTGGCGCTCGCTCAGGCGCTGGCGGATGGCGGCCATCAGTGCGTCGCCCTCGGCCTGCACGTCGTCGAGCGACGGCCCGTTCAGGGCCTCGTCGGGCGAGTAGTCCTTCACGCCCGGATACGCCTCCTCGTGCCGCTGCTGATCGGACTTCGTGCCGCCGTACGCCTGCGTCGCCGACGAGTACAGGGCGCCCACCGCGCCGACGGTCGCGACGTTGCAGACCAGGGAGACGGCGAGGGCGATCGCCCCCAGCATCCGACCGCGCCTGGTGAGCAGCGCCGCGACGATCACGCCGATGATCGCCAGCTGCAGCACGAGAAGCGTCACGCCGTAGAGCGCGTCGGTGCCGCCGGCGAGCATGAGCAGCAGCAGGATCACGGCGAAGATCGCCGTCGATGTGATGGCGGCGAGTCCGATCCCGTTGACGCCCGGCTTCCGCACGGCCGCCGGGTCGGTGTACGTGACTCCGGATGCCGCGGGCACGCCGGCCGCGACATCCAGCCCTCCCCGCGCACGGGCGGCCCCCGCGTAGCCGCCGGTCGGGGGAAGGGGCGGAGCGCCCTCCGACCCGCCGACGTATCTGCTGCGCTGACGATCTACCACGGCTTGTCCGTTCCCCCGCCGGAGCCCTCGTCGCCCTGCCCGCCGCCGAGCTGGTCCTCGCGCTCCTGCGCGCCCTGGTTCAGGCGGTCTTCGATGTCGTCGAGCTTGTCCTGTGGCGTCTGCGGCTGCTCCGACTGGTCGGTCTGGTCGGGCTGCTGCGGCTGGTCGGGAGGCTGCTGGCTCTGACGCTGCTTCTCCTGCTGGCGCTGCTGGTTCTCGTCGAGCGTGTCGCTCATGTCGCGGTTCGGCTGCGGCGACTGCTGCTGAGCCTCGCCGCTGCGGCACTCCTCGGGCGTCTCGACGGTGATGTCGAGGGCTTCGCCGTACAGCTCGGCGGCCTTCGCGGCGTCGCCGTCGGCCTGCGCGGCGTCGCCCTGCCGCTCGATCACCAGCGACAGGTTGATCATCACCGGGCACACCTGCAGTCCCTGGGCGAGCGGAAGCGCGCGCTCGAGTTCGGAGCGGGAGGCGGCGAGTTCGTCGGACCCGGCGAGGGCCGTGCCGATGTTGTACGGTGCGGCGAACGGCTCGAACCAGTTGGCGACGTCCTGCCCCCGGGCGGCCGACTCCGACTCGGCGTACGCTCCCGAGACGAACGAGCTGATCGATGTGTGTGCGAAGGCGTACATGCTGAGCAGCTTCACGACGAGCAGCAGCGCGGCGAGCGTGAGCGGCAGGGTCGCGATCGCGACCCTGCGACGGATGCGGCGGCGGCGCCGGTTGACGGCCAGAAGCGCAGCCGCGGCATCGGTCTGCGATGGGGTGCTCATGCGGCGTCTCCCCTCTGCCGCGGTCGGGCCAGGCCGCGCAGTCGCACGACCGATGCGGTCGCGAGCGCGACCTCGACGGCGAGCAGCACGATCAGCGCCAGCGCGGCGATCCAGTACAGCTCGATGACGTTGCCGACCTCGCCCGAGGCGGCGTAGTCGGTGGTGCTCGTCGGCGCCTCGGGCAGCTCGATCCCGGCATCCGCCGTGCGTGCCTGGTACTCGACGCCGAGCTGCTCCGACACCTTTCGCAGGTTGTCGTCGTCGATCACAGACAGCGCCGGCCGGCCCTGATACTCGATGTAGTCGCCGCCCTCGGTGCCCTGGCCGGTGGTCTTCCTCATCGGGCCGCCCTCGGTCGTGCCGTAGCCGAGCACCGCGCCGCCGTCGACGTACTTGGCGCTCGAGGCGAACGACTCCGGCTCGCTCGACGCGGTCTGCTCGCCGTCGCCGAGGTAGAACACCATTCGGCTGCGCTCGGGCGACGCCTTCGCCGCCGCGGAGAGCGTGTCGGCCAGCATCCGGTTCGCGATGCCGATCGACGACCCGCGCGACTGGTCGGTCACCTCGGGTCGCATCACGTCGAGTGACGACATGAGCGCGGTGGCGTCCGTCGTCAGCGGCAGCCGCAGCTGTGCCGCCGCGTCGAAGCTGATCAGCGCGAATCGCGCCCCCGGGTACTCGTCGACGATCGCCTGCACGTCGGTGCGGACGCCGTCGATGCGGGGGCGGTCGCCCGCCCAGTCCTCGGCGACGATGCTCGCCGTCGTGTCGACGACGAGCACGACGTCGGTGTCGGTCGCGAGGGTCTGCGAGGTGCCCCCGGGGATGCCGGGCCGCAGCAGCATGACGAACACGACGACGATCATCCCCAGACGCAGCGCCCAGCGCCCACGATGGGGACCGATCACGAGCGACCGGACGACGAAGAACGCCGGCACCGCGCAGAGCAGGGCGAGCAGGATCGGATGCAGGACGGGCTGGAGGATCATGCGCCCCTTTCCCCGGCATCCCGGACGAAGATCAGCAGCACGACGAAGCCGAGCACGGCGATGAGCATCAGCGCGATCCACAGATCGGGGCTGTCGACCAGGATCACCTGCGCCTGCCCCTTCAGCGTCGTCGCCTCCTGCTTCTGGATCTCGGCGATGATGTCACCCACCGTGGTCGTCGCGCGCAGTGCATACGACTGCCCGCCGGTGAGCGCCGCCGCGTCGGCCAGCTGCGCGCTGACCTGGGCGTCCTTGCCCTGCACCGGGTTGAGTGCGAACACCCGCACCTGCTGCGCCTTCGCGTACTGTGCCGCCTCTTCGATGGTGAGGATCGAGGCGCCGGCCAGCTCATTGTCGGTCGCGAGGATCACCGAGCGGCTGCGCTCGTCGTCCTGATGGTCGAAGCGCATCGTGCACGCGGCGAGGCCGTCGCCGATCAGCGAGGCACCGGGGCCGTTGAGCGTGCCGACCCAGTGCTCGGGGGTCTCGTCGGCGTAGTCGAAGCTGCTGCGCACGCTGCGCAGCTGCTCCTTCACGAACGCGTAGTCGTCGGTGAGGGGGAACACCTGAACGGGCGAGCTGTTGAAGATCGTCAGCCCGATCCGCTCGCCCTCGAAACCTTCGAGCAGCTTCTCGAAGACACTGAGCACCTCGACGTCGACATCCGACATCGAGCCGGACACGTCGAGGCACAGCATGATGTCGCGACTCGCGTTCACGGGCTGCACGGTCTTCGGCGCCATCGGACGGGCGGCGACGACGCCGCCGAGCAGCACGGCGATCGCGCCCAGCGCGACGATGCCCGACAGCAGCGTCATGCGTCGCCGCACGGCGGCGCGGAACGAGGGCAGTGCGCGCAGGCGCTCTGCGCGCGAGACGAGCGCGGCGGGCGCGGTGTCGGAGCGTCGCTTCGACCGGATGCCGACGACCGCGCCGATCACGACGGCGGCGATCAGCACGCCGAGGCCGACGAGCAGCATCCACCAGGTGTTCAGTGTCACGTCGTCACCCCTCAGTGCCAGGTCGTGACGACGGCGCGCGCGGCCTCGGCGCCGTAGACCGGATCGATGGCGGGGCCGCGCTGGAAGATGCTCGGGTAGTAGTGCCTGCGGATCGCGTCGATGAGCACGGGATCGACGCCGCGGGCGATCAGGTCGTCGAGAGAGAGCACCGGGGCCTCGAGACCGGAGTACTCGTTGACGAAGGCGCGCACCGTGCGGCTGAGCTCGAGATTCGCCTGCCGCGGCGGCATATCCCCGGAACGGTATGCATCTTCGATGCGCTGCACATCAGACAGGTACTCGCCGCGCAGCTGATCGAGCACCGCCGCCGTGGGCGGCACGGATGCAGGCTCGCCGGGCAGGGTGATGCTCTGCTTCGGTCTGGTCAGCGCGAGCAGCAGCCAGGCGCCGCCGGCGAGCAGCAGCAGGATGCCGATCGCCAGCACGAGCCAGCCCCAGCCGTACTGGGCGGGTGGGTAGAGCTCATCAGGAGCGGGCATGCGACCTCCTGTTGAGCATCGCGAGCAGCGTCGAGACCGCGGTGCTCTGCGCGCCGAACTCGGCGTGCGTGATCTCGAGGCGCCGCAGCGTCGCATCGCGCGCGGCGGTGCGCGCCGCCTCATCGGCGGCGAGCTCTGCCATCACCTCGGCGTCGCCGTGCACGAAGTCGGGGATCGCCCAGCCGCTGTCGACATCACGCCGGTGGGTGCCACCTCTGCCCGGGCGGATGACGGGATCCGCGTCGCGCACCGTCAGCCAGAGCAAATCGTGCTGCACCGCGAGCCTGCGCAGCAGCCCCTCGGTGTCGGGCGTCAGCGGCGCCTCGTCGGTCACGAGCACGACGATCATGCGCCGTGCGATGTTCCGCGCGGTGTAGCGCAGCAGGGCATCCCGATCCCCCGCCGCCGTGCTCGAGTCGATGGCCGCGCTGATCGTGCGCAGCGCATGCTCGAGCGCGCCCTCGCTGCTGCCGGTCGCCAGTCGTCGCACGCGGGCGCTGTCGCCGTACACGACCGAGAAGTCATCGCCGTGGCGCACGGTGAGGAAGCCGAGGGCACCGGTCAGCAGCACCGCGAGGTCGCGCTTGCCGCGCTCGTCTTCGGCAAGGGCGCGCATGCCGCGTCCGGTGTCGACGAGGAACAGCACGGTGTGCTTGCGGGTGGCCTTCGTGCGCTTGATCAGCGGCTCGCCGTGCCGGGCGGTGGCGCGCCAGTCGATGTCGCGCACCTGATCGCCGAACTCGTAGGGGCGCAGGTCTTCGAAGTCGAGGCTGCGCCCACGCAGCAGCGAGGCGTACGCGCCGTCCAGCGCGTGCATCGACTTCTGCGACGAGCGGATGAAGAGCTTCGCTCTCACCTGGGTGATCAGACTCGACATGAGTGCTACGGCGTCGGCACGGACGCGAAGATCTGGTCGATGATGTCTTCGCTGCGCACGCCCTCGGCATCCGCCTCGAAGGTCAGCAGCACCCGGTGGCGCAGCACGAGGTGGCGCAGCGAGCGGATGTCCTCCGGCAGCACGTGGGTGCGGCCGTTCAGCAGCGCCAGGGCGCGCGACGCCTGCAGGAAGGCGATGCTCGCGCGGGGGCTCGCGCCGTACTTGATGAACCGGGCGCGCTCCTCGCCGATGTACGGCGCGGGATTGCGGGTGACGTAGGCGATCTGCACGATGTAGTTGCGGATCGCCGGGTCGATGTAGACCCGCGAGGCGATGTCCTGCAGGTCGTGCACGTCGTCGAGGCTGATCGCGCCCGCGACGTGACGGTCAGGGTCGAGGGCGCCCGAGTCGATGCGGTTGAGGATCTCGAACTCCTCGGCAGGGCTCGGGTACTCGACGATCGCTTTCAGCAGGAAGCGGTCCATCTGGGCCTCCGGCAGCTCGTAGGTGCCCTCCTGTTCGATCGGGTTCTGGGTGGCGATCACGAGGAACGGGCGGGGCAGCGGATGCACCTCGCCGCCGATCGTGGTCTGCCGCTCCTGCATCGCCTCGAGCATCGCCGACTGGGTCTTCGCGCTCGAGCGGTTGATCTCGTCGAGCAGCACGAAGTGCGCGTGCACGGGACCCAGGATGGTGCGGAAGCTGCCGGTCGCCGCGTCGTAGATCTGGCTGCCGGTGATGTCGCTGGGCAGCAGGTCGGGGGTGCACTGGATGCGCTTGAAGCTGGCTTTCACGGTGTCGGCCAGGGTGCTCGCCGCGGTCGTCTTCGCCAGGCCCGGCACCGACTCGAGCAGGATGTGCCCCCCGGCGATCAGCGCGATGAGCAGGCTGGCCCGCAGGCTTTCCTGTCCGACCATCTTGGTCGCGTAGGAGTCGGAGATGACGGTCAGGATGCGTTGAGCGCGAGCCAGATCGTCGGGCCCTGCGGCGGGAGCCGGGGAGGTCGATCCGGGATTCGGGAACTCAGACATCTCTCACTCCTCGTGCGCGTCGGGCGCTCGTCGACGACCGAGGAACCCCCGGTACAGGGTAACCGCCCAGCCGGTGCACGAGCGGCGGTGTGATCTGCGGATTGAGGAACGGATACGGATACCAGTACGGGTCGCCGGTGCCGGGTGAGGTCGCCAGGTTCGCCCGCACCAGCGTGTACGCCGCCCATGCCAGGGGGGAGGCGGCGATGACCGCCAGAGTCGGCCAGGTCAGGATCCGCCGCTTCGGAGCCACCAGCACGTCCGCCAGCAGGAACAGCGGGAACACGACGTGCAGCACCTCGTTCGACCACGGCACCGTCGAACCCTGCGGCAGCTGGCCGATGATCGCCGCAAAACCCAGCAGGGACACCGCGAGTCTGGCCCACGGCCACCAGGAAGTCATCGCACTCTAGCCACAGGGCAGCCGGAAACACCTCTCCGATAGGATGTAGTCGCCCGATCAGGGCCAGCTCAACGGCCGGTGCAAACCCGGCGAAAGCGTGCAGCACCAGGGGGTACACGCATGCCAGGAATCGTGATCGTCGGCGTCCAGTGGGGCGACGAGGGCAAGGGCAAGGCCACCGACCTGCTCGGCGAGCGCACCGACTGGGTGGTCAAGTTCAACGGCGGCAACAACGCCGGCCACACCGTCGTCATCGGCGACGAGAAGTACGCCCTGCACCTGCTGCCCTCCGGCATCCTGAGCCCCGGCGTCAACGCCGTGATCGGCAACGGCGTCGTCGTCGACCTCGCCGTGCTGTTCCAGGAGCTCGACGCGCTGGAGGCTCGTGGAGTCGACGTGTCGCGCCTGAAGGTCAGCGCCAACGCGCACATCATCACCGCCTATCACCGCACCCTCGACAAGGTCACCGAGCGCTTCCTCGGCAGCCGCCGCATCGGCACGACCGGTCGTGGCATCGGTCCGGCGTACGCCGACAAGATCAACCGCGTGGGCATCCGCGCGCAGGACCTCTTCGACGAGAACATCCTGCGCCAGAAGGTCGAGGGCTCCCTCGATCAGAAGAACCACCTGCTCGTGAAGATGTTCAACCGTCGCTCGATCACGGTCGACGAGATCGTCGAGGACCTGCTGTCGTACACCGAGCGGCTGCGCCCGCTCGTCGCCGACACCGGGCACCTCGTCGACGAGGCCCTGAACCGCGGCGAGGTCGTCGTGTTCGAGGCGGGGCAGGCCACCATGCTCGACGTCGACCACGGCACCTACCCGTTCGTGACCTCGTCGACCGCGACGGCGGCGGGAGCGGCATCCGGATCCGGCGTCGGACCCAACCGACTCGACCGCATCGTCGGCATCGTGAAGGCCTACACGACCCGCGTCGGCTCGGGCCCCTTCCCCACCGAGCTGGACGACGAGATGGGCGAGTGGCTTCGCAAGACCGGGTTCGAGTACGGCACCACCACCGGTCGCGACCGCCGCACCGGCTGGTACGACGCCCCGATCACCCGCTACGCGACGCGCGTGAACGGCATCACCGACATCGTGCTCACCAAGCTCGACGTGCTCACCGGGCTCGAGCAGATCCCGGTGTGCGTGGCCTACGACGTCGACGGCGTCCGCTTCGACGAGGTGCCCGTCAACCAGACCGACTTCCACCACGCCAAGCCGATCTACGAGAACTTCCCCGGCTGGAGCGAGGACATCTCGACCGCGCGCACCTTCGACGACCTGCCGCAGACCGCGCAGGACTACGTGCTCACGCTCGAGCGGATGAGCAACACCCGCATCTCGGTGATCGGCGTGGGCCCCGCTCGTGACCAGGTCATCGTGCGCCACGACCTGATCGACTGACCCCGACTTTCTCGTCGTCGGGGAGAGGATGCAGCATGACGAAGTTCTGGGCCGGTGGCTACGGTGCCGACATGCAGGGCGATGCCGAGGGCATCGGCTTCCTCTCCGTCGATGAGGGCGGCGGCCCGTCGACGCTGCGCCATCGCGGCACGGCGGCGCCGGTGGCATCCGCGTCCTGGCTGGCCGCTCATCCGACGCTCGATGTCGTCTACGCCGCCCTGGAGGGCGCAGGCGCGGTGCAGGCGTTCGCGCGCGCCGGCGAGGCGACGCTGCGCCCGCTCGGTGACCCGCTTCGCGCGGGCGACTCGGTCTGCCATGTCGCCGTCGCGCCCGGCGGACGGATGCTGATCGCCAGCTGCTACGGCGACGGACGGGTCGTGCGCTTCGGGATCGGCGACGACGGCGCACTCGTGCCTGCCGGCGTCGACAAGGCCGCCGCTCTCCGCGCCGCGCTCTTCGGCGACCGGGATGCCGACCCGGCTCTGCGTGACGTTCCGGCCCCCGATCCGCAGCGCGCCCGTGATCCGCACCCGACCCCGGCCGGCGAGGAGCCACGCGCATCGCACGCCCACGCGGCGGTGTTCCTGCCCGACGGGCGCATCGCGACCACCGATCTCGGGTTCGATCTGGTGCGCATCTGGCGCGCATCGGGCCCCGGCCTCGCCCTTGATCACGAGGTCGTGCTCCCGCGCGGCACCGGTCCGCGCCATATGGTGCTGCACCCCAGCGGCCATCTGCACGTGGTCACCGAGTACTCGTGCGAGGTGTTCACCCTGGCATCCGCCCGCGATGGAGTGTGGGGACTCGTCTCGGCGACCACCGCGTCGCCGGTCGCCCAGGTCGGGACCGACTTCCCCGCCGAGCTGGCCGTCTCGCGCGACGGCGAGACCCTCTACACGGCACTGCGAGGCAGCAACACCCTCGCCGCGCTGCGCGTACGCGGGGACGGCGACTCGCTCGAGCCCTTCGCGCTCGCCGACTCGGGTGTCGACTGGCCGCGCCACCACCTGGTCCACGACGGCACCCTGCTCGTGGCGGGACAGCGGTCGGGGACGGTCAGCGTGGTCGACCTGGACGAGCGCTCCGGCGCCCCGCGCGACGTGCGCCACGTCACCGACGCGCCGACGCCGACGGTGATCCTGCGCGCTCGCTGATCCGGAGCACTGCCGATCGCCGGGGCGCATGTCAAGCGGTGGCCTCGAGAGCCGGGCTCGGCAAGACTGACGTCATGAGCGACGAATACGACGTCATCGTGCTGGGCGCTGGCCCCGTCGGCGAGAACGTGGCCGACCGAGTCGTGCAGGGCGGGCTCACCGCCGTCATCGTCGAGAGCGAACTCGTCGGCGGCGAGTGCTCGTACTGGGCGTGCACCCCGTCGAAGGCGCTGCTGCGACCCCTGCAGGCGCTGCGTGCCGCACAGCACGTGCGCGGAGTCACGGGCGGCGACGTCGCACCCGCCGACGTGCTCGCCAGGCGTGACGAGTTCGTCTCGCACTGGTCGGACGACGGGCAGGTGTCGTGGCTTCAGACCGCAGGCATCGACCTGGTGCGCGGGCACGGGCGGCTGACCGGTGAGCGTGAGGTCACGGTCACCACCGAACACGGTGAGCGCGTGCTGCGAGCACGGTACGCGGTCGCGGTGGCCACCGGATCGGATGCCACGATCCCCGACATCCCGGGCCTCGCAGAGGCGGGACCGTGGACCAGCCGTGAGGCGACCGGAGCCGAACTGGTACCCGACTCTCTGGCCGTCATCGGCGGCGGGGTCGTCGGCGTCGAGATGGCGACGGTCTTCGCCGGGCTCGGGGCCACGGTCACGCTGATCGCCAGGCGCGGCCTTCTCGAGCGGATGGAGCCGTTCGCCGGTGAACACGTCGCCGAGGGGCTGCGCGGGATTGGCGTCGATGTGCGGCTGAACACGCAGACCACCGTGGTGCGTCGCGAGGGAGATGCGGTCATCCTGACCCTCGACGACGGGGCCGAGGTCAGGGCAGCCGAGGTGCTCGTCGCCACCGGACGCACCCCGCGCAGCGCCGACATCGGTCTCGAGACGATCGGCCTGCGGTCGGGTCGCTCCATTGAGGTCGACGACACGATGCGGGTGCCGGGCAGCGACTGGCTGTACGCCGTCGGGGACGTCAACGGCCGGGCTCTGCTGACGCATCAGGGCAAGTATCAGGCGCGCGCCGCCGGCGATGTGATCGTCGCCCGCTCTCGGGCAGAAGTGATCGCCGATGACGCGTGGGGTCGTCATGTGGCGACCGCCGACCATGCGGCCGTGCCTCAGGTCGTCTTCAGCGAGCCGGAGGTCGCCTCGGTGGGGTTGACCGCGGATGCCGCCCGCGACGTCGGCCGGGAGATCGCGGTCGTCGACTACGACCTGGGCTCGGTATCGGGCGCGGCTCTGCATGCCGACGGCTACCAGGGACGGGCGCGCATGGTGATCGACACCGAGCGCGAGGTGATCCTCGGGGCGACCTTCGTGGGCGCCGACGTCGCCGAGATGCTGCAGGCTGGGACCATCGCCGTGGTCGCAGAGGTGCCGATAAGCCGGCTCTGGCACGCGGTTCCCGCCTATCCCACGATGAGCGAGATCTGGCTGCGATTGCTCGAGGAGTACGGCAGGCAGTCCGCATGACCGTGCGACGGCGTGCCGGGACACGGCCGGCAATCCGCCTGGGCGACGGCTCCGAACCCGTAGTGGGCGGAGGGAGCGATTCCGCCGCAATGTCGGTGATGTCCCCTACCCTCGAAGGGATGCCAGGAGGTACGTGCATGAGAGCTGTCCCCGCAGGAGCCGCGAGCCGATGATCGAGTTCCGGTCGGTCACCAAGACGTTCCCCGACGGCACGCACGCCGTCGATGATTTCAGCCTGGTCATCCCCTCGCGCAAGACCACCGTCTTCGTCGGCTCGTCCGGCTGCGGCAAGACGACGCTGCTGCGCATGATCAACCGCATGGTCGAGCCCACCTCCGGCGAGGTGGAGATCGACGGGAAGAGCGTGCTGGGAGGCGACCCGGTCGCGCTGCGGCGCAGCATCGGCTACGTCATGCAGAACTCCGGTCTCATGCCGCACTTCACCGTGCTCGACAATGTGGCGACGGTGCTGCGCCTGACGGGCGTCTCGCGTCGCGACGCGCACGTGCGGGCACGCGAGATGCTCACCACGGTCGGTCTCGATCAGTCGCTCGCCGAGCGCTATCCGAGCCAGCTCTCGGGTGGTCAGCAGCAGCGCGTGGGCGTCGCGCGCGGGCTCGCCGCCGACCCGAACATCCTGCTCATGGATGAGCCGTTCGGCGCGGTCGACCCGATCGTGCGCGCCGATCTGCAGCAGGAGCTCGTCCGCCTGCAGAGCGAGCTCGACAAGACCGTCGTGTTCGTCACGCACGACATCGACGAGGCGTTCCTGCTCGGCGATCAGGTCGTGATCCTCGATCGCGGAGCGCGGATCGTGCAGGTCGGCAGCCCCAGCGAGATCATCGAGAACCCTGCGGATGCCTTCGTCGAGGCGTTCATCGGCGCCGAGCGGGGTCGCCGTGCGCTGACCGTGAAGCAGACGCCGAACGGCCAGGTGGTTGTCGACTCGGAGGGGCGCACGCAGGGCCGCCTCGTCGGCACGGGGGAGCCGACCGCATGAACTGGGTGGTGGACAACCTCGGGCTCATCGTCGAGCTCACGGTGGACCACCTGCGTCAGAGTCTCATCCCGATCGCGCTGGGCTTCGTGCTGTCGCTGCCGCTCGGCTGGGTCGCCTGGAGATACCGGCTGGTGCGCGGACCCGTCATCGTGCTCACCGGTCTGCTGTACACGATCCCCTCGCTGGCGCTGCTGATCCTCATGCCCGCAGCCCTCGGGTACTCGGTGATCAGCGAGGAGAACCTGATCGCCGCGCTCACGATCTACGCCGTGGCGATCCTGGTCCGTGCGGTCGCCGACGGGCTCGACTCGGTGGATGCCGGTGTGCTGCAGGCGTCGACCGCCATGGGCTACGCGGCACCGCGGCGCTTCTTCACGGTCGAGCTGCCGCTCGCCGGGCCCGTCATCCTGGCGGGGCTGAGGGTGACAGCGGTCTCGACCATCTCGCTCGCGACGGTCGGCATCCTGATCGGGGTCACCAACCTGGGCTACCTGTTCACGAACGGGCAGCAGCGCAGACTCATCGCGGAGGTGCTCGCCGGTGTCGTGGCGGTGGTGATCATCGCCCTGGTCGTCGACGTGCTGCTCATCCTCGCGGGGCGGATGCTCATGCCCTGGACCCGAGCGGCGACGATCAGTACCCGCCGTGCGAAGGCGGTCAGCGCGTGAACCTGTTCGCCGAGGCGTTCGCCTGGCTGTTCTCCCCCGACCGCCTGGTCGGCACCTACGCCATGCCCACCCTGCTCGCGCAGCACCTGATCTACACGATCGTCTCGGTCGCCGTCGCCGCGGCGATCGCGCTGCCGGCGGGCTGGCTGATCGGCCACACCGGGCGCGGGCGCGAGATCGCGGTCGCCATCTCGGGCGCCGCGCGGGCCATCCCCTCGTTCGGGCTGCTCGTGCTGCTGGTGCTCGTGCTCGGCATCCTGCAGACGCCGCTCGCCGCCGTCATCACGTTCGTGCTGCTCGCGATCCCCTCGCTGCTGGCCGGCGCCTACACCGGACTCGAGGCCATCGACCGCCGGGTCATCGACGCGGCGCGCGCGATGGGCATGACCGAGTGGCAGATCTTCACGAAGGTCGAGCTGCGGCTCGGCCTGCCGCTGCTCGTCGGCGGTCTGCGCTCCGCGCTGCTGCAGGTGATCGCCACCGTCACGATCGCCGCATACGTGAACCTCGGCGGGCTCGGCTGGCCCATCATCCAGGGCATCCCGCTCAGCCGCTTCGACCAGGTGCTCGGCGGCGCGATCCTCGTCGCCGCTCTCGCCCTCATCGTCGACCTGCTGATGGCGCTCGCCCAGCGTGCCGCCGTCCCCACGGGGCTGCGCGCCCCGGCATCCGGAACACCCGCTTCGACGTCGCGCGCTCGCCGCGTGGCATCCGCTCCTGCCTGACCCCCACCGAAAGGTCCGCACATGTCCACCCACAGCAGAACCCGCACCGCGCTCACCGCCGGTGTCGCCCTCGTCGCCGCCCTCTCGCTGGCCGGCTGCGGATCGAACGCGAATCCGCTCGACAAGCCCAGCGCCGACAGCGACGACACCGGCGGCGACACGATCGTCATCGGCTCGCAGGCGTACTACTCGAACGAGATCATCGCCGAGATCTACGCGCAGGGCCTGGAAGACGCCGGCTTCACCGTCGACCGCAAGTTCAACATCGGCCAGCGTGACGCCTACATGCCCGAGGTCGAGTCGGGCAACATCGACGTGTTCCCGGAGTACACCGGCAACCTGCTCGAGTACCTCGACAAGGAGGCCACGGCCACCAGCCCCGACGACGTGTACGCCGCGCTGCAGGACGCGCTCCCCGACGGACTCACCGCGCTGCAGTACGCCGATGCCAGCGACCAGGACACCTACACGGTGCTGAAGTCGTTCGCGGACGAGAACGAGCTCACCTCGATCGGCGACCTGTCGAAGCTCAGCGAACCGGCGACCATCGGCGCCGCTCCCGAGTTCGAGCAGCGCCCCTACGGCCCCGCGGGTGCGAAGGACGCATACGGCATCGACCTCAAGTTCTCGGCCACGGGCCAGGGCACGCTCGACGCGCTGCTGGCCGGCACCGTGCAGGTGGCCGACATCTACTCCGCCGACCCCGCCTTCCAGACCGAGGAGATCGTGGCGCTGGAGGATCCCGAGAACATGATCCTCGCGTCGAACGTCGTGCCGCTCGTCTCGAGCGACATCGCCGACGAGGTGAGCAAGGTCATCGACGCGATCAGCGCCGAGCTGAGTGCCGAGGATCTCGTCTCGATGAACGTGCAGAGCACCGTCGACCAGAAGTCGTCGGCCGACATCGCCCAGGCATGGCTGAAGGACAAGGGTCTGATCTGACCCGGCTTTGGACACCGGCGCGGCCGGGTGGGTTCGCCCGCCCGGCCGCGCCTGCGCTCTCGCGGGTCAGACGCGTTCGTCCTGCCGCGGGATGAAGATCTGGTTCAGGATGATGAGGATGGATGCCGTGGCCGGCACCGCCACCAGCGCACCGAGCAGCCCGAGCAGGGTGCCGCCGACCAGCGCGCCGAGCACGACCAGCAGGCCCGGCACCTCGAGGGTGCGGTTCATGACCTTCGGGGTGAGGACGTACGCCTCGATCTGGATGTAGATCAGGTAGACGACGCCGAAGATCAGGGCGTGCACGGGGTCGGCGAGCAGCGCGACGACCGTGCCGATGGCGAGGAACAGCAGCGGGCCGATCAGCGGGATGAGCGTCACGAGGAACGCGACGACGGCCATCAGCGGCGGGAACGGCAGCCCCAGCAGCAGGTAGAGCACGAGCGCCACCATCGAGTTCGCGAACGCCAGGATGACCATGCCCTGCACGTAGCCGCCGACCGACTCGGTGATCTGGTCGATGATGCTGCGGGCCTGGTGACGCTTGCGGGCTGGGGCGAGGCGCAGCATCGACCTGATGATGCCGGGCAGACCCACCACGAAGTACAGGGTGAGCACGAACACGATGACGAAGGCCGAGACGCCTTCCGCGATCGATGTGCCGACCTTCAGGGCGCCGCCGCCCAGTGCGGTGAGCGTCTTGCCGTCGGTGAGCAGGTTCTGTCCGTCGGCGAGCAGAGAGCCGATCTGGTCGCCGAACTGCTTCTCGAGCAGGAGGTAGAGATCGGTGTGCATGAAGTCGTCGATCACATCGGGTACGGATTTCACGAACGACGCGATCTGCTCTACGACGACGGGCACGATCATCACCAGCACGAGACCCACAGCGATCACCAGAGCGACGATGACGATGGCGACGCTCACGCCGCGGGAGAGCCCGCGCCGTTCGAGCAGCCGTACGGCGGGGTTCAGGCCGAGCGCAGCGAACAGGGCGATGGCGACGTAGATGAGCACCGTCGAAAGGCTGGTGAGCGCGAGCGCGACGAGGAATGCCGACAGACCGCCGAGGGTGAGCAGGAAGCCGAGCCGGAACGGACGGTCCATCCGTGTCCACATCGACCGACGTGGCGTGGGGGCGTCGGCCGGAGAGGGATGCTCTGCCGCCTCGGCGGCTTCGGCCGACGCGGCAGCGGCATCCGCCTCGTCGGCTGCGGCGCCGGCTTCGTCCGCTGCGGCATCGGCCTGGATGGCCGCGCCCATCTCGGCGGTCTCCGCGGCGGCCGCGGCGCGGGTGGCCCTGGCCGCCGCGCGGGAGTCGCCGCGGTCGGATGCCGCGGGCGACGTGGGGTCTTCGGTGCTCATGGCGATCACTCTATGGCCAGCGCCGAAGTGACCCTGCCTTCTCGGCTCGGGCTTGACTATCGTGAGAGAAGCGACCACCCCTTGGAGGATCCCATGTCTGACGAACGCGCACACGACGCATCCGAGCCCGCCGAGGGCGAGTACACCGACGCCGACCACGGCGACGGCACGACGACCGGCGGTCACGCCGCGCACGGAGGAGAGGCCGAGGGCGAGTACACCGACGGCGTCTATTCCGCCGACGGCCGCGAGCAGCATCTGCCGCGACACGGCGAGGGCGAGTACACCGACGCCGATCACTCGAGCGGTCCTGGTGGTCACACCGGCGCCGGTGCTCACGTCGACGAAGAAGAGGGCGAGTACACCGACGGACGCTACCCCGACGACGGCGACGCAGGGCACGCCGACCGTCGGCACAGCTGACGACGTGGGTGACGTTGACGCGCGCGCTGAACTGCTGCGCTTGCGCGCCAGCATCGACAACATCGACGCCGCGCTGATCTTCATGCTCGCCGAGCGCTTCCGGTGCACCCAGCAGGTCGGGCGTCTCAAGGCCGAGCACGACATGCCCGCCTCCGACCCCGGGCGGGAAGAGCAGCAGACCGCCCGCCTGCGCGCGCTGGCCGAAGAGGCGCACCTCGACCCGGAGTTCGCCGAGAAGTGGTTCAACTTCGTCGTCGCCGAAGTCATCCGCCACCACACCGAGGCCGCCGAGGGCCGCTGACCTTCTCGTCCCGAGCACGCCTCCCGGCGCTGCGCGGGAGTTCAGTGCGCCCCGAATCTATGTCAGAATATGATCGATATCTGGTTCTAAACGTCAGAAACAAGCATTCAGGAGTCGTCATGCACACCACCGCCGGCGCACACATGCGCTCAGAGCTCACCTCGCAACCCGAGACCTGGACCCGCGCGGCAGATATGCGCGACGAGCAGGCCCTGCTCCCGGCATCCGGCGCCCGCATCGCCGTCGTCGGCTGCGGCACCTCGTGGTTCATGGCACAGTCGTACGCCGCGCTGCGCGAGAGCGCCGGGCACGGCGAGACCGACGCGTTCACGGCATCCGAGTTCCCCTTCGGTCGCGGCTACGACGCGATCGTCGCCCTCACCCGCTCGGGCACGACCACCGAGGTGCTCGAGCTGACCGAGCGCGTCAAGGGCACCACGCCCGTGATCGCCGTCGTCGGCGACACCGCCTCCCCGCTCGTCGACCTCGCGGACCAGGTGATCGGACTCTCGTTCGCCGACGAGCAGTCGGTCGTGCAGACCCGCTTCGCGACCACGGCGCTGGCCCTGTTCCGCGCGTCGGTCGGCGAGAGCCTCGACGCCGCGATCGCCGACGCGCAGGCCGTGCTCGACGGCACCGACGACGTCGCGCTCGCCGAAGCCGAGCAGTACAGCTTCCTCGGCATGGGCTGGGCGATGGGTCTCGCCCACGAGGCGGCCCTGAAGATGCGCGAGTCGTCGCAGTCGTGGACCGAGTCGTACAGCTCGATGGAGTACCGCCACGGTCCGATCGCCATCGCCGCTCCGGGGCGGATCACGTGGCAGCTCGGCTCGGCGCCCGAGGGCCTGCAGTCCCAGGTCGAGGCGACCGGCGCGCGCTTCGTGCAGCACGCGATCGACCCGATGGCCGACCTCGTGCGTCTGCACCGCGTCGCCCTCGACCGCGCGGTCGCGAAGGGCCTCGACCCCGACCAGCCGCGCAACCTCACCCGCTCGGTGGTCCTCGAGGGCTGACCGCTCACGAGGGACGGATGACGGAAGGCGCGCATGTCCGAGCACAGTGAGAACCCCGAGGCGGTCAGCGACGAGCCCGGTGAACGGCTCGCCCGTGCCGCCTCGATCGGGGCCGGCGTGCCTGTGCTCGCGTTCGACGTGGGCGGCACCGACATCAAGTCGGCGCTGTTCGGCGCCGACGGCACCGCGCGCGGACTGCGCCGCACTCCGACTCCGTCCAGCGCCGACGGCTCTCCCGACGGGCTGATCGAGCGTCTCGCCGAACTCGCCGACGAGCTGCGTGCACAGCATCCGGATGTCGTGCCGCAGGCCGTCGGACTCGTCGTGCCCGGCATCGTCGACGCCGAGAACGGCATCGGTGTGTTCAGCAGCAACCTGGGCTGGCGCGATGCGCCCATGCGCGACCTGATGGCGGCCCGATTCGGGATGCCGGTGGCCTTCGACCACGATGTGCGGGCGGCCAGCTGGGCCGAGCACGTGCTCGGCGGCGCTCGCGACTACGCGAACGCGGTCGTGCTGATCATCGGCACCGGCATCGCCGGTGCGCTGCTCGTCGACGGGCGTCCGTACACCGCGGGTGGCTATGCCGGCGAGATCGGCCACGCACCGATCGGGGAGTGGCCGTGCCCGTGCGGGGCACGCGGATGCCTGGAAGCCATCGCGTCGGCCGGGGCCATCTCGCGCCGCTACACCGATGCGACGGGCGCGGTCGTCGACGGCGCTCGCGAGGTGATCGCCCGCGCCGCAGCCGGAGACGAGATCGCGGCGCGCATCTGGAACGAGGCGCTCGACGCGCTGACGATGTCGATCGCGCAGCTCACCGCCGTGATCGCCCCCGAGGCCGTCGTCATCGGCGGGGGGCTCTCGCACGCCGGCGGCGCGCTGTTCGACGAGCTGCGCGCGCGCCTCGCCGATCGGCTCAGCTTCCACCGCATCCCGGCCCTGGTTCCGGCCGAGCTGTCGGGCGACGCCGGCATCCTCGGGTCGGCGCTGCGCGCACGGCAGGTGGTACCGGCATGATCGTGACCGTCACACCGAATCCGGCCCTCGATCTCACCTGGCACGTCGCGTCGCTCTCCGTCGGCGACACGCACCGAGCGGATGCCGGGCAGGCCCGCGCCGGCGGCAAGGGCCTCAACGTCGCCCGCGTCGCGCACGCGCAGGGCGCGGAGATCCTCGCGGTCACGACCACGGGCGGCACGACCGGCGCGGAGTTCGCCGCAGAGCTCGCGTCGGCGGGGGTTCCGCACGTGCTCGTGCCGGTCGAGGCATCCACCCGCCGCAGCATCGCGCTCGTCGACGAGGCGCGCGGCGACACGACGATCGTCAACGAGCGGGGCGTCGCCCCGTCGGACGCCGAGTGGCAGACGCTGCGCGACGCCGTGGCCCGCGCCCTCGGCGTCGCCGGCGCGCCCGGCGCCGGTGTCGGGGCCTCCGGGGGCGTTGACACATGGGGGGCCGACACTCCAGATGTCGGCCGCATCCCGCGAAAGGGCCCGCCATCTGGCGTGTCGGCCCCCGATCCGGATGCCCTCGGCGACGCCGGTGCGCCCGGCCGCGCGGGGGTGCTGGTGATCTCGGGAAGTCTGCCGCCGGGCATCCCGGACGACGCTCTGCCCGACCTGATCCGGCTGGGCCTCGACGCGGGAGCGATCGTGATCGCCGACACGTCCGGCCCGGCGCTGCTCGCGGCGGCGGATGCCGGGGCATCCGTCCTCAAGCCCAACGAGCACGAGCTGCGTGACGCGACCGGCCTCGATGACCCCATCGACGGCGCCCGCGAGCTGATCCGGCGCGGCGCCCGGCTGGTGCTGCTCTCGCTCGGCGCCGACGGGATGCTGGCGGTCACGCCCTCGGCGTCCGGTGATGTCGACGTGCTGCATGCCCGGCTGGGGAAGACGCTCGCCGGCAACCCCACCGGGGCGGGGGATGCCGCGGTCGCCGCGTGCGCCGTGCTGATGGATGCCGGCATCCACGATTCCGCGCAGATCCTGCGGCGCGCGACCGCCTGGTCTGCCGCTGCCGTACTCATGCCGCTCGCCGGCGAGATCCACCCGTCGTGGCGCGATCTCGAGTCCGCGATGACCCTCGCGGCCCGGCCCGCCGAACCGACTCCCGCCGGCGAGACTTCCGTTCCGGCACGAGACGACCCTCCGCACGCGCCGTCTCATGCTGCAGAAGAAGTCTCGCCAGAGGCCCCCTCGGCATCCGATCCTGCACCCCACCTCAAGGAGACCCGATGACCCTCGCACCCGCACGCGAACTGATGCGGGCCGCCGCATCGGCCGGCACCGGGATCGGCGCGTTCAACGTCATCCACCTCGAGACGGCCGAGGCGCTGGTCTCAGCATCCGAGCGCGCGAACCTGCCGGTCATCCTGCAGATCTCGCAGAACTGCGCCGACTACCACGGCGGCCTCGAGCCGATCGGCTGGGCGACCCTGGCCGTCGCGCGGCGCGCGAGCACCCCGGTCGCCGTGCACCTCGATCACGCCGAGCGGCCCGAGCTCGTCGACGAGGCCATCGAGCTGGGCTTCGGGTCGGTGATGTTCGACGGCGGCAAGCTCGACTACGGGCAGAACGTCGAGATCACGGCCGATGTGGCCGCCCGCGCCCGTGCCCGAGGCGTCTACATCGAGGCGGAGCTGGGCGAGGTCGGCGGCAAGGACGGCGCCCACGCTCCGGGTGTGCGCACCGATCCCGACGAGGCGCGGGCGTTCGTCGAAGCCACCGGGGTCGACTCGCTCGCCGTCGCGGTCGGCTCGTCGCACGCGATGCTCGACCGCTCGGCCTCGCTCGACATCGACCTCATCGGCCGCCTCAAGAGCGCCCTCAGCGGCATCGGCCGCTCGGGAGGCGACATCCCGCTCGTGCTGCACGGCTCGTCGGGCGTCTCAGACGATGTGATCGTACAGGCGGTCCGCGCCGGGATGACGAAGATCAACGTGTCGACCCATCTGAACGGCTTCTTCACGCGCGCGATCCGCGAGACGCTCGCCGCCGACGAGAAGCTCGTCGACTCACGCAAGTACTTCTCTCCCGCCCGTGAGGCGGTCGCCGAGGAGGCGGCGCGGATGCTGCGCCTGTTCGCCCTCGAATCCGCCTGACGGTGGCCCGACTGACAGAATGGGCACGACATGAACCGCGCCGCCAGGCTCACCGCCATCCTCGATCTGCTCGCAGTCCAGGGTGAGGTGAGCGTCGACGACCTCGTCGCGCGCTTCGGCGCATCGGCCGCGACCACACGGCGCGACCTCGACAGCCTCGCCGAACGTCGGCTGCTGACCCGCACGCACGGCGGCGCCGTGGCTCAGTCGGTCGCCTACGAGCTGCCGATCCGGTTCCGCAGCCATCACGCCACCGGTGCGAAGGAGCAGATCGCGGCTGTGGCGGCATCGCTCGTCGAACCCGGGCAGGTCGTCGGACTCTCGGGTGGAACGACCACCAACGCGATCGCCACGGCACTCGCCGCGCGCGGCGACCTCGCCGAGCAGGGCATCACCGTCGTCACCAACGCCGTCAACATCGCCGCCCAGCTGGCCATGCGCCCCGAGTTCAAGGTCGTCGTCACCGGCGGGGTCATCCACCCCCGCAGCTTCGAGCTGGTCGGTCCGTTCGTCGAGCAGCTGCTCGGCGGCATCCGGCTCGACATCGCCTTCATCGGCGTGAATGCTCTCTCGGCCGACGCGGGCGCGAGCACGCACGACGAGGCCGAGGCTGCGGTGAACCGCATGATGGCGCAGCGCGCCGCCAGCGCCGTGATCGTCGCCGACGCCTCGAAGATCGGTCGCGCCGCGTTCGCCCACCTCGGCGGCCCCGACCTCTTCCCGCTCGTGATCACCGACCCCGCAGCGACCGACGCGCAGCGAGCCGCGCTGACGGATGCCGGGTTCGAGGTGCGCGCCGGCTGACCGACGCACGTGCGGTCGAAAGCACCCCCCGGGATCGGCGGTGTGACCGAACGCGGTAATGCGGTCTGATCAGCCCGGAGAAGAATCAGCCAGGGCGCGGCTCCGCTAATCATGCCTCTCTTCCCACCCCGTGGCAAGGCCCGCCCTCGCGAGACCGATCGGGCCTACGGTCGGGACACGCGAAAGGTGCGTCTGCTCTGTGCGCAGCGCCGAATCACGCGACGACGAGCGGGACGGAGGTGGCAGATGAGCATCACGACGACGCCCGAGGCACTCGTGCCGGCGGAGCAGGAAGCCGAGAAGAAGCGGCGATGGTTCCGCCGGGGGCCGAAGCCGGCGCGCGACCACTACAACAAGCGCGAGGCGATCGCCGGGTACCTGTTCATCACGCCGTGGATCATCGGGTTCCTCGTGTTCACCGCCGGCGCGATGATCTACAGCCTGTACATCTCGTTCAGCAACTACAACCTGGCCACCAACAGTGCGCGTCCGGTCGGCCTCGACAACTACGCCGAGCTCTTCGACGACCCGCGGGTGATGGTGTCTCTGGCCAACACGCTGTTCTACGTCGTGATGGCGGTGCCGCTCGAGATCGTCTTCGCGCTCGTGCTGGCCATGCTGCTCAACCGCGTCGGACGCGGTGCGGGCATCTTCCGCACCCTCTACTACCTGCCCAAGATGACGCCCGCCGTCGCTACAGCCGCGGTGTTCTTCCTGCTGCTCAACGGCAACAGCGGGGTGATCAACGAGTTCCTGCGCCTGTTCGGCATCGAGGGGCCGCAATGGCTGGTGGACCCCGCCTGGGTGAAGCCGAGCATCGTGATCATGACACTGTGGACGGTCGCGGGCACCATGGTGATCTTCCTCGCGGCGCTGAAGAACGTGCCGACTGAGCTGTACGAGGTGGCATCGCTCGACGGAGCGGGCAGCGTGCGCAAGTTCTTCTCGATCACCCTGCCGATGATCTCGGGCGCGATGTTCTTCAACGTCATCGTGCTGTCGATCGCCGCGTTCCAGATCTTCGACCAGGCGTATCTGCTGTTCTGGCGGGATCAGAGCAACTCGTCGCCCGAGGCGTCGCTGTTCTACGCGATCTACCTGTTCCAGCAGGCCTTCCGGCAGTTCAACTTCGGGTTCGCCGCGGCCATGGCCTGGCTGCTGTTCGTCATCATCATGGTCATCACCGTGATCCAGGTGAAGTTCGGCAACAGGTTCGTCTACTACGAGGGAGACCGCTGATGGCCACCTCACTGCAGCACACGCCCCGGCGTCAGGATCCCGAGCGCCGGGATGCGTCGACGGCCGTCGCCACCGTTCCGAAGCGCCCGAGATGGCGCCGCGCCCTCAGCCGGCCCCGCAGCCTCGCGGCGCGGATCGTGCTGACCATCATCCTCGTCGGGTTCGCCCTGCTGTTCCTGTATCCCTTCGCGTGGCTCGTGGCGGCGAGCTTCAAGCCCCGGGGCGAGGTGTTCGACAACGCGCTGATCCCGAAGACGTTCATGCCCGGGAACTACGTCGAGGTGTGGAACCAGCTGCCACTGATGAGCTGGCTGTGGAACAGCGTGGCGATCGCCGTGCTGGCGGCGACCGCCGTCGCGGTGTCGAGCTCGATCGTCGCGTTCGGTTTCGCCTACTTCAAATTCCCGGGGCGCGGACTGCTCTTCGGACTCGTGCTTGCGACCATGATGCTGCCCGGTGCGGTGACGATGATCCCGATCTACCTGATCTGGAAGGAGACCGGCCTGCTCGGCACGTGGGTGCCGCTGTGGGGCATGAACCTGTTCGGCTCGGCGTTCTACATCTTCCTGCAACGGCAGTTCTTCCTCGGACTGCCGCGTGAGCTGTTCGAGGCCGCGCGCCTGGACGGCGCGAGCTATTGGGGACTGTTCTGGCGCATCGCGATGCCGCTGTCGGTGCCGTCTTTCGTGATCGTCTTCCTGTTCGAGTTCCAGGCGAGCTGGAACAACCTGTACTCCGCCCTGATCTATCTGAACGCTGGATCGGTCGACGAGTTCACCGCTCCGCTGGGCATCGCCTACGCCATGACGAAGTACAGCCCCACGGCCGGCGGGCATGGCGATTACCAGTACGTCATGGTCGCCTCGCTCATCGTCACCGTGCCCATGCTCGTCCTGTTCGCCTTCGGTCAGCGGTACTTCATCGAGGGCGTCGCCACGCAGGGGCGCAAGGGCTGAACCCGGATGCCGGCGGGCAGGCATCCGGAACACACGACATCCACAACAGAACAGCGGCGGCTATTCGGGACCGCCGCTCGAACGAGAGGAAGAGAGATGCACAAGCGCATTCTGGGAATCGCGGCCATCGTCGCGGCATCCGCTGTCGTGCTGACCGGCTGCGGAGGCGGCAAGGACGCGTCCGACGTGGCGGAAGACGTCGACTGGGGCGCCCAGGCGACGGGCGACCTCAAGGCCTGGGGCTTCGAGAACGCCGACGATGTCGGCCAGTCGCGCCTCGACTACGCCGAGGGGCAGCTGAAGGATGTGAAGGTCGATCTCGACGCCACCGCGTTCGACGCGCAGAAGTTCACCACGCGGCTGGCGGGCGGCAACGTGCCCGACGTCGTGCAGATGGACCGTCGCTACGTCACCACCTACGCCGCTCAGGGGCTGATCCTGCCGCTCGACGAATGCCTGAAGGAACAGGACGTATCGCCGCGCGAGCACTGGTACCCGTTCGTCGTCGACGACGTCACCTACGACGACGAGATCTGGGCGGTGCCGCAGTTCTACCAGCCGCCGGCGATACTCGTGAACAAGAAGGTGCTCGACGAGGCGGGCGTCACGGCCGACCAGATCGACACCTCGAAGCCGGACGTGCTGCTCGACGCGATCGGCAAGATCTATCAGGAGAAGGGCGGCGTGCCCACCCGTCTCGGCTTCGACCCGCAGGCGACCGGGCAGAGCGGACTGTGGATCCTCGGAATGGGCGGACAGCTCAACGACGACGACGGCAAGCCCACCTTGGACGACCCGAAGAACGTCGCAGGTATCGAGATGCTCAAGAAGATCACGGATGCTCAGGGCGGCTTCGCCGCGGTGAAGAGCTTCACCGATTCGTTCGACACCTTCGGCGACAACAACCAGTTCGTCGCCGGCCAGGTCGGCGCACAGGTGAACGCGCAGTGGTATCCGAACGTGCTCTCGCCCTACATGGACGAGCTGCAGCTCGAGGCCGTGCCCTTCCGCGGAGCGGACGGTGAGCCGTTCTCGGTGGCATCCGGAACCGCGTTCGTCGTGCCGGTCGGTGCGAAGAATCCGGCGGCGGCGTGCGCGTGGATGGTCGATCTCACCTCCGATGATGCGTGGGCGGCGGCGGGGAAGGCTCGAGGCGAGACCCGCGAGAAGGACGGCGGTGTGAACACCGGACTGTTCACCGGCTCGCCGGCCGCGGACAAGGCGATCCGTGACGAGTGGGTGACCCCGAGCGGCAACGCCGGGTTCGATCAGGTGATCTCGACGTACTACGACGTGGTCGACTACGGGCAGTCCTTCGGGTCGTCACCCGCCGGGCAGGAGATCCAGAACGAGCTGAACAACGCGATCACCGCGGCGCTGCTCGGTGACAAGTCGCCTGAAGAGGCCCTGAAGGATGCTCAGAAGGCGGCGATGCGGGCATACGAGAACATCGAGCAGGACTGAGTCGTGCGGTCGGGTCGTGCGGGTCGTGCCGTCAGGTCACAGACCCCGCGACCCGGCCGCCTGGGCGAAGATCAGGCTGGTGCTGGTGGACGCCACTTCGGGCTTCAGGCTGATGGTGTCGGAGACGAGTTCGCGCAGCGCACTGGCATCCGGAACCGCGACGTGCACGAGGAAATCGCGGTCGCCCGCGAGGAAGTACACCTGCTGAGTCGCGGGCAGCTCTTCGAGATAGGTCTGGAAGCGGCGCAGGTCGCCGCGGGCGTGGGCGTGCAGGCGGATGGTGATCAGCGCCTCGAGATGCAGCCCCAGCGCAGCGGGCGAGATCTCGGCGTGGAAGCCGACGATCACCCCGTTCGCCTGCAGCGCGCGCACGCGTTTGAGACATGTCGACTCGGCGATTCCCGCGATCGCGGCCAGGTCGGTGTTCGAGATGCGGCCGTTGCGGCTCAGCTCTGACAGCAGGGTGCGGTCGATGGCATCCAGTCCGGAGTGGACGGATGCCGAAGATTCGGGACTCATGCGACCACTTTCTCGCCCTTGAATGAAGAATTTCTCCATTCCCGGATGATTCTACGCAGGATCTTCGGTTGCAGACCCGTGAAGCGGTGGGATCTGCATAATCGCAGGTAGTGGGCGTCGCTGTCGCGCGCCTGCGATCAGCTGTCTCAGGAGGACGCAATGACGCGCACGATCATCGTCGGTGCAGGAATGGTCGGTCTCGCCACGGCATGGCATCTGCAGGAGCGCGGTGTCGAGGTCACGGTCATCGACCGGGTAGGCGTGGCCGCCGGATCGTCGTGGGGCAATGCGGGCTGGCTGACTCCGGGCAAGACCATCCCGCTCGCCGACACCGGGCTGTGGACGTACGGGCCGAAGGCCCTGCTCGACCCTGATGCGGCTCTGCACGTGCCGTTCCGGGTCGACCCCGGGCTGTGGATGTTCCTCGGGCAGTTCGCCGCACATGGCACCAACCGCGCATGGGACCGGACGATGGCCGATCTCACCCCGATCGACCGGATCGCACTGGAGTGCTTCGACGAGCTTCTCGACGGCGGCGTCGAGTCGTGGACCCGCGAGGGCCCGTTCGTGATCGGCTTCAGGCAGGAGGCCGACTCGAAGGGCTTCCTGCACGAGATCGAGGGCGTCGTGCGGCACGGGCAGGACGTGCCGTTCGAGCGTCTCGAGAACCCGCGCGAGCTGGCGCCGGTGCTGTCGGATGCCGTGACGCACGCGTACCGACTCGACGGACAGCGCTTCTTCGAGCCGGCGCCCTTCGTCGAGGCGCTCGGTGCCGCGGTCGTTGAGCGGGGGGCCGAGCTGATCACCGGTTACGAGGTCACCGACGTCTCGTCGACCCGCCGCCCCGTGGTGACCATGTCGAACGGGCAGCGCCTCGAGGCCGATTCGGTCGTGATCGCGACCGGCGCCTGGATGCCCGCGCTGGCCCGCAAGCTCGGGGTGCGCACCCGCGTGCAGGCCGGCCGCGGCTACTCGTTCACGGTCGCTACGTCGATGCCGCAGGAGCACCCGGTGTACTTCCCGTTCCAGCGCATCGCGTGCACCCCGTATCAGGGGCGATTCCGCATCGCCGGCACCATGGAGTTCCGTCGCCCCGACGAGCCCTTCCAGCCGCGGCGGGTGCAGGCGATCATCGCGCAGGCGCGGGAGATGCTTCAGGGGATCGACTTCGACGACCGTGAGGACGAGTGGGTCGGCTCGCGCCCGGTCACCCCCGACGGGCTGCCGCTGGTGGGCGCGACGCAGGCCCCGAACGTGTACGTCGCCGGTGGGCACGGCATGTGGGGCATCGTGCTCGGCCCGGCGACCGGCAAGCTGCTCGCCGAGCAGATCACCACGGGCCGTATCGCCCCCGAGATCAAACCCTTCGACCCGCTGCGCTGACGGGCGGCGCCAGCCGCCCGGCATCCGGGGTCAGTTTGGTACGCCGACCCGGCCGAAACCGTACGTCCGCGGTCGGGGATGCATTCGTCTGGTCAGATGGGTACCCGAACGGCGAAATGCATCCCTGACACCCCGACTCCGCTTGTTCAGGCGCGTGAGACAGGCTGCTGCAGCTCGACGACCCAGGCGGATTCGTCGTCGAGCGGCCAGGACCGCACGTACAGCTCGCGGCACGGACCCGAGGGGGTGAAGCCACGGGCGAGCATCTCGGCGTGCAGTGCGTGCCACGTATCGGGGATGCCGGCCGTCGGCCCGAGGTGGATGCCGCACACCGCTCGCTCCTCGGCAGCGAGTTCGACGAGCTCGAGGCCCTCGACAGGGTCGCCGCGGTACGCGTAGCCGATGGTCAGCAGCATCCCGTCATCGGTCGGACGGTACTGGGCGATCGGCGTCTCGAGCATCCCCTCCGTCTCGGGAAGGCCGTCTTCGACCTCACCGAACATGGGTCCCACATGACGACTGACCTCGTCGGCGGGCACTGTCGCCGTGCGGGCGATGAGGCGGACGGCAGGCAGTGACTTCTCGATGAACTCGGCCGATGACATGCGCTTCTCTCTCTTGATGAGGTGGAGCCTGCGTTCCACATCGACGAGTCTTTCGGTGGCGATGCGGTGCTCGCGTTCCACGGCATCCCGATGGGAGCGCAGCATTCGCGCTATGCGATCCGCGCCGATCTCCTCGTCGAGGACAGCGCCGATCTGCTCCAGTCCGAACCCCAGCTGCCGCAGCGCAACGATCCGGTGCAGCCGGTCGAGCTGCGAGGGATCATACGAGCGGTAGCCGGTGAACTCGTCCACGTGGGCCGGCACGAGCAACCCGGCGGTGTCCCAGTGCCGCAGCATCCGATGGGTCACCTGGCCGATCTGCGCGAACGCTCCGATGGACAACATGCTCTGATTCGACCGCCTCACACCGTGTCAGGGTCAAGTCTCGCCGATGGATGCCGGAATCTCCGCACCCGCGGCCTCACCCGCGCAGGTCGCGGCGCGCCAGCGCGAGGGCGGATGCCGCGGCCAGCGCCACCGCGATTCCCCAGACCAGCACCAGGCCACCTGCGTCGACGCCGTCCCTCAAGGGGGGCTGGTGGTACACCCAGGCGTACGGAGAGAGGGCGTTCAGCCATTCGAAGTCCGTCGACTGCTTAGCCACCGCCTGGAACACGTATCCCAGCACGGCGACGGCTGCGGCGACACCCGTCGCCCATGAACGGCGGCCGGTGAGGGAGCCGGCGAACAGGCCGGCCATCCCGCTGAGAAAAGCCAGCCCGGTGAGGGCGAGCGCCGCCCCGACGATGTGCGGCGGATGGATGCCCAGCTCCGCAGGCTCGTTCAGTGCGAACACGATGGCCCCCGACAGCGCCCCCAGCCACAGCAGCCGCACGAGCACCGCCAGCGCCGCCTCGACCGCGTACTGCGCCCGCCCGATGCCGTGCGCGAGGTCGAGTTCGAGTCGGCCGGATTCTTCGGCGCCCGCGATAGCTGCCGAGCCCCACAGCACGGCGGCGATCGTCAGCAGCAGGAAGCCCATCAGCCCGTAGAAGGTGCTCTGCGCGTAGCCTGCTCCGGTGGCGATCTGGTCGTAGCCCAGCGTCTCGATCAGCTGCGACGGCAGAGCCTTGATGATGTCTTCCAGCTGCCCGCTCGCACCGAAGCTCGGGTACAGCGGCAGGTACAGGAACAGCACCGCCGCGATGCCGAGACTCCATCCGATCACGCCGCGCCACGACTCTCGGATGCTGCGCCGGAACACCGGCAGAACCGTGCTCATCGTGCAACTCCCTGGGCGGAGGCCGGGGGTGTCGGCGAAGAGGATGACGAGTAGAGGCGCAGCACGCTCTCTTCGAGGTCGGGCTCCTCGACGGTCAGGTCGTGCACGGTCGTCTGCGCGAGCGCCTTCACGAACGGGTCGATCGCACCCTCCACCGTCGCGGTGAGGTGCAGCACGTCGCCTTGCGCGGTGACCTCCAGTCCCTGCACGCCCGCGATGCCCGTGAAGCGACGGCGCAGGGCATCCGGATCGTGCCCGCCGACCGCGACCCGCACCCGCCTCACCGAGCCCAGGCGCAGCGACGCGACGTCGCCCTGCGCGACGATCCGGCCCGCGGCGAGCACGGCGACCTCGTCGGCGGTCTGCTGGATCTCGCTGAGCACGTGCGAGCTGAGCAGCACAGTCTGCCCGGCCTCGCGCGCCTCGCGCACCATCGTGAGGAACTCCCGCTGCATGAGCGGGTCGAGCCCGCTGGTCGGCTCATCGAGGATCAGCAGCTCGGGCCGGTGCATGAACGCCTGGACCAACCCGATCTTCTGCTTGTTGCCCTTCGACAGGCTGCGCACGGGGCGCGTCAGGTCGACGCCGAGGCGCTCGGCGAGTTGGGAGGTGTATCCGCGATCAACCGGGCCGGACACCTCGGAGTAGAACGACAGCATCCGCTGCCCCGTCACCCGCCCCTCGAGACGCAGCTCGCCCGGCACGTAGCCGATGCGGCGCCGCAGTCGGGCGCCGCCGTGACGCGGATCCTCGCCGAGCACGCGCACGTCACCCGATGTGGGACGGATGATGTCGACGAGGGTGCGCAGCGTCGTGGTCTTGCCGGCGCCGTTCGGCCCGATCAGGCCGTAGATCGTGCCCCGCCGCACGTGCAGGTCGAGGCCGTGCAGGGCGGTGTTGCGGCCGAAGCGCTTGTGCAGGTCGGCGATGTCGATGACCGAACTCATGATGCTCCTCCTTCGGTGGGATCCCCGGGTGTGGCCACGGGGTCGGACGCGGCGTCGGTCGCGGGAGTGCTGTCGGATGCCAATGCCTGACGCGCCCCGTCGAGAAAGGCCGTGCTCGAGTAGATGCCGTGCGTGAGCAGCTCCAGGGTGGGGAGGGTGCTGCGCATCATGCCGGCCGGGCTCAGCTGGTCCTGACCGAGCACGCGGCCGATCTGCGCGCGCATCACCACGGGCGCGAGGCCCATCATCGCCACGAGCAGCGTGGTCATCTCGGGGTCGCTCATCTCGACGAGCAGTCCCGCGTCGCGCTGCTCGTCGAGCACGCCGCGGGTGACGCGGATGATCTCATCGAAGAGGCGGTCGGCGGCCGGCGAGCTGTCGCCGAGCATGCGGCCGAGGTAGTCGATGTACGGCCCGTAGCGCTCGACGTCGTGCAGCGCGGCGCGGATGCGATCAGCAGTCGGCGCCTCGATCAGCTCGTGCCTGTCGTCGATGAACGCGGCCACGACATAGTCGTCGCATGCGGCGCGCAGCGCGTTCTTGTCACCGAAGTGGTGCACGATCAGGGCTGCGCTGACCCCCGCATCTCGTGCGATCGCGCGCATGCTCGCCGCGTCGAACCCGTCGCGGGCGAAGGCGCGGATCGCAGCCTCGCGAATCCGGGCTCGGGCGGTGAGATCCTCGGAGGCTGAACGCATGTTCAGTACTCTAAACATCTGTTCGGTCGGTGTCAATGCCGCTCGCCGCGGCGGCGATAGTGTGAGCGGGTGACGGGCTTCGACTTCCAGCGACTGCGGCGCTTCCCCGACGTCGAGGCGGCCAACCTGCAGGCCTGGGATGCCACCGACGAGCTGCTCGTGCACCGCGCGATCGAGAGCGGCATCGCGGGCGACGAGATCGCGATCATCGGCGACGAGTACGGGGCGATCGCCCTCGCCCTGACGGATGCCGGGATGCGCGGCATCCGGGTGCATCAGGATCTCATCACCGGCCGGCGCGCGCTCGCCGCCAACGCGCGGGCGCTCGACCTGCCGCTGCCGGCGGCGCACGAGCTCGACAGTTCGCTGCTCAGCGGGGCGCGTCTCGTGCTGCTGCAGCTCCCGAAGGGGCTCGCCGAGCTCGAGGAGGTCGCCGACGCCGTCGCCCGATGGGCGGCGCCCGACGTCACGCTCATCGCGGGCGGGCGGGTGAAGCACATGGCGCTCACCCAGAACGAGGTGCTCGCGCGACACTTCACGGACGTGCAGGCGCAGCGTGCCGAGCGCAAGTCGCGGCTGATCGTGGCATCCGGTGCCCTTCCCGTTCCCGACCAGCCGCCGTTCCCGGTCAGCCGCCGGCACGACGGCTTCACCCTGTGCGCGTACGGCGGCGCCTTCGCCGGCGCTCGCCTCGACATCGGCACGCGGGTGCTGATCGACGTGATGTCGACCCTTGCGCCGCCGGCCCCGGCCGCCCGGGTGGTCGATCTCGGGTGCGGAACCGGCGCGCTCGCCGTGGCGTTCGCGCAGCAGCATCCGGATGCCGTGATCACCGCCACCGATCGCTCGGCCGCCGCGGCGCGCTCGGCTCAGGCGTCCGTCGTCGCAAACGGACTGGCCGCACGGGTCACCGTGACCCTTGACGACGCCGGCTCGGAGCTGCCCGACGGTTCGGCTGACCTGATCCTGCTGAACCCGCCGTTCCACCTCGGCACGAGCGTGCACGAGGGTGCCGGTCACCGGCTCATCCAGGCCGCAGCGCGGCTGCTGCGCCCTGGCGGCGAGGTGTGGACGGTGTTCAACTCGCACCTCGATCACCGCGGTGTGCTGACCCGCGACGTCGGGGCGACGGAACAGGTCGCCCGCACCCCGAAGTTCACCGTCACGCGCAGCGTCCGTCGGGGCTGAGCGATTCGAACTGAGGGGGAGAACCCCCGGTGACGCGCGAAATCCAGAACCCGGATTTGCCACCGGATCAGCCATTCAGTAGCGTGGCTGGGTGGCCGCGAGGCCTCAAGACCAGTCCGCGGTCGCGTCCTTCTTTCGACCCGAGCTGTACACGAAGAGGCGTGGGCGTACGGTCGATGTTCTGTCGCGGGGATCCGAAATCCCCGTCTGTGCCGCTGTGCAGCGCTGTCGAAACGGCCTTGAGAACGTCACCCGGGCGTAACCGAAGCGGCCCGCCGAGACCCGAAGATTCGGTGGGCTACGGGGGAAACGTGTCCGAAACCGCTCTTGAAGCGCGCAACATCTACAAGGTCTTCGGTCGGAATCCGCAGCAGGCCGTGAAGCGTCTGAAGGCCGGTGAGAGCCGCACCGAGGTGCAGGATGTCGGCACCGCCGCCGTGATCGACGCGAGCTTCACCGTGAACCGCGGTGAGATCTTCGTCATCATGGGCCTGTCCGGATCCGGCAAGTCGACCATCATCCGCATGCTCAACGGCCTGCACGACGCCACCGCCGGCGAGATCACCATCGGCGGAGACGAGATCACCGGCATCCCGGCCTCGAAGCTGCGCGACATCCGCCGTGACCGTGTCTCGATGGTGTTCCAGCACTTCGCCCTGCTGCCGCACCGCACCGTCGCTGACAACGTCGCCTACCCGCTCGAGCTGAAGGGCATCGGCAAGACCGAGCGCCTGCGCAAGGCCGACGAGATCCTCGCCCTGGTGGGTCTCGACGGCTGGGGCGAGAAGCTGCCCAGCGAGCTCTCCGGCGGCATGCAGCAGCGCGTCGGCATCGCCCGCGCGCTCGCCGCAGACACCGAGATCCTGCTCATGGACGAGGCGTTCAGCGCCCTCGATCCGCTGATCCGCCGCGAGATGCAGGAGCAGCTTGTCGAACTGCAGGCCAAGCTGCAGAAGACCATCGTGTTCATCACGCACGACCTCAACGAGGCGATGTTCCTCGGCGACCGCATCGCGGTGATGCGCGACGGCCGCATCGTGCAGATCGGCACGCCCGAAGACATCCTCACCGACCCCGCCAACGACTACGTCGAGCAGTTCGTGCAGGATGTCGATCGCGCCCGCGTGCTCACCGCCTCGAACGTCATGGAGCGTCCGCGCCCCGTCGTAGCCGAGTCGGCAGGCCCGCGCACGGCGCTGCGCCAGATGCGGGATTCCTACATGTCGGCGACCTATGTGGTCGGCCGCGACCGCAAGCTCGTCGGCATCGTGACCGACCGCGATGCGGTGAAGCTCGTCCGCAAGGGCGAGTCGTCACTGGCATCCATCCTCAAGCCGGCACCGCAGGTGGTCGACGAGAACGAGGTGCTGATGAACCTCTTCATCCCCTCGGTCGAGTCGCCATTGCCGCTCGCCGTGACCGACGGCGAGGGCCGCCTCACCGGCGTGATCCCGCGCGTCACCCTGCTCGCCGCGCTCGGCCCTGGGCCGGGAGCCACCGGTGAGCTGACCCTGCCGCTGAACCCGATGCCGCAGGCCGTGATCGACGAGGTGCTCGCCGAGGCCAGCTCGTTCACCGAGACGGCCGCCGGCTCCCCCGACGCCGGCACCCCTGCCGGTACCCCTGACGCCGAGGAGGTGCGCTGATGGATTTCCGTATTCCGATCGGAACCTGGGTCGCCGGAATCGTCGACTGGGTCAAGGACAACCTCGACGGTCTGCTCGACGGCATCGCCTTCGTCTTCGGGTTCCTCGTCAACGGCCTCACCGCCGGCCTGCTGTCGGTGCACTTCCTCGCGATCATCGCGATCGCCGCGCTCATCGCGTGGCTGGTGCGCTCGTGGCAGCTCGCCATCGGCACGGCCGTGTCGCTGCTGCTGATCGTCGGCATGAACCTGTGGGTGCCCGCGATGCAGACCATGTCGCTGGTGCTCGTCGCGACGGTCGTCGCGGTGCTGATCGCCGTGCCGCTGGGCATCTGGTCGGCTCGCAACGCCACCGTGCGTGCGGTGCTCAAGCCCGTGCTCGACTTCATGCAGACCATGCCGGCCTTCGTCTACCTGATCCCCGCCATCGTGTTCTTCGGCATCGGCGTGGTGCCCGGCATGGTCGCGACGATCATCTTCGCCCTGCCTCCGGGCGTGCGGCTGACCGAGCTCGGCATCCGCGGTGTCGACGCTGAGACGGTCGAGGCCGGTCAGGCGTTCGGCGCGAAGCCCGGGCAGATCCTGCGCGGCATCCAGCTGCCGCTCGCGATGCCGACCATCATGGCCGGCATCAACCAGGTCATCATGCTGGCCCTTTCGATGGCGGTCATCGCCGGTATGGCCGGCGCCGACGGCCTCGGCAAGATGGTGGTCGAGGCGATCTCGACGATCAACATCGCCAAGGGCGTCGAGGCGGGCCTCGGCGTCGTGCTGATCGCCGTCTTCCTCGACCGGGTCACCGCCGCCCTCGGCGCACCGGCCGAGAACCACGCCTCGCTGCTCGGCACCCTGGCCCGTCGCCGCGAGGCGCGGCGCCGCGCCTCGGCATCCGTCCCCGTGCCGGATGCCGCCCTGCAGCCCGCCTGAATCGAACACGCACTCACATACGGAACGCAAGAGAGAAGAGAACATGAAGAAGAAGTTCACAGCACTGCTCGCGCTCACCGCCGTCACCTCGCTCGCCCTCACCGGCTGCGCGTCGGGTGGGGCCGGAGGCACGGGAGGAACGGGTGACTCCGACACCGGCTCGAAGGGCGACAAGGGCACCATCACGCTCGGCTTCCTGCCGTCGTGGACCGACGGCCTCAGCACCGCGTACCTGCTCGAGAACAAGCTCGAGGAGCTCGGATACGACGTCGAGATGAAGACCCTCACCGACGCCGGTCCGCTGTACACCGGCCTCGCCCAGGGCGACGTCGACATCTACCCGTCGGCATGGCCCGAGCTCACCCACGCGAAGTACATGGACAAGTACGGTGACGACATCGAGGATCTCGGCACGTACTACGAGAACGCGAAGCTGACCATCGCGGTGCCCGAGTACTCGGAGCTCACCTCGATCGAGGATCTCAAGGGCAAGGCCGCGACCTACGACGGCAAGATCATCGGCATCGAGCCGGGCGCCGGTCTCACCGAGCAGACCACCACCATGCTCGAGGAGACGGGACTGAACAGCGAGTACGAACTCGTCACCTCGTCGACCGCCGCCATGCTCACCGAGCTGAAGAAGGCAACCGACGCGAATGAAGACATCGTCGTCACGCTGTGGCGTCCGTTCTGGGCCAACGACGCTTTCCCCGTGAAGGACCTCGAAGACCCGAACGGCCTGATGGGCGACGCCGAGGGCCTGCACTTCCTGGGCACGAAGGGCTTCGCCGAGAAGTACCCCGAGGCCGCCGAGCTGATCGAGAGCATCAAGCTCGACGACGAGCAGTACGGCTCGCTCGAGGACCTGGTCGTCAACGAGTACGGCGAGGGCAAGGAGCGCGAGGCCGTCAAGGCGTGGCTCGAGAAGAACCCCGACGCCATCAAGTGACCCGGTAGCCGGTGCGCCGTGCCGGTGCGCCGGTTCGCCGGTTAGCCGGTTACGAAACGGGGGCCGACACTCCAGATGTCGGACGGATCCACGTGTTCTGTCCGACGGGTGGAGTGTCGGCCCCCGTTTCGTCTCGTCGGGGCGGGCTTCCGGATGCCCGTGCGCGCCCCCGCTTCGTCTCGCAGCGCAACCCCCTGCAGAAGGTCCGGCCGCGGTCGTAGCCTGTGCGCATGGACGGGTTCGCCGCCGTCGACTTCGGCTTCGCCCGCGAGGTCCTGCAGCGGGGCATCGCGGCGCTCTACCTGGTCGCGTTCCTCTCGACGCTGAACCACTTCCGTCCGCTGCTGGGCGAACGCGGGCTGCTGCCCGTGCCCGACCTGATCGCGTGGGCGACGTCGTCTCCCACGAGGCGCCGGATGCTGCATCCGACCCTCTTCACCCGCATCCGATACACCGACCGACGTCTGGCCGCCCTGTGCTGGGCAGGCATGGCCATCTCCGCAGCCCTGGTGATCGGCATCCCGCAGCTGGCGCCGCCCTGGGTGCCTATGATCTGCTTCCTCGCACTGTGGTTCGGATACCTCTCGATCACCAGCGTGGGGCAGACGTTCTACGGGTTCGGGTGGGAGATGCTGCTCGTCGAAGCCGGGTTTCTCGCGGCGTTCCTCGGCTCAGCCCACCAGCCGCCGCCCACTGTGATCATCGCGCTGTTCTGGTGGCTGGTGTTCCGGCTGGAGTTCGGCGCCGGCATGATCAAGATCCGCGGCGGCCGGGAGTGGCGCGACCTCACCGCCCTGACCTACCACCACGAGACGCAGCCGATGCCGGGCCCGCTCAGCCGGCAGGCGCACCTGCTGCCGCGGTGGTTCCACAAGGGTGAGGTGCTCGGCAACCACTTCGCGCAGCTGGTGGTGCCGTTCTTCCTGTTCGTGCCGCTCGTGACGCTGTTCACCCCGGATTCGGTCGACGCGATCCTGCTGATGATCGGCGCGATCGCTGCGGCGATCATCATCCTCACCCAGCTCTGGCTCGTGCTCACGGGCAACTTCGCCTGGCTGAACTGGGCGACGATCGTGTTCGCGTTTTCGGGCGTCGGCCTGGCGGGGATCCATTGGCCCTCCTGGGTCCCTGAGCCCTCGTGGCCTCTTGAGCCTGCTTGGGTTCGTGACCCTGTCGAAGGGCCATCCGGCATCCCGCTGTACTGGGTCATCATCACCTCGGCGGTCGGGCTGCTGATGATCGCGCTCAGCTGGCCCGCGCTGCGCAACCTGTTCGCCCATCGGCAGCTGATGAACGCGAGCTTCAACCGGTGGCAGCTCGGCAACGCCTACGGCGCCTTCGGCACCGTCACCAAGCAGCGCATCGAATACGTCGTGGAGGGGACGACGGATGCCGATCCGGATGCCGCGGACTGGCGCGAGTACGAGTTCAAGGGCAAGCCGGGCGCGCTGCGTCGGATCCCGCGGCAGTTCGCGCCGTACCATCTGCGGCTTGACTGGCTGATGTGGTTCCTGCCGCTGGGCCAGTCGCTCGACAACTGGTTCACGATGTTCCTCGTCCGTCTGCTCGAGGCCGACCGCCCCACGCTGCGGATGCTGCGCCACGACCCCTTCGATGGCGAACGGCCGGCGTGGGTGCGCGTCGTCTCGTATCGCTACCGCTTCGCGACCCGCGCGGAGCGCCGGGAGGCGGGCGTCGTGTGGGTGCGCGACCGCCGGCACGTGCTCGTGCGCCCGCTCGGCCTCGGGCGCTGACGCGCGCGCCGGCCGCCCCTTCCGCCGATACACATCGGGGGCCGACACTCCAGATGTCGGACGCTTCCACGGCATCCGTCCGACATCTGGCGTGTCGGCCCCCGGAACGTATCGCCGGTCGCCGGGAGACGCGTGTCGGCCCCCGGAACGTATCGCCGGTCGCCGGCCCCGGTCGCCCGCCGCCGCCCGGCCACGTGCGCACGGTCAGAACGTGATCGGGCGCTTCCCGGCGAGGGATGCGTAGGCGGCATCCACCACGGCGACCGCCGCCAGCCCGTCGGCGGCGGTGACGCGCGCCTCGCCGCCGGTGCGGATCGCCGCGGCGAAGTCGGCCAGCTGGGCGCGGTACGGGTCGGCGCCGGCCGGCTCGACGTCGGTGTCGAAGCGCAGGATGCCGCCCGAGCCTGCCACCTCGACCATCGACCGGAACGGCGTGCCCGGCTCGAGCCAGTCGGCGCGCAGGTGGCTGATCGCGCCGTTCGCGTGGGTGAGGGTGACGTGCGCCGAGATCGGCGGCGAGACGCGATCGCCGACCGCCGGGGGATCCTGCGTGGCCGACACCTCGGCGACGGACCCGGCCAGGCACAGTGCCTGGTCGATGTCGTGGATCATCAGATCGCGGATGACCCCGCCGCCGGCATCCTCGGCATAGAACCACGCCGAGTCCGGAGCCGCGACCGTGCGACGGAACGTCAGCTCGGTGAGCGTGCCGACCGTGCCGACGCGCTCGTGCAGGTCGCGGTACCCCTCGAAGTAGCGCACGACGTGCGCGGGGAACAGGCGCACACCGGCCTGATCGGCGGCCTCGATGAGCGCCCGCGCGTCGGCGGTGCTGCCCGCGAGGGGCTTCTCGCACACGACGTGCCTGCCGCGCGCGAAGGCGGCACGGGCGATGGCGAGGTGCGTCGAAGTGGGGCTGATGATGTCGACGATCTCGACCGCGTCGATCAGTTCGTCGAGACCCCCGATGACCCGGATGCCGTAGCGGTCGGCCAGCACGTCGGCATCCGTCCTGCGCAGGATCGCGACCTCGGCGCCCAGCGCCAGCCAGCCCTCGATGTGCACCGGCGCGATGCCGCCCGCCCCGACGATCCCGACCCGCAGCGTGCTCTCCATGGCCCGACTCTACGCCGCGCCTTCCCAGCCGGTCCCCGCGTCTTTCGCCGCGACCTCACCGGCCCCTCCGGCGACCCTGCCGGCACCCGTGCCGCCGCCGCGACCCCGCCGTCCCTCGGCGAAGGAGACGAGAGAAGTGATCCGCCTCACCCGGCGAACGGCAACGTGGGCAGTCCGCGGATGCCCAGGTCGATCGCGAACAGCGACCCGGCCTCGGTGCCGTGATCGGGGTCGAGGCCCTGCGCCGAGGTCGTGATGAACAGGGTGCTCAGCCCGTGCCCGCCGAAGGTGCAGGCGCTCACCTGCGGGACCGGCAGCTGGATGCTCTCGATCAGCGCTCCCGAGCTGTCGTATCCGTGCACGGCCGACCCGCCCCACAGCGCCACCCAGACGCTGCCGTCGGCGCCGACGCAGAGACCGTCTGGGGCGCCGGAGTCGGCCGGGACCGACACGAACGGCCGCCTGTTCACCAGGTCGCCGTCCGACACGTCGAAGACGTCCACCCGGCCGGTGGCGGTGTCGTTGTAGTAGGCGTGCGACCCGTCTGAGGTGAACGCGATGCCGTTCGAGATGGTCGCCTCCGGCAGCACGACGCTGATCGCCAGGTCGGCGTCGATCCGGCGCAGCGACCCGCCTCCCGGCGCCGCGTCATACGCCATCGAGCCGGCGAGCAGGCGTCCGCCGGGGTCGCAGCATCCGTCGTTCATCCGCACACCTGGGGTGCCCCCGAGCGTTGCGACCGCACGCGTCTCGCCGTCTGCCTCGTCCGCGAGATACAGGGTGCGCGCTCCCACGGCGACGAAGCCGCCGGATCGGCGCGGGCGCACGAAGGCGAGGTACTCGTCGTCGACGTGCTGCCGTATCACGCCGCCGTCGCGCAGCGTGAGCAGGTCGCCGGCGGCGCCGTCAACCCAGCGCAGCCCGCCCCACGCGGCCGCCCAGACCGGCCCCTCGGCGTGCCACGCGATGGGTCCGGTGACGTTCTCGGCTCTCATGCTCGCGGGTCGTCTCGCCGCAGCGGCATCCGCTCCGGCTCGGGTGCCGGGTCGGGCGCCGGCTCGGGCGCCGGCTTGGGCGCGGCGGTCGCAGGCGGCGGGGACGCGGATGCCGGTGGCGCAGGCGCCGGTGCGCCGGATGCCCGGGGGCCGGACGCCTGGGCATCCGACGGCGGGGAAGTGGATGCCGGTGCCGACCCGATCTGCCCGGCCACCTTCTGCTCGAGCACGTCGACCGCCGCGTCGGAGAGCAGGATCAGCCCGTCGAGCTCTTCGCGCACACGCTTGTAGGCGAGGTTGCGCTCGGCCTGCGTCGCCGCGTCGTCGAGGGCGACGGTGAGCATGTGCTGCGCCCGGTCGAGGCGTCTGCGCTCGACCTCGCTGAAGTTCGCGTCGCGCAGCCGGCGGGCATCACGCTCGGCGATGTCGAAGGCGACGGCGTAGTCGCCCACCGCATCGACGTACTCCGCGATCTCCGCCTCGGTGAGCTTGGCATCCGCCGACGCGGGCCGCAGGGCGTCGGCGATCTTCTTCGCACGCAGGAACGCGGCGGTCAACGGCTGGCGTCCGTCGCTCATCGCCGGGAAGGCGATGAGCTTGGCCACGTCGAGCTCGTAGTCGAGCCATCGGGCGGTGACCTCGTCGTGCTCTGCGAAGAGTCTCTCGAGCAGCTGCGCGGTCGACGCGCGCTCCTCGGCGGCGGCCTCGCGCACCAGCTTCCTCGTCGTCGGTGGCGTGCCCCCGCGGGCGGCGAGCTGAGCGGCTTTGATCTCGCCCTTCAGGCGCAGAGTCTCGAGCCGCCGCTCGTGACGTCGTTTCGAGGCGCGCTCCCACGACTTGCCGACGCCGCCGGCGATGCCCATCAGCGGGAAGGCCAGCCACCAGTAGTTGCCGAGCCACCTCAACACCTCATCCATGATGTGCTCAGCCTACTTCCGCGCGCCACGGGCGTGAGAGCCGCATTCAGCCGACATCCAGTTATACCCCCGGGGGTATCCGCTACCATCGATCCGTACCCGAACCGAGGAGGACGACAATGTGCCGCGCAGTGACCTGCCGAACGTGTGGCAAGACGACCTGGGCCGGCTGCGGCCAGCACGTCGACATGGTGATGGCCGGCGTGCGCTCGAGTGACCGTTGCCGCGGGCACGAGAGCGAGCCGCGCACCGGCTTCTTCGCGAAGCTGTTCGGGCGGCGCTGACCATGCGCGTCGTCATCATCGGAGGAGTTGCAGGCGGCATGTCGGCGGCGACTCGGCTGCGACGGCTCGACGAGCACGCCGAGATCATCGTCGTCGAGCAGGGCGATCATGTCAGCTTCGCCAACTGCGGGCTGCCGTACTACGTCGGGGGCGTGATCGCCGAGCGCGAATCGCTGCTGCTGCAGACGCCCGAATCTCTGCGCGCCCGCTTCGCCCTCGACGTGCGCACCGGGTCCGAGGCCGTCGCGATCGATCGGGATGCCCGCACCGTCGGCATCCGGGATGTGCGCATCGGCGCCGTCATCGACGAGCCCTACGACCACATCGTGCTCGCGACCGGCGCGACCTCGCGCGAGGTGTTCGAGCAGACACCCGGCGCCCCCGTCGTGTCGACCCTGCGCACGATCGACGACGTCGACCGCATCACGCTCGCCCTCGAGGATCTCCCCGACGCGGGCCGCGCGGTCGTCGTCGGCGGCGGATTCATCGGCATCGAGGCGGTCGAGAACCTCGTCCACCGCGGCCTCGCGGTCACGCTCGTGCAGCACGGCCCGCACCCGCTCAGCCCCCTCGACGTCGAGATGGCCGCGCTCGTCGTCGACGAGCTGCAGGCGCACGGCGTCGACCTGCGGCTGCGTGCATCGGTCGAGTCGATGAATGCCGAGGGCGTCCACCTCGACGACGGCACCACGGTCGCCGCCGACATCGTCATCGATGCGCGGGGTGTGCGCCCTGCGGCATCCCTCGCCGTCTCCGCCGGGCTCGTTACGGGACCGACCGGCGGGATCGCCGTCGACGCGCTACAGCGCACCAGCGACCCGCGCATCTTCGCGGTGGGAGACGGCGTCGAGAAGGTGGATGCCGTCTCCGCCGAGCCCACGCTCGTCACCATGGCCGGCCTCGCGAACCGGCACGGCCGCACCGCTGCCGACGCGATCGCCGCCGACGCGGGGCTGCTCGACGCCCCGCCCGCCGACGCGCTGCCGGCGCTCGGCACGGCGATCGTCGGCGTGTTCGATCTCGCGGTCGCGATGACGGGGTGGAGCGAGAAGCGCCTGCGGGATGCCGGTCGCGCGCACCGCGTGATCCACGCTCATCCCTCCGACCATGCCGGCTATTACCCCGGTGCCGAGCGGCTGACGATGAAGCTGCTCGTCGACCCCGACACCGACCTCATCCTCGGCGCGCAGGTCATCGGACGCCGCGGCGCCGACAAGCGCATCGACGTGATCGCGACGGCCATGCAGGCCGGGCTCACCGCGCCGCAGCTGAGCCGGCTCGAGCTCGCGTACGCGCCGCAGTTCGCCTCGGCGAAGGATCCGGTGAACATGCTCGGCTACATCGCCGACAACGCCGCGACCGGGCTGACCGAGGGTGTGCAGTGGCACGAGCTCTCCGCCGCGGTGGCCTCCGGTGCGACCGTGCTCGATGTGCGCAGCGCCGGCGAGCACGAGGCCGGGGCGATTCCCGGCAGTGTGAACATCTCGGTCGACGAGCTGCGCGGCCGTCTCGACGAGCTGCCCGCCGGTGAGCTGATCGTGCACTGCCAGGTCGGTCAGCGCGGGCACACCGCCGTGCGCCTGCTGCGTCAGCACGGCCGCGAGGCGCGCAACCTCGACGGCGGGTACCTCACCTGGCAGGCGGGCACCCGGATGCTCGCCGCCGACCGCACTCTCGAGAAGGAGTCCGTATGAGCACCGCACCCGATGATGACATCCGCAAGGTCGTCAACCGGCTCAAGCGCGCCCGCGGGCAGCTGAGCGCCGTGATCGACGCGATGGAGACGGATGCCGACTGCCGTGACGTCGTGATCCAGCTCGCCGCGGTGGGCAAGGCCATCGACCGCGCGGGCTTCGCGGTGATCAGCACCGCGCTGAAGCACTGCGTGATCGACGGAGAGGATGCCGAGGACGGCGCCCCCAGCATGGCGGAGCTCGAGAAGCTGTTCCTCACGCTGGCCTGAGGCGTCGGCGTCAGCGGCTTACGCCTCGGGGTGGGTCGCCAGCGTGCCGGGGCGTCGCCGGCGCTTACGCTTCGGGGGCCGACACGCCAGATGTCGGACGTTCTCGAGGGATCTGGCCGACATCTGGAGTGTCGGCCCCCGTTTCGTCTCGGTTCTGAGGCGGCCGGGCGGCCTGCCCGTACGGCGCGCCGGGTCGCCCGGTGCACGGGGTCACTCGTGCGCTGTCACCCGAGCTTCTCGGCGCACGGCACGCACAACCGTGCGAACGGGCGCACCTCGAGACGACCCTCGGGGATGGGCTGCCCGCAGTTCGCGCAGGTGCCGTAGTCGCCGGCATCCCACCGCTCGAGCGCCTCGTCGTACTGCTGCACCTCGCCGGCAGCCGCGTCGGCCAGCGCCGACAGCCGCGACCACTCCGACGACAGGGTGACGCCCTCGGGGTCGTGCTCGTCGTCGTCGTTCGACCCCTGCCGGTCGTGCACGAGTTCGGCCAGAGCGGATGCCGCATGCTCGGCGCGCGCGACAGCATCCGCCCGCTGCGCGGCGAGCGACTTCCTGCTGATGCCGGCCATCCCGCCACCCTAGCCCCGCTGCCGCACCGCGGCGCCGGCATCCGGCTCCCGACGACGCCAGGACGGGCCCCGGCTTCCCGCGTCCCGCCCCCGCATCACACGTTCGGATGACGCCCGCATCAGTCTTCTCCCGGATGTGGGTTTGCGCGCACTGCGCTCGACTGGAGTGAACTGAGATCGATCCGCCGGGGATTGATACAGTTCTCCCCATCGGAGGCCGCGTGTGAATCTCTCAGCCATTGTGCTCGATGCGCTCCTGATCGTCGGCGTCACGGTGCTCATCATGCTCCTCATCGGCGCGCTCTCGCGGCGTCTGCTGGGGGTGCGCATGAGCAGCGGGCGCATCATTTTCGCCGGCCTCGCCGGACTCGGCGCGGGTGTCGGCTTCGAATCGCAGTTCGTCTGGCGTGCAGCGGAGTACACGCCCGCCGTCATCCCGATTCTGCTCGGAGTGATCGTGCTCGTGGCCATCGCGGTTCTCGTGGCCGCGGAGATCCTCGTGCCGCAGGGCTCGCTGCCTCAGCCGCACCAGTGGCCGGCCCTGACGCGCCAGGCGCTCGAACGCAATCGGCGGTACATGCAGCTGCTGCGGATCGCCGCCCGGCACCGTCTGCTGGCCATCCGATTCGAGTCCAGTGCCGATGAGCAGCACCGTCGGGAGCGGCGGCAGCAGGCGATCGCGTTGAAAGAGGCGCTGCAGGAGGCGGGCGGGGCGTTCGTCAAGCTCGGGCAGCTGCTCTCCACACGTCCCGATGTGCTGCCGCAGGAGTTCCGCGATGCCCTCAGCGCCCTGCAGCAGAGGGTGCCGCCGGCACCGTGGAGCGCCGTCGAAGCGCAGCTGGTCGCCTCACTGGGCGGCCCGCTCGACGACGTGTTCGCCACGTTCTCGCATGAGCCTCTTGCTGCGGCATCCATCGGCCAGGTCCACGCCGCGACGCTGAAGTCGGGCGAACGAGTCGCGGTCAAGGTGCGGCGACCCGGGATCGAAGCGGTGGTCTTGCGGGACATCGACATCGCCCAGCGGCTGGCCCGTCGCTTCGCCCGGTCGAGCGAGTGGGCGAAGAGGTTCGGAGTCGAAGCGCTGGTCGACAGCCTGACTCAGAGCCTGCACGACGAGCTGGACTACAGCCTCGAGGCCATGAACATGGCGGCGCTAGCCGCCGTGCAGCAGAGCCTTCCCGCGGACTCTCGTGTGCACATCCCCCGCTGCCTCTCGGCTCTCAGCAGCGAACGGATGCTCGTGATGGAGCACGTGTCGGGGCGCACGCTCAGTGATCCGCGGGCCGCGGCCGCGCTCGACCCGGCCGAGCGCAGCGAACTGGCTCGGCGACTGCTCGCCGCGGTGCTGGCCCAGATCCTGCAGGCGGGCGTCTTCCACGCCGATCTGCACCCCGGGAACATCGTCATCTCCGAGGGTGCCGCCGGTGCCGAGGCCGATGTCGTCCTTCTCGACTTCGGTTCGATCGGTCGGATCGATTCCGAGACGCGGGCGAGGATCGTCGACGTGCTGTCGGCATTCTCCCGAGGCGACGCCGCCGCGTTCGCGGACTCGCTGCTCGCGTTCGTCACCCTCGACGACGGTCAGGACGAACGCGCGCTGCGTCGAATCGTGTCGTCGTTCATGTCCCGTCGCCTCGGGCCCGGCTCGCGGCTGGATGCTTCGGTGTTCGCCGAGGTGGTCGTGATCCTCTCGGAGCAGGGCCTGACCGTTCCTGCCGAGCTGACCGTGCCGTTCCGCGCGATCGCGACCGTGGAAGGATCGCTGCGCCTGCTCGAGCCGGAGTTCGACCTCATCGCTGAGGCCGGCGATTACGCGCAGCGCCGGATGAGCGACGCGATGCGGCCGCAGGCCGTGCTGCGCTCGCTCGCCGATGAGGCGGTCTCGGTGCTGCCCCTCATCAAGCGCATGCCCCATCGCGTCGATCAGATCACCGGGCACCTCGCCGAGGGCCGGTTCGGCATGAACGTGCGGATGCTGGCGGATGCCCGTGACCGGGCGTTCCTTCGCGAGATCACCGGACTGGTCGTCGTGGCGTTCCTCGCCGGCGTCTTCGGGATCATGTCGGCCGTGCTGCTCACGAGCAGCGTGGGCCCGCAGCTGACCGACACACTCACGCTGTTCCAGGTGTTCGGCTACCTCTTCATGGTGGTCACGGGGGTGCTCACGCTGAAGGTGCTCTTCGACGTGCTGCGGCGGATGCCTTCCCGGTCGAGGTAGCGCCGCAGCGCGGCCCCGGCCCGACTCGACGCGCGACCGCGAAGCATGCCACATCCGCACCCGCCCCGCACGGGCCTTGCCACCACCCATGGCGTGCGTGACGATGGGAACGCCAATCGACGGGAGACATGATGCAGCTGGGAATGATCGGACTCGGACGCATGGGCGCGAACATCGTGCGTCGCCTGATGCGTGACGGACACGAATGCGTCGGGTTCGACGTCAACAGCGACGCGGTCGAGGCGATCGTCGCAGACGGCGCGGTCGGAGCCGCCGACCTGCAGGATTTCGTGTCGAAGCTGCAGACCCCCCGCGTGATCTGGCTGATGGTCCCGGCCGGGCTCACCGGCACCATCCTCGACCAGGTCGCCGACCTGGTCGACGAGGGCGACATCGTCATCGACGGCGGCAACTCCAACTACCGTGACGACGTACGCCGCGCCGCCGCGATGCGCGAGCGCGGCATCGAGTATGTCGATGCCGGCACGAGCGGCGGCGTGTTCGGCCTCGAGCGCGGGTACTGCCTCATGGTCGGCGGATCGGATGCCGCAGTGCAGCACATCGAACCGCTGCTGAAGACCATCTCGCCCGGCGTCGGCGAGATCGAGCGCACTCCCGGCCGCACCGGCGAGCTGGCGCCGGAGGAGCAGGGCTACCTGCACTGCGGCCCGGCCGGAGCGGGACACTTCGTGAAGATGGTGCACAACGGCATCGAATACGGCATCATGGCGGCGATCGCCGAGGGTCTCAACCTGCTCGAGAACGCCGACGCGGGAGTGCGCGAGGCCGAGCACTCCGCCGAGATCGCACCGCTCGAGGAGCCCGAGTTCTACCAGTTCCCCATCGACACCGCGAAGGTCACCGAGCTGTGGCGTCGCGGCTCGGTGATCTCGTCGTGGCTGCTCGATCTCACCGCGACCGCCCTGAACGAGAACCCCACCCTCGACGGCCTCGCCGGCCGGGTCTCCGACTCGGGCGAGGGCCGCTGGACGGTCAAGGCGGCGGTCGACGTGGGCGTGCCCGTGCCGGTGCTCTCGTCGGCCCTGTTCGAGCGCTTCGCCTCGCGCGGTGAGGACCACTTCGCGAACCAGGTGCTCTCGGCGATGCGGCTGCAGTTCGGCGGGCACAAGGAGCTTCCCGCTGGTGACGTTCTCGAGGCCGGTGGCCGCAAGTCGGAGTCGAACGACCGCGGGCAGTCTGACAGCGCGTGATCGATCCCGGCGCTCATTGAAGATGCCGGTCGAGAGGATCTCTCGACCGGCGTCTTCGTGCGGGAATGCGTCCCGTTCGACTTCAGGCGAATCGGTCTCCGTCTTCCGCTGCCCCTTCTTCGTCGGCGTGCTCGCGCACGGACGCGTCGTCGACCTGGGCCGGCGGGGTGTCCTGCAGGTAGGCGCGGTCGTCATTGGGGTCGCCGGTGCCGTCGTCCATGCCGTTCTCGAGCAGTTCTTCGTCGGTGGGCTCGTGTGCGGGTGTGTTGTCGCTCATGCTGACTCCTTCGATCGGTGGAGTCCACGATCGGGGTGCTCTGCGAGGGAGTCGAGAGGCTTGACAGCCCGTGGTGCATCGACGAGGGCCCGCCACCTCCGTCGACTGGGCCCGTATGGTCGCGTCAGGCGCGAGGAGGCGACCCTTCGGGACCTGCGGGATCGCGGGCGGCAGCCGAGGGGACGGTGCTTCCTCGCCGACTGGGCCCTTATGGTCGCGTCAGGCGCAGGGAGGGGACCCTTCGGGACCTGCGGGCGCGAGGGTGGCGGCCGAGGGGCATGCTCCCTCGTCGACTGGGCTCGTGTGGTCGCGCCAGGCAAGAGGAGGCGACCCTTCGGGACCAGCGGATGCCGAGGAACGCGCGAACCCGCGCGTCAGCCGAACAGCAGCGTGAGCGCGGTCACCCCGCCGCCGCCGACGATGAGCGCGACGATGGTGACCCAGGCGACAGCCCGAATGCGGCGGCTGCGGCGTTCACCGAGATCGCCGTAGTCCTCGTCGGTGTGCACGTTGGTCACGCGAGGGGCTCGGTGACGGTCGGGCCGAACACGGCCGGCAGCGTGCCGCGCGAGGTCTCGCGCAGCTCGTCGACCGAGAAGGTGAACACGTCCTGCACCTCGAGGGTCGGCTCGGTGTCGGTGACGCCGATGCGCAGCACGGGGTAGTCGCGTCCCTCGCACAGTCCGCGGAACTTCACGTCCTCCTCGCGGGGCACGGTCACGATCACGCGGCCGGCCGACTCCGAGAAGAGCGCGGTGGCGGCATCCACTCCGTCGCGCTCCATCAGCTCGGTGAGCCAGACGCGCGCGCCGACGCCGAAGCGCATGACGCCCTCGGCGAGGGCCTGGCCGAGGCCGCCCTCCGACAGGTCGTGGGCCGACGAGATCAACCACTCCTCGCGAGCCGCACCGAGCAGACCGGCAAGACGGCGCTCGCCGGCGAGGTCGACCTTGGGCGGCAGCCCGCCGAGGTGGTCGTGCACGACGTCGGCCCAGGCCGAGCCCGACAGCTCGGTCGAGGTCACGCCGAGCAGGTAGATGTTGTCGCCGGCATCCTGCCAGCCCGACGGGATGCGACGCGACACGTCGTCGATGATGCCGAGCACTCCGACCAACGGCGTCGGGTGGATCGGCACGTCGCCGGTCTGGTTGTAGAACGACACGTTGCCGCCGGTGACCGGGGTGCCCAGCTCGTAGCATCCGTCGGCCAGGCCGTCGACGGTCTGCCCGAACTGCCACATCACCTCAGGGTTCTCGGGGGAGCCGAAGTTGAGGCAGTCGGTGATCGCCGTGGGCGTGGCACCGGTGACGGCGACGTTGCGGTACGCCTCGGCGAGGGCGAGCTGCGCACCCGCGTACGGGTCGAGCTGGCAGTAGCGGCCGTTGGCGTCGGTCGAGACGGCGAAGCCGAGGCCCGACTCCTCGTCGACGCGCACCATGCCGGCGTCGTCGGGGAAGGCGAGGGCGGTGTTGCCGCCGACGTAGTAGTCGTACTGGTTGGTGATCCAGCTGGTGTCGGCGAGGTTCGGGGAGCCGAGCAGCTGCAGGAACTGCGCCCGCAGCACCTCGGGCTCGTTCGAGCGGGGAAGGTCTTCAGCGGCATCCGCCTGCAGCGCGTCGAGCCACGTCGGGTAGGCGACCGGGCGGTCGTAGACGGGGCCGTCGACGGCGACGGTCGACGGGTCGACGTCGACGATGCGCTCGCCCTGCCAGTCGATGATCAGCCGGCCGTCGCCGGTGACCTCGCCGAGCACGCTGGTCTCGACCTCCCACTTCGCCACGACCTCGAGGAACGCGTCGAGCTTCTCGGGCGCGACGATCGCCATCATGCGCTCCTGCGACTCGCTCATCAGGATCTCTTCGGCGGTGAGCGACGGGTCGCGCAGCAGCACGTTGTCGAGCGAGACGTGCATGCCGCTGTTGCCGTTGGCGGCCAGCTCGCTGGTGGCGCACGAGATGCCGGCGGCACCGAGGTCTTGAATGGCCTCGACGAGTTCGAGCGCGTACAGCTCGAGGCAGCACTCGATGAGCACCTTCTCGGCGAACGGGTCGCCGACCTGCACCGCGGGTCGTTTGGTCGGGCCGGTCTCGTCGAAGGAGTCGGATGCCAGGATCGACGCGCCACCGATGCCGTCGCCGCCCGTGCGGGCGCCGAACAGCACGACCTTGTTGCCGACGCCGGTGGCGTTGGCGAGCTTGAGGTCTTCGTGGCGGAGCACGCCGACCGCGAGCGCGTTGACGAGCGGGTTGGCCTGGTAGACGGCGTCGAAGACGGTCTCGCCGCCGATGTTCGGCAGGCCCAGGCAGTTGCCGTAGAAGCTGATGCCGCTGGTGACGCCGTGCACCACGCGCGGGGTGTCGGGGTGGTCGATGGCGCCGAAGCGCAGGGCATCCATCACCGCGACCGGGCGGGCGCCCATCGAGATGATGTCGCGCACGATGCCGCCGACGCCGGTCGCGGCGCCTTGGAACGGCTCGATGAAGCTGGGGTGATTGTGCGACTCGGCCTTGAAGGTGACGGCCCAGCCCTCGCCGACGTCGACGACGCCGGCGTTCTGGCCCATGCCGACCATAAGCCGTTCCTTCATCTCGTCGCTGACCTTCTGGCCGAAGCGGCGCAGGTAGTTCTTCGACGACTTGTACGAGCAGTGCTCAGACCACATCACCGAGTACATGGCGAGCTCGCCCGAGGTGGGGCGCCGACCGAGGATGGTCTTGATCTGCTCGTACTCGTCGGGCTTGAGCCCGAGGGCGGCGTAGGGTTGCTCCTTCTCAGGAGTCGCGATGGCGTTCTCGACCGAGTCGGGAACATGTGTGGTGGGGGTGTTCGGGGTGGTCACGCGCACTCCAAGAGAAAGGGGCCGGCGGGCAGGGCCAGTTTAGTTGCTATTTCCCTGTCTCATTTCGTGGCGGTGTCGGATGCCGCCCCCGCCCCCGCCCGCCCCGGCGCGCCGGCGCGCCCCGGCTCACCGGAGGTAGGCGAACGCGCGAGCGACGGATGCACCAGCGTAGTTCCGGCCTACCTCCGCGCGTTCTCCGACCTCCGACGAAGTGGCCGGAAGACGAAGACGAACCGGACTAGAGGTCGACCTTGCCGCTCTCACCGCCGTCGTACTGCTCGCCGGTGATCTTCGACTTCACGAAGCTGAACACGGTCGCGATGCGTCCGCCGGGGGTGTCCCAGTACTCCGCGGATTCCGCCGTGAAGCGCACGAGGCCCACGTCGGGGTCGTCGGGTCCGTCAGGGAACCATGCCTCGACGACCGGGTTCCACAGCTCGTCGATCTTGCTGCGGTCGTCGACCAGCCACGCCGTTCCGGAGAGCGAGACCCATGCGTCGTTCGAGCTCATCGAGACGTTCACGTCGGCATCGGCGGCGAGCTCTTCTGCGGGGGACGAGCTCTTCGAGATCAGGAACCACAGGTCGCCGTCGAACTCGGCCTCCTGCACGGTGAACGGCCGGGCGACGAGCTTGCCGTCGCCCTTGCGCGTCGTCAACATCGCGAAGCGGAAGTCCTTGATCAGCTCGGCGACCTTCTTGCGGTCATCGGTCGTGTCGGTCATCGCCTGCTCCTCCCTGCCGTCCGCGGGGTGCGGATGGCGTGAGACCCTTACGATGCCCGCGGCGCGCACGCGAGACGAGGGGGTTGAGATGCCGAGCGCGCTGGGTTACGCCGTCGTGCTCACAGCCGGATGTACGCCGCGCCCTCGAACTGCGCGTCGGTGAGCGCGACGATCGCGGCGGCGACGGTGCGGATGCCCGGCTGCAGGTCGTCTTCGGTGATCTCGTGCACGCGCATGCCGCCCTCGCACGCCTCGATCACGGCGCCTTCAGGCAGCTTGTCGATCGCGAGAGCGTCGGCGCCGCGCGTGACGCCGGTGATCGCCGGCCCGTTGACGATGATCCGGATGCGGTGCTCGGGCCGGTCCTTATGCAGGATGCGCGCCGAGTTGATCGAACGCGCGACGTCGGCGGGGTCGGCGGTGGCGTGGATGACGACGGTGCGGGATTCGGTCATACCGGCATCCTGCCACCGGATGCCGCCCCGCCGGCCGGCCCGAGAAACCACGTTCTGCATGAGCGACCACGCGTGCGCCGGTTTCTCGCCGGACCTGGTTTCTCAACGGGGTGTGGCCCGCAGGCGCGCCGCCAGGTACGGAGCGGTGCGGCTGCTGGATGCTGCCGCGACGGCATCCGGAGTTCCCGTCGCGACGATCCGCCCGCCCGCGTCGCCCCCCGACGGGCCGAGGTCGATGACCCAGTCGGCGTCCGCGACGACGTCCATGTCGTGCTCGACGACGACCACCGTGTCGCCGGCGTCGACGAGCGCGTGCAGCTGCGCGAGCAGCAGACGCACGTCGGCGGGGTGCAGCCCGGTCGTCGGCTCGTCGAGCAGGTAGAGGGTGTGCCCGCGGCGCACCCGCTGCAGCTCGGTGGCGAGCTTGATGCGCTGCGCCTCACCGCCCGACAGCTCGGTCGCCGGCTGGCCGAGGCGCAGGTACCCGAGGCCCACCTCGAGCAGCGCGCGCAGGCTGCGCGCGGCCGCGGGGATCTCGGAGAGCACCTCGGATGCCTGGGTGACGGTGAGCGCAAGCACGTCGGCGATCGAGTGGCCGTGCCAGCGCACCTCGAGCGTCTCGTCGTTGTACCTGGCACCGTGGCAGGTCGGGCAGCGGCCGTAGCTGCCGGGCAGGAACAGCAGCTCGACGGCGACGAAGCCCTCGCCCTGGCAGGTCTCGCAGCGCCCACCGGGCACGTTGAACGAGAACCGGCCGGCCGAGTACCCGCGCTCGCGGGCGCGGTCGGTGCGCGCGAACGCCGTGCGCACCGCATCGAACAGCCCGGTGTAGGTGGCGAGGTTCGAGCGCGGCGTGCGGCCGATGGGCTTCTGATCGACGCGCACCAGACGGTCGACGAGCTGCAGACCCTCGGTGCCTCCCACGCTGAGCGTGTCGACGTCCGACGGCGCGGTCGCCTCCGCGATCCCCGGCTCGTCGGGGCCAGTCTCGTCTTCTGCGGTGTCGGCGGCATCGGCATCCGGATGCAGGTGATCGCGCACCACCTCGTGCAGCACCCGGCTGACGAGGGTCGACTTGCCCGAGCCCGAGACGCCGGTCACGGCGACGAGCGTCTGCAGCGGGACGGCGACGTCGACGTCGTCGAGGTTGTGCAGCCGGATGCCGTCGACGCGCAGCCACCCGGCCGCATCGCGACGCTCGCGCGGGGCTGCGTGCTCGCCCTGTGCGGAGGGGAAGAGGAAGGGGCGGGTGAGGCTGGCATCCACCTTCTCGAGCCCGTCGACGGGACCGCTGTAGAGCACCTCGCCGCCGCCCTCGCCGGCGGCGGGGCCGACGTCGACGATCCAGTCGGCGCGACGGACGACGTCCATGTTGTGCTCGACGACGAACACCGAGTTGCCCGAGCGCTTGAGCTGTTCGAGCACCTCGAGCAGTGGCTCGGCGTCGGCGGGGTGCAGGCCTGCCGAGGGCTCGTCGAGCACGTAGACGACTCCGAAGAGCCCCGAGCGCAGCTGGGTGGCCAGGCGCAGGCGCTGCATCTCACCGGGCGAGAGGGTGGTGGTCACCCGGCCGAGGCCGAGGTAGCCGAGGCCCAGGTCGCAGAGCACCCCGATGCGGGCGCGAAGGTCGACGGCGATCGCGACGGCCACGTCGGTGCGCTCGCCGCTGGTCGCGGTGGGCAGCGCCGGGCCGGGGTCGGTGATCTCGGTGGTGGGGCGCAGCACCTCGGCCAGCTCGGTCATCGGCAGGGCGTTCAGCTCGGCGATCGAGCGCCCCGCGAAGGTCACCGCGAGCGCTTCGCGGCGCAGGCCGGTGCCGTGGCAGAGCGGGCACGGCCCGGTGCGCATGAAGCGCAGCACCTTGGCGCGCATCATCGCGCTCTGCGAATCGGCGAGGGTGTGGAAGACGTACTTCTTCGCGCTCCAGAAGCGGCCGTTGTAGGGCTTCTCGATGCGGTCGCGCTGCGGGATGATCTGCACCACCGGCTGCTCATCGGTGAACAGCAGCCAGTCGCGGTCAGCGCGCGGCAGGTCGCGCCAGGGGCGGTCGACGTCGTAGCCGAGCGTGATGGCGATGTCGCGCAGGTTCTTGCCCTGCCAGGCGCCGGGCCAGGCGGCGATCGCGCCGCCGCGGATGCTGAGCGTCGGGTCAGGCACGAGCGATTCCTCGGTGACGTCGTGCACGACGCCCACGCCGTGGCAGCGCGGACAGGCTCCGGCGGCGGTGCTGGGTGAGAAGGCGTCGGAGTCGAGGCGCTCGGTGACGCCGTCGGGGTAGGTGCCGGCGCGCGAGAGCAGCATGCGCAGCGAGTTCGACAGCGTGGTGACCGTGCCGACGCTGGAGCGCGAGCTGGGCGCGCCGCGCCGCTGCTGCAGTGCCACTGCCGGCGGCAGGCCGGTGATCGAGTCGACGTGCGGGTCGTGGCCCTGCTGGATCAGGCGCCGGGCGTACGGGGCCACCGACTCGAGGTAGCGGCGCTGCGCCTCGGTGAAGATCGTGCCGAACGCGAGCGATGACTTGCCCGAGCCCGAGACGCCGGTGAAGGCGACGATGCGGTCGCGTGGCATGTCGACGTCGACGCCGCGGAGATTGTTCTCGTGGGCGCCGCGGACGCGGACGAACGGATCGGCGGCCGGTGAGGTGTCGAGCATCCGGCCGAGTCTAGTGACCGGGGATCAGCGCGGCGTTGAGCCGTCAGAACGGGATGGTCAACGAGCCGTCGGCCGCCCGTGTGATGACCTTCTTGTCGATCAGTCGATCGATGACGGCGGGAGCGTCAATGGGCTGGGAGCCATCGTCCATCGGCCCGTCGCGGTCAGGGTCGTACCGGTATGCCGCTTCCAGACGCGCACGAGGCACGGGCCCGCCGAGTTCCCGCGACAGTCGCACGAGCGTGCCCGCGACATCCCCTTCGTCCGGCGCCAAGCGCGTGAACTTCTGCAGTACGCCGCGCAACTGTCCGACCGCGGCAGCCAGAGGCAGAAATGCTTGACCGGTCAAGATCGATGCGAGGCCGACCAGCAGCTGCCAGAGCGCGTCCTTGCGGAGTTCGGTGGTGTTGATGTGCCACCGCTCGTCGGGCGTGACCATCTCCAAGACAGGGGAATCGCCGCGCCAGTATGAGTGCAGAGGGGCCGGTTCTACGGTGATGCCCTCGATGGGCAGCGCACGGGCCTCGCCGAACAGCGCCTCGACATCATGGGACGTGAGTCGGCTCGCCAGGTCGGGGTCGATGAGCTTGAGCGCTGCCGGGAGATCTCGTTTTGAGAAGCTGGTCACGAGCGACACTGTAGCGACGATCCCCGCCGTCAGGTACGGACACGGCAGAATCACGCGCGCCCGAGTGCTGCAGGTGAGGGGGAAGCGCGTGGGTGGCGAGATCAGGCTTCGCGCCGGCCGATGGCCCTCACCGCAGCCCCGCCCGTGCGAACAGACGCAGGTCGTCGGATGCGGTCGCCGGATGCTGGCGCCGCAGCGCTTCCCCCAGCAGGTCGAGCACCCGCTGCGGGTGGAACGTGACGTGCGCGATGTCGCGTTCGGTGAACGCGAGGCGGGTGGAGGACTGCCAGCCGCACACCTCGAGACCGAACGCGATCGCGTGCCAGCGCTCAACGAGTGGCGTGCCGTCGGCGACGGCGAGCAGCAGCAGGGCCGCGGCGTCGGATTCGGCGTCGCTGAGCTTGCGATACAGCCCGCGCGCGATCAGCTGCAGTTGCGCGCGGGCGTCGCCGAGGGCCTTCTTCGCCGCGGCGCTGAGCAGCAGGCGTCCCTTCTGCACGCGCACCAGACCGAGCCGCTGGGCGGCGTCGCGCAGCTCGGAGATCGGCGGGGTGAGATCCTCTCGGTTGCCCGCGCCCATCCAGTCGTCGAGCAGGCCCAGTTCGGTCATGCCGGCGAGCACGGTGGCGGGTGGCATCCATCCCGCGGCGGTGAGGGCGAGGCCGTCGGGGCCGACGGCCTCCATCAGCCAGGTGAAGGGGCGCACGATGCGCGCCGCGGTCTCGTCGTCGAACTCGAGCGGCTCGAGCGGCTCGAGTACGCCGGTGCGGTGCAGGTGCTGGCGCAGCTCGGAGCGGATCGGCGGCGGCAGCTGCGCCGCCAGTTCGACGATCGGCGACGCGTCGGTGACGTCTCCCGGGCGGCGCAACTCGTCGCTCTTCACCAGACCCGACATGTCGTACGGCGAGAGCCCCGACCCCTGTGGGTTGAACATAAGATTCAGCTCACTCTGCACTCCGACCAGGTCGAACGCGCCGGGCGAGAGCGGCGCCCACGGGCCGACGGTCGCGCGCACCCAGCCGGTGACCTCACGGTGCTCCAGATGCTGCGGATCGGCCAGCGCGGCGAGCTTGTCGCGGTATCCGTGCGTGCCGCCGGCGTCTTCGAACGGCCCGCGGTTCGCCCCGTCGAGCAGCACCACGGGCGCGAGCAGCGGGGCATCCGGCCGGCGCTCGACGACATCGAGGCGGTGCACCCAGCCGTCGCCGAAGTCGTACTCGTACCAGAGGGTGCCGAGGTTCGAGAGAACCTGGTCGACGGTGGCCGCGTCTTCCGACAGGGCCCCGTTCTCAGCAGCGAAGTCGGGCGACTCCCAGCGCCGCCCCTGCGTTGACGGCCGGTCGGGGTCGGCATCGGTGAACGCGTGCAGGTGCGATTCGCGCCACCCCATGATCGTCTGCAGGGCGATGTGCAGTGAGCGCTGTGGCATCCGCCCGTCGATGTCGAACTCGCGCCAGATCTCGGGTTCGCTGTCGACGAGGGCGACGCGCCGGCGGTACCGGGTCATGAGGTCAGCGTACGGGCGGGGTACGACAGCGGGCCCCGGCGCGGTGGCCCGCCCGCGAGAAGTGACGTCTCGCCGGGATGGGGTGGTGGCGTCCTCGCAAGGTGGCCTGTCGCGGAGCCGCGCGGCGGAGTAGCATCCGGCGATGTGAGGAGTGCTCCTCGCATCATCTCGATCGTCAGCGTGCGCCCCGCGGGACGCGGATCGGAGACAGCCATGCCTGTCCGTTTTGCAGACCTCGTCCGCGAGTCGAGCCGCGAGCTCAGCCTTCGCGAGCTGCTCGAGCAGCCGGTCACCGAGTTGATCGGTGTGAGTGCGGCGGCAGCATCCGCCCTCTCGTCCCTCACGATCGGATCGATCTTCGACCTCGGCACCTCGTCGGTGTTCGCCCGCGCGTCGGCCGCTCTCGCCGCGGCCGACTCCGATGTGCAGCTCGTGCCGCAGGACATCCTCGGCACGTCGGGAGCGGGAGTGCCGCCCGAGGATGTGCCCGGTCTGCCCCTCGGACGGCTGCACGGGGTGTCGCAGGCCGTCGCCTTGGCCCTCACCGCAGCGCTGTCGGTCAGCACGATCCGCGAGCTCGCGCTGTGGCCGCCACGACGCGTCGCGCACGAGATGGTCGGCGTCGCGCTCGGCACCGATCTCGGCAACACCGAAGAGCGAGCCGCCGAAGAGCTGCGCCCCGCGTTCGGGGACTACCCGACCGAGCGCGTCTACTACGACACGCTCTTCATGCTCGGAACGGATGCCGCCCAGGCTCAGCAGCCGCTCTCCGCGCCTCTCTCGCTCGCGAAACTGGCCGGCGGGGGACTCGCCTTCGGTGCGCCGGCGATCGGGGCGATAGCCACCTACGCGCAGTCGTGGTTCGCGCAGGGACTCACTCTCGGGCACATGGTCCACTCCCTCGCGCTCGCACCCGGCGAGGCGACCCGGCTCGCGGTCATGGACTGGACCCGCAAGACCACGACGACGGCGAGCGAGTCGGTCGACGAGGGGGAGCGCCTGTCGAACGCGACGAACCATGTGCGCGCGATCAGCGAAGTGCAGAACGCGGTGGCCGAAGAGATGCAGGAGGGCGGGTCGATCGCCACCGGATGGTCGAAGTCGTCGAGCAAGTCGAAGGGCTTCGCGGCCAGTGTCGGCGGAGGCATCGCGGGCATGGCCGGTGCGATCGGCGGCGCGCTCGGCTTCGGCGGTGGCGGCTCGTACACGAGCCAGTCATCCGAGACGCAGTCCGAGGCGACGAGCGCATCGTGGTCGGTGGGGTCGCGCTCGGTGCTCGCCGAGATGAATCAGCGGGTCAACGACCGCACCGAGCAGTTCGCGACCTCAGTGCGCAACCGCCGAGCGACAGCCGTGCGAGAGGTCTCGCAGTCCGAGCACGAGCAGGTCAGCACCCGGATCGTCGCGAACTACAACCACATGCACGCGCTCACCGTGCAGTACTACGAGGTCGTGCAGATCTACCGGGTCACGGTGCAGCTGAACCGGTTCGACCGGGCGCTGTTCCTGCCGTTCGAGCTGCTGGATTTCAGCACGGCATCCGATGCTGATCTCGTCGCGCGCTTCCGCGGCGAACTGCTCGCCGGCGCGCTCACGCCGCGCGCGGCGGATCTGCTGATCGACGACCGCGGGCGCATCGAGGTGCACAGTGCCGTGCGGGTGCCGAGGCCGATCACGGTCGCCGACCTGGCGGTGGCGCCGGCGGCGGCCGCCGCGACGGCACGGATGGCGATGCGGCGGGTGGGCGACGACGCTCCCCTTCCCGACGATCCGCCCGACGTGCCGCCGGTGGATGACCCGCGGCAGCCGACGCGCGTGGTGACCCGATTCACCGTCGTGCGTCCCGGGCCGATCGCCGAGGTCATCCCCGGTGACGCGAGCATCACCTCGATCGCGTTCGACGATGTCGTCGTCGATCGCGTGCGACTCGACCAGCCGGGGGTCGCCGCCGAGGCGAGCACGTTCATGGTGGCGGCGGGCACGGGGCAGGTCGACTTTCCGCAGGGTGTCGCCGCGCGCAGCATCGACGCGATCCACGTGGCCCGCGACTCGGCCGCCGCGGGTGAGGGGTCGATGGTCATCCGGTACGAATCCGACGGGCAGCAGTCGCTCGCCGTCGTGCCGATCGCCGTGCTGGCGACGAGCGCGATGCAGAAGGTCTGCTTCCTGCGGGGGGATGCCGTGGGGCGCCGCGCCGAGCTGCTCGCCCACCTGCAGGCGAACCGCAGCCACTACACCCGCGTCGTTCTGGGGCGTCTGGATGCGGCATCCCTCGCTCTGCTGCTCGCCGATGTGTCGTGGCTGGGCAAACCGCTCGCCGATCAGGTCGAGCCGAATCCGATCGCCGTGTCGGGCAACTACCTGGTGCTGCGCGCGCCCGCCGAAGACGGCGACGCCAGCGGGCTCGCGCAGTACGCGACCTGGCGCGATCTGCTGCGCGACCGCGGGATCGACTTCGGCACCCAGTCGACCCGGCTCGTGCCCATCCCCACGGCCGGCGTCTTCGCCGAGGCGGTGCTCGGGCGCTCGAACGCGGCCGAGAAGCTCGACATCACCCGGTTCTGGAACTGGCAGGACTCGCCGATCCCGCTGCAGCCGCCCGAGATCTCTCCGGTCGGGACCGGATCGCGTGGAACGACGGATGATCTGAAGCCCGGGCAGCTGAGTGCACCGGTGCTGGGCATCTCGGCACCCACTGTGCTGCCCGAACCCGCGGGGCTCTCGGCGGCGCTCAGCGCGCTGGCGAACGGAAGCATGTTCCGCGACATGGCCGGCCTCGCCGGCACGCAGGACGTGGCGAAGGATGCATCCGCCGGCACCCTCAACGCCGCCACAGAGGCGGGTCGCATCGCGAGCACGAACTTCCAGGCCGCGACCACCCAGGCCACCGAGATGGGCAAGGCCGCCGCGAACATGTTCACCGCGATCAAGTCGGGCGAGGCAGCCAAGGGGCGTGAGGCGGGCATCTCGGGCGACGGCGCGCGCATCAACCACGGCCGCGACATGGACGAGCGGGGAGTGACGACGCGCGGCGGCTCCGGTGGCGTCTCATCCGGCGCGGGCGGCTCGTCGGCCGAGTCGGGGGCATCCACAGATCCCTCCGCTGGCACGGGCACGGTGGATGCGGCATCCGACGGCTCGGGCGGCACTGATTTCATGCCGGGGCCGAGCGGCTTCGCGCGCGAGCTCGCCTTCGCCGATGACGCCTCGTCGGTCTCCCCCGACCGGCTGGGCGCCACGACCTCCGCACTGGGTGTGCCGATGATGCTGGCCGACTTCAAGACCCGTGGATCGAGCACGTCGATCCGCTCGTCGAAGACGCTGCTGCTGAAGACCCTCCGCGACGATGCGCTGAAGGCCGGGATCGCGCTGCGTGGCGTGACCCTGCGCGATCTCGCGACGCACCCGAACGGCAAGGCCTACGCGGGCGTCGAGTTCGGTGCGTGGACCGACGACCCGAAGAACATCTACGTCAACCTCTCGGCCCTGCAGAAGATGATCGCCGACGCGGTGGCGAACGGCGTTCCTCTCGCCGATGCCGAGGACTTCGTACGCGGTGCGGGGGTGCTCACCCTGCGCCACGAGACTCAACACACCGCCCATTTCGCGACGCTCACCTCTCGGGCGCCGACCTTCGCGCAGATGATCACGTTCGAGGCGGCCGCGTACAAGGGCGATGTCACCTGGCTGAGTGCTCAGGCCAACAAAGACCTGCTCACGAACACGTTCGGCTGGGATGCTGCGGCGCTCGCCGATGCGACCACCTCGAGCGGCACGCGCAAGGCGGCGTTCGACGCGTTCGCGGCCGACGCCGCGTTGAGCGATGAGGCGAAGCGCCGTGATGCGCTCAAGGCCGGAGCGAACGGAGAGGCCTTCCTGCCAGACGAGATCCTGGTGGGAGGCAAGAAGAAGAAGGACTACGTCGCGCGGCAGCTGTATCGCTGAGGGGCGGCATTCTTCTTGGGCTGGCGCCGGATGCCTGACGCCGGCGTCAACGACCGGCCGCGCCCGGACGTGGTGGGGCGGGCGTGGAACCGGCGCGGGCGAGGGAGCGTTCGCGCCGTGTCTGCACGCGGTACTCGAGCGCGACCGGCGACACCGGGCGGTCGACAGCGAACGCGCCGGTGCGCACGATGTCGGCGCCCAGTTCGGTCAGCGCTTCGGCGATCCGGTCGACCCGCTCAGGCGATGACTGCTCGGGGCGGGCGGTGTGCGCCCGCTGCAGCATCGATCCGATCGTGTGCACATCGGCGATCGATGTGCGGGCTCTGCCCTGTACGTCGAAACCCGGGGTGACGACCGTGGCATCCGGATGCGAGTAGAAAACGCACGTGTCGATGTACGGCAGCTCACCCACGCGGGGAGCCAGGTACGCGTGCAGGCGGGAGGCACCGAGGCGAACCTGGCGAGCCGGTGATGCCGGCCCAGCCTCGATCCGCAGGCCGATCGATGCGTCGTCGCGCTGACGAAGATGCACGGCGAACGGCGGAGTCAGCTTCTTCTCGTCGAGCAGCGCCGCGAGCGGAGCGGCCAGCTGCGACGGCCGGGTGCCGTCGAAGACCAAGCCGTTCCAGTACTTGCTGTCTATGACGAGCACGGTGTTGTCGGTGACGACGACGTGGTCGATCTGCGCGCAGAACGCGCGCTCTTCCGAGACGACCGCGAAGACGACGTTGGTCGCGACGATGGCGTTCAGCGACGCGGCCTCGCAGGCCTTCACCAGCGTTTCGCGGGAGTTGAGCTCCCACCGCATGCCGCGCGCGGCGAGGTGCATCGCCCGGTCGCGCAGCGCGTCGCTGGCGGCTTGCCCTGCTTGCAGCGCCAGGACGTGCTGATGGTGCTCGGCGGCGACACCGGCGAGGTGCTGCTGATGCAGCCGCGCATCGTCAGCGCGCTGCGCCTTCCACTTCCGGCGCTGCCGCCGGTGCACGAGCAGCACCAGCACCAGCAGCAGAACGAGGGCCAGTCCCACACCGTACGTCGTCGTCGTATCCACGCCCTGAGTAAAGCAGCAAACGCCGGCGTTCTCCGACCGTTTGTCGACACGCGTAGATCTCGCCCGGTTGACTGCCCTCGTGCATCCCGACACCGCTGTCAATTCTTCTGCCGCGCCGAGGCCCGCCTGGGTCTCTCTGATCGTCGGCGTCGCGATAGCCGTTCTCATGCTCTTCCCGTCGTGGGTGGGCGGCGGCCGGCTGCCGCTGCAGAACCTGTGGCACGAGGAGACTGAGACTTCCGACATGCCGTCCTCGCTGCTGCCGCTGAGCCAGTACGACGCGCTGAGCATCTTCGCCATGGTGTTTGCGCTGGGTGCCCGCCGTGATCGTCGCGGCCGCGCTGATCTGGTGCGGGGTGCGTCCGCTCTCGCGGCTGGTCGTGTGGGCGGTCGGTCTGTTCACGCTCTGGATGCTGCCCGCGGTGTTCACGGCCATCAGCTCTGCCCTCGGGATGCGCGTGCTCGACGGCGACCTGCGCGAGATGGCCCAGGTCGCGGGGCAGATCTTCTTGATGGCGCTGGAGGTGGAGGTGCTGCCGGTGGGGGTGGCGCTGGTGATTGCGGTGGTGGGGACCGTGGTGCGCTGGAAGATCACTGCCTCCCCGATCGTTGAGCGAGCGGAGCAAGTCGAAACGTCGTGGCACTGTCTCTTAGCGGCACCGCCCTGATGCCTCTACCCTCGCGTACTCTCATCCCTATGTCCCGTCGCCCTCGACGTCTCCGAGAGAAGCCGCACCCGTAACGGGCTGCGGCGGCTCTCTTGTTTCGTTCATTCACGACAGGAGACCGTCATGCCCGAAATCAACTGGACCAACGACGAATTGCGCACCTTCCTCACGGCGCTGCGCGCCAGTGGCATCTTCAACGTCGGTGAGGAGGACCTCGACCGCGACGGCTTCCGTCGTCAGGCGCTTCGCTGCATCGTTCCAGAGATCCGACGCCGCGTGCTCGCCGAGGTGGGCGCGCCGATCGATCCGCACGGAGCCGCGGCCGTCGTTCTCGAGGTGGTGAAGGACACCGCGTGGGATGCCGAGCACACCTGGCTCATGGTGACCGAAGACCCGTGGGGCTACCTCACCGACGTCGTCTCGGCGGAGATTCGCCGCGCGTATCGCAAGGCCGTGCAGCCCGCCGGAAACGCGAAGGCGCTTAGGGGCATCGAGGCGGCGAGCTCGCGGCTGGGGATCGACGCGGGAGGGGATGCCTGACCCCGTCTCTCCAACCTCGCGCGGGCTCGACGATGAAAGCTGCTATTCGTATGAGGTGGGGCAGTGCTCTCCAGGTGTTTGATCGTGTTGACCGATCTGCTGGACGAACTACGGCTCTTGGCTGCTCTCGAGGTCGAAGGGAAGCACAGGGATCGCAGACCCACCGTTGGCACTTGAATCTGCGGTCCCCATCAGTGCATCAAGCCAGCCTGAATGATCGTCGAATGTTGCAAAGTGCTCGCCCTCTAGCCATATCACGTAGGGAGCTCCACGATTCGTGAACCAGCTCCATGCCCAGAAGTCAACGGGTGGCTTGTGATTTAGCGCCAGGACGAGTTCAACGGACTCCCCAAGGAGGTATTGGTTTCGATAAGCGTACTCCTCCAGCTGCGCCCAACCAGATCTAACCTGGGACGCGAGGTTCGACGCAGTCCAGGTCTTTGCCTCGAAGAGAAGATGGCGGAACTTACCATCGAACGCATGAAGGTCATATCCGCCGGGCTGTTCATCGACGTCGTAGCCCCTGTGCTTCAGTGCTTTAGCCAATGTGTTAAGCACACGCCGGTGCCCGCGGGTAGCACTTTCGAGCAAACGCCTGCGTTGTTCAGGATCTCCTTCTTTTCCTGCCTGTTGAATGACTATAGTGAGGTCAGCTTCGACATAGTCGAGCGGTGCTGCAAGTGACGCTTTATGGACGAAGTTGAGCGGAAGGATATCTCTTGCGTCTTGTGGGGGTTCCGAGGCAGCGATACTGGCAGTCTGTTGATTGACGGATATTTCGGCAACTGGGGCGCCCTCGAAAATGGTTAGAAAGCGTTCATCATCGAGGGCGAGAAGCTTTTGAAGTCGTACGGCTGAATTGCCGCTTCCCTCCTCCGACCAGTAGGCGCTTCCCCCGAAGAGCACAGTCGCAAAGTCATTGGCAGGCACACGAACACCCGGATCGCGGAGCAGATCAGCGAGACTGTCAACCGTGGGTTCAATCGACCAGTACCCCAGGGAACCGCTCGAGTCTGCTGCCCTTCGCAGCAACTTTGGTCGATGACCCGCGTTGGTTGGGGCCCAAGCGGGAACCCCATTGCCCTTCTTCTCTGGGTTGAAGCACTTCGCATCGACCTGCGATAGCCCGCATTGGCCTGTCAACTGATCACGAAATCTGCAATCAAACCTATGCTCCGCGATATAATCCGCAGATTGAAGATATAGCGGGGTAAGCGGAGCGTTGCATCCGATGCCACCTTGGATATCGAACGAGTTTCGCCAGTTGTTGACTGCAGGCGATCGCCCTTTAAAGCTTTCCGTGAACGGCTTGTAGATCGGTCCGGAGGCCGTGCTCGGAAGGAACTCTTCCTTCTTCTCCCATGTGGGATCACACACCTCCAATTGAAGTTGGCTGGTTGTTGTCGGCTCTCCATCCGAAGTAACCATGAAGCGAGACGGATCATGACGATGGAGCATCACCGCGATCGCTACGCCAAAATTCGGCCCAAGCGGACGAGTTTGCGAATTGCCGAAACTTGCGAGACGCGTGACCGCGTCACGAAAATCGCCAACTTCCTTGGTAGCGAGGCTCATTTCCTATCCTTTAGACGACGCGTGCTCGATCAAGTAGGTATCGGCATCTAGCTCTCCGCTCGCCCAGCGCGAATACGCGGTCCTTGCAGGCAACCTGGGACGGCTCGAGCGTGCAACGATCGATGGTAGGCCGAGAAATGCTTCAGCGCTTGTGACAGGATACGAACCATTTCGACTAACCGACTGATCTTCGCGTCGACCCTTGCACCGATCAAACACGGGAGCGGGCGGAGACACAGGCGCGCCCTTCATCGCTACGAGAAACACTCGTCGCCGCATTTGGGGAACCCCATATTGTTCGGCTGCGAGAAGCCAGGGGCTAGTGACGGGATAGCCGAGATCGTTGAGCGTGCTGATCAGTTCGGCCGCAACGCGGCCACCTTGCGAGGTGAGCAGTCCTTCCACGTTCTCCAGCACAACCGCGTGCGGATTGAGGGCTTCTACAAAATCGAGGAACGCGACCGCCAGGTCACTTCGAGGGTCATTTGGGTCCCTAAAGCCCGCGTACGAAAAGCCTTGACACGGCGGTCCGCCTGCGAGAACACTTGGCTGCCGCCCGGCGAGTTTCTGACGAATCGACTCGTAAACGCCCTCGCGGACGTCCTTGTTCGAAAGGTCGGCCTCGACAAGCAAAGTCCGCGTGGATCCGGGATCTGGAATGGGTTCGGTTGGCCGATTGAACGCATAGGTACGCAATGCGGCCGGGTTATTGTCGGCCGCGACGGCCACATCCATGCCGGCGAGCTCGAACCCGAGGGACAAGCCGCCCGCTCCAGCGAACAGGTCGACGACAGGCCCATCTTCAACGCCAGCTTCGCGCAGACGCTTCGCAACTGCGTGTCCGAGCAATGGAGGTACGGCGTTCCCGATCTGCGTGCGAATCGCGCCGTCACCACCTATGAACCCATATGAGTCGGGGAACGACTGCAGTCTCGCGGCCTCTCGGTGTGACAGGGTCCGGTCTTCGTATGGATGGATGTTGGTTCCATTTCCTGGCCGATTATAGTAAGTCGCGATTGTGTAAGACGGCTGATCTGCACGTAACCGACCGTAGTATGTGGTGCGAACTATGCCTCGTTGGGCAGACATCTCACGAATTTGCGCCAGTCGCTGGGATGGCACCGACTCCGGAATATTTTGCCAATTTCCTCCGGCTGGGACATGCCGAATCATTTCGTAGTCGAGCGCGGAAAGCGTGTTCAATTCATGCTGCATCCAGGTAGATCGTCGCAAAAGGTGGCGAGGTACCCCATGTTTGCGAAACTGTTCCAAGAGGGCGAGGACGTTTTCCTCAGCTACGGTGTTCATCGTCCCTGCGAGCACAGGTCTCGCTGAAGCTGGAGTTAGGCCTGTTCCGTAGCAGATTAGGGCATCAATGATCTGCTCAAGGCGGGTTGATGATCCGATATTCGTTATGTTCGAGTCCAAGCGCAGTGAAGCCGCAGCTGCAACGGCCTCAAGGACCGAGGCGTCAGCGAACGGCCATGGCAATGTCGCGAGCTCGCCGTTCGAGACATGGTTGTTGGAATTGTGAAGCCGGAACCACCATTCGGCCACAGTGCTGTTTAAGTACCCCAGCAGTGCGAAATGTGTTTGCTGGTTGCTCGCCAGGAGATAGTTGCAGGAATTTGCGACAACTTGACCCGAGGGTACCTCCGTGAAGCTCAAGCGCCGAGACTTCCCCATGTAGGCAACCTGGCGGCCAACGATGCGAGGCGCCTGAGTATCCGGCCATTTGGCTCGCTTTCGGAGCGTGGCAAGACCGTCTTGGGAAATGAACCCCGCCTTGGCGGAGCTGCCTGGTTCGAAGAGTCGATAGCGTTCGATCTGGTCTCCGCGAATTACTCGTGTGTTGTTCGGGACGTTCGAGAGCATCCATTTGTCCGCGGTGAGATCCAGCTCACCCCGAGCGTTCTTTATGTTTTGTGATGCAAGTCGTGGGAGCTGAGATGCAACAATGAACGCATTTCGCATCTCGGGCTTCATCAAAGGTACGCTCATCTGTCGATCGGGCGCGTTCAAGATTTCGTGATAGCTTGCGGTGTGCCGTGAGCTATCCTCCGGGGAGCGAGAGCGCATCACGATTTCGATCCCTTCGTGACGCATCGATTGATCGGCGACCACGATTGCGGTGGGCTGATTTACTGTGGGAAAGAGCTTCGCGTCTTCGGGATACAGTACGATCCGTTCGACCCTCTGTCGTGACAGAAGGATTTCGCGAATATCTTTGGATTGGGGACCGCTCATCCAAGTTGAAGGCGCAATACAGACCATGCGTCCACCGTGATTGAGAGAGTTCATCGCTGCCGCCATGAAGACGCGCTGATGGTCAAGCCCCCGTTCGCGGAGACCGAGGTTGGATGCTGCACCCGCGTACCGCGCTTGGGTCGATCTAGCCCAGTCCCTACCGGCGTTAATTGCCGCCGATGTGTTTGCTGCCCTGGTCTCCGCGTTGGTTGCCTCAGATGCAAGGTATTTAACCCGACCATATGGCGGATTCATTATGACCAGATCCGGATATATAGCGTCTTTTGCAAAACGGGCAATTGCGTCGCCTGCCCGAACGGTGATGCGAGTCGAAGAGTTCAGTCGTTCTACAACAGCGTTGAGGACTATTTCGGATAGTTTGGCGAGATATTCGCTCATCTCCCATGCAACGATTTCCTGAATAGACACGCCAGCATGACTGGCGGCTGCGATGAGGCTGACTGAAAGAGCAGCAGTTCCTGACGCCGGTTCGAGGGAAATGCCGATCTCATCGCGGCCCTGAAGGGCATATGTGGCCATCTCCTGTGAAATACGCGGTGGTGTGAAGAAGGTTCCCGCTCGTTTGGACCCGGAGAGGTTTCTGACCGCGCGATCCGTGCGAGGGTCGATGTGGGTATGAAGAGCCTTTTCAGTAAGGAGCGAAACGGCGTGGGCGAGCACAAGGGGCTCGCGAACACTTGACACGATTTGGTGAACGGCGAGATCGTTCACGTCGATTGTGTGGGCGAGGGTCCGTACCTCAGCCTCGTCGTGTGCGATTTTGGCTATCTCGGCGAGCGGCGTGCGGGACAGGCGGACTAGCAGGTCATCCAGTGAGTCATGGAGTGCGCGACGGTCTGTCGTCCGGATTGCGTGGGCGTGGGCGTGAGCCGCGGCACGGCGAGAGGCCGCAACGACTTCGGTTGCGTCCATCGGTCGGGTGGCGGCGCGCTCTACCGCTGCGAGTGTCAACGGATTTCCCATCCCTCTGATCGTATCCTCCTGCTCAGGTGAGAACGGGCACACTTGGCGACGTGTCTCAGGTCTCAGCTGGGTCGTGGCTACTGTAGTTCGTGGGGCGGACGTCAGTTGTCGTTGCGGTTGTTTCCCTGCGGGCTGCTCTTGCGGACAGGTGTTCTGTTTGGCTTTCGGCGAGCCCATCGGACGCGCTCGTTCCCGCCGCTTGTCGCTCTCATCGCCTCATTACCTCGGATGACCCCGTCGTGAGCGCGCCGGCGCCAAGGTCTCAGAGAAGCGCCTTGTCAGGTCAGTGCGCTCACGACCTCGGCTGAGCAGCTGCTCTAACGTCGCTTCCGGTACCGGGTCTATTGCGTGACGCCGACGATCGACGGCCCTCTAACCATCAAGCAGGTGCCTGAAGCGGGCGCGTCGCTCGTTGGTCGGTCAGATGTAGCAACGTCCGCCGGCGGGTTGAACAGTTCTATAAGACGAGCGGGGCGAGAGCACCGCACGCGCGCTGCCGGCCGATCCAGATGATCGACACCGTGATCGTATCTTATATGGGTCATCACGGGCCGACATCAAACCCTGATCATGCGGAGATACTGCTTGCGGAGCGATTTATGAAAGGAATCGGTTCAGAGATCGGCAGGGATTGGCCGACCCCTCCGGCGCATTTCGATTTGCAAATCTTATGGTTCCGAGCGGACCGCGCAAGCGGCATGGATTCAGGGGTGGTAAGGCGCTACAGACCACAGGTTCCAGGTCGAACAGCAGTGAATCCTCCTTGCCATCGCCGCCGTAACTGGGGGCGGCTGCCGACACTCTCGCGCGGCCTCGCTCAACGGTCCACCGCCGGCGCCCCACACAACCGATCACGGCGGCGGATATCAAAGGCGGCCGAGTGCACCCCGTCTGCTTCAATGGACGTCCTGCCGGCCGAGCCTGCTCGCATATCGGTGTACGTGAACGGAGAGTTGATGAATGTGCGATGGAATCCGCGTGATTCGGAAATCGCTCCGAGCTCATCGGGTTCGGGATGCGGACGATGCGTGAGGATTTCGTCCGCGGCGTCCAACGCAGATTCTCGAAGAGAACGGTGTGTACACCATCGGGTAGAAGCGGCGCGCACCCCGATCGTGGAATTTCGTTCCGCGCAGCGCCGAGGAAGTGCACACCCGGAACTTGAGTGTCCAGACGGATTCCCTGCGCTTCTCGGATATAGTTTCGCCGGTTAGTCGCGCATCCGCAGCATGTGCTCGCGCAGATCCTTCAGCCACGCGCCGCTCTCGAGACGCCAGAAGTACCAGGCGTTGCCGCTTCGGCCGCCGCGTACGACCCGCGCGGCGGCCGCCGGACTCGCGTACGTCTTGCCCTCGTAAAGCATCTGCCCACCGGCGAGGATCGTGCCGCGTGCTTCCGGCCGGCGTTCGTCGGTGCACACGAGAGTGGCTCCGACGTCGAGTAGCCCCGCGGTGATCAGGTCTGCGTATGTCGTGGTGGCCTTACTGAAACGCGACGAACGATCCACGGTCTTGCCCTCGTGTCCAGCCGGAACCGGCCAGGTCTCTAACAAAGCGTCGATCATCGCATCCGTTCGCTGCGCGACCTTCACCTCGTACCATCCGTCGACCGAGTCGTCGATGACGGGTCGGTTCATCAGGAACACATCGTGCTTTCGCAGTTCTGCGCGCTTCCCGCCGTCGCCTAACCAGGCCGCGTTCGAAACGGATGCGTTGAGCGAACCCGTCAACAGGGTGAGGTTGCCGAGGCGATGCACGGCGTCGTCTCGTTCGGCCTCGGCGGCGGCATCCGCCACTGGCCAGTGCGTCCGCCAGCCACGGGGCAGAAGATGCTCCACCTGGTGCTTGTCGCGGTGCACGCGGATGCCTGTCTTCGAGCGGCTCGCCGAGGCGTATCCCCGGTACCAATCCTCGATCGCCTGAAGGAAGAGGCGCTGCATCGGCTGTGAGAACCGGCGATAGAAATGCATGGAGCGCAACGTGGTGCGCAGTTCGTCGTCGCCGGGCCAGTAGGTGCTGGCGGCGACCAGTCCGGTCAGGTACCGCTCGACACCCGCGACCAGATCAGATTCCGGGAGGCTGCGTGCATAGGAGATCATCTCTGCAGCCACGCGGCCGAGGTCGCTGCTCTGCAGCCGCAGCAGGCGCCGACGGATGATCCAGCTCTCGACAGAGTCGATCACCGACGCCACGGTTGCGTCGCTGTATCCAGAGTCTGGGGAGAGCAGCCAGAGCACGATCGGCTTAGTCATCTCCACCTGCGCAACGCTCATGCGGTAGAAGTGCAGCTCGACGCGATCCAAGTCGGCGTGTGAGTCGGCCGCGCGCTCGGTGAGGCGCTGATACTCCTTGGCCTGTGCGGTTATCAGCTCGAGGAGATCGGACATCGACCGCTCGGTCTCGTGCTCAGTGAAGAATTTGAATCGTGCGAACGTCGACCGCGGACTGATTTCCTTGCCGACCTGCGCGACGAGCCACTGCCCCAGGAATAACGCACTCCGCGTCGTAGCGAATCGACCGACGCTCACCTCGGCTTCCCAGAACTTCGTTTCGAAGGGCCAGCGAGCGTAGGCCTCAGCGGCATTTGTGCCTTCAGCCCGCAGTCGCTGGAACACGTAGTTCTTGATCAGGTCCGCTGCCGTCAGCGGCGTTCCTCGTGCATTGAGCGTCTCGAAGATCTCCTGAGAGTCCTCATCAGCGGTGAGCCGGATGATCACCAGCTGAAGTGAGAGTTGTAACGACATCGCGAGGGCATCTGCCCGAGCGCTCGCGTTCTGCGGGTCGGCGTCGAGCCAAGCCCCGATATGAGATGCGAAGTACTCGTGGGCCCTGGCGATCAGCGTTTCGCCGTGCTCGAGCTCTCGATACTCGATCGGCGGATCAGCGAGCATGACCTCGTCGAACGCAGATCGGTCGCGGTTCGTGTGCCGGAGCTTGAGGCCGGAGTCGGCGGACGCCATGAACATCGCGCCGTTGTGGGTGAGGAAGCCGAGCTGCCCGGCCAGTGCGGTGAAGCCTCGTTCTTCGAACGCGGCGGCAGCGGCATCCAGCACAAGCTGCAGCGTGGTGAGGCGCTGCTGCCCATCCACGATCTCGAACTCCTGGACACCGACCGGTCCGGCCGCAGCGTCCTGTGTGACGACCGCACCGAGGAAGTGGCTGACCGGCGAGCCGGGAGCCTCGATACGACGCTCGGCGACGCGTCGGATATCCGCCCAGAGCGGCGCCCACTGCTCATCCTCCGACCACACGTACGGGCGCTGGTAGATCGGCACCGTGAGGTGCTGAGGCATTCCGAAGATCCCCTGAGGTGTTGTCAAATCAGTCTTCATCGGGCTCCTGCTTCGAAGTGATGGCGTCAAGGCGCTGGAACTAGCGCGAGTTTTTAGGTCGAGCTCAGCTTCGGATCACGGCTCACCGAGTCCGTAGCTGTACTCCTGGGTGTCCCAGTTCATTGTCGCGTTGTAGTAGTAGCCCGACATCGTTCCGTCGCCATTGTCCTCGTTCGCGACAAAGCACTGGAAGACGGTGGTTCGCTGCCCGAGATCGTCCATCGAGCCCCCGTCGACGGGTGAACAGGTCACCTCGATGATCTCGCCTTCGATCAATCCGCCCTTGACGTGAGTCTCGGCCAACGTCTTGACCGATGCCTCGATCTCTGTGACCGAGCTCTCGCGGCTCGCACGCTCCCGCTGATCCGCTGCCGCTTTGCGTTCGCGTTCGGCTTCTGCCTCTGCGGCCGCTCGCTTCTCGGCCTTCGCATCGGCCTCCGCTTCCGCCAACCTTGCCGCTTCCGCCTGGTCGCTCTGAACCTTCGTCGCCACGGCCACTGCACCGCCGGCAATCAGCAGAATCGCAGCGAGCGCAGCTGCAGTGATCCACAGGCCCCGCCGGTTACCCGACGGTGGCTTCGCCGTCTCGTCGTGAACTGTATGCGCTGGCGGCGGGATATCCAGCCACTGCGTCCCGTCCCAGTACCGCGGCACCCCCGAAGGGTCCGGATACCATCCCGCGGGTGCTGTCGGTGAGTCGTGCGACATCTTGATTGCCCTTCGTTTGCGCTGACGGCGCCGTGGCAGGGAGTTCCGACCCCTCGTGGGAACTCCCCGCCGTAGCGTCCGCTCCCCAGCGGGACTGCGTGTTTACGGCTTGACGAACACCTCGTCGGCGAACATGCCGGGCGTCACGCGCAGCAGCACGGTCTCGCCGTCCGGCACGAGAAACGCCTCGGAGCCCGTAGCCGAGCCGCCCTTGTAGAGCTCGTCGAGGCCGAAGCCGTCTTCGAGGGCGACCATGGCGTCGTAGCTGTTCAGCACGTTGCCCGAGCTGGTGACCGCGGCCATCTGCACTTCACCGGAGAGACCCGACTCAGCGCCGTTGTAAGTGACCGTGTAGTTGACGATCTCGTAGTGCGAGCCGGCCGGAGCCTTCTCGTTGAACATGTTGCCCTTCTCAACGGCGGCGGCGCCGTCGGTCGAGTAGGAGTTCACGACGACGGTCCAGTCCTCATTGCTGATGGTCGACTTCAGCGGGTACGGGTTCTCGCGAGTGCCTTCGGCCGCAGCATCCGCCGCCGGCTCCTCGGCATCCGCGGCGGGCTCGGCGTCCTGCTCGACCGGCTGCGACACGGTGGTGTCTCCGCTGCCGAACGACTGGTCGAACGCCGTCGCGACGACGACGAAGAACACGATGAACCCGACAATCGTGCCGATGATCGACACGACCAGGCCGACGACGCCCATCCACTTGCGCCCGCCCTTAAGGAACAGCGACACGATGCTCAGCACGAAGGCGATCGGCAGCAGAACCCAGCCCACGATCAGCGCACCGGGGACGCACGCGAAGATGAACCCGACGATGGCGACGATCATCGCGATGAGGGCGACGACGTTCTTCTTGCCGGGCACCGCGGCGGCCTGGCCGGCAGCATCCGCGTACGGTGCCGGGGGAGCGGCCGCGTACGGCGCAGGCGCGACCGGAGTCGTGCCGTACGGCGCAGTGGGTGGTACGGGAGGCTGATCGGGTGCGGGAGGGTTGGGGATCGACATGGATGACTCTTTCGGGAGGGTGCGCGCAGCACCGGATTGTCCGACGGCGGCTTGCCGTAGGCGCGCTCTGCATGCACGCCGAGCACCGCCCAGGAGTGATGGGCGCGAGACTCTGAACCCGGGGAGTTCCTGTCGTCCGTGCGGAGCAACTGATCCAGATACTAGCGGTCGGGTGTGACATTCGAAGTCGCGGAATGACAACGATCTACCCGGGTGGCACTACCGCGCCGCGAATCTCGTGCCCCGTATGGATTTCGGGAAGAAGTAGCGCACGTCTCGACGCTACGGTGTCTCAGAGATGGCGATGAAGCCAGACATGAGAGAGGAGCTCGGGTGGCTGAGGCACAGGCGGGCTGGTACGACGACGGATCCGGAACGATGCGGTGGTGGGACGGTCAGCAGTGGACCGACTCCGTGCAGCCGCCTGCTCCGAAAGGACCCGGCCTCGACGGGACGATCAACCGAGCACGCGCCGACGCAGAAGGCGGAGCCCCAAGCCGCGCCCCGCGCCGCAGGGCATGAGCTACGTCGTGCTGCAGGTCGTGCTGAAAGAGAAGTTCTTCGGCAGTGGGTCGGGGAATCTCACCGAGCTCGAGAAGGTGATCAACAAGCAGGCCGCTCTCGGATACCGACTGCACACGATCACCACCTCCTCGTCAGGTAGCACCGGCTTCGGCGGCGGCGGCGATCGCATCCAGGCGACGATGGTGTTCGAACGGCCGCCCTGAGAGCTCGCGCCCGCATATGAGGAGGCAGCAGTGATCGGGAGGAAGCGTTCGATGTCCCCCTCGCGGGGGATCCCAGCCGCTCAGCTACCGCGTACAGTCCCGGTCATGGATATCGCGTCGATGATCATGGGCGGTTCGATCGCTTCGATCATGTGGATCGCCTTCTACCCCTGGGCGAAGCTCCGCCGGCTCCGAGACCTGGAGTCCGAGGCCGACGGTACGGCATCGTAAGAGCATGGCCACCACGGTCCCCACCTTCACCGCCGCCCAGGTGCGCGCGGGGGAGGCGCCGCTGCTCGCCGCCGGTGTGCCGCTCATGCGCCGGGCGGCCACTGCGCTCGCCGAGGTGATCACCGAGCACGAACCCGAACGGATGCTGGTGCTAGCCGGTCCAGGTGACAACGGCGGCGACGCGCTGTTCGCCGCTGCCGACATCGCGGCACGCGGCGTTCCCGTAGACATCCTGCGCACCTCCGACCGGGTGCACACAGAGGCGCTGCGAGCGGCGACGAAGGCCGGCGCGACGGGCATCCGTCTCGACGAACTCGACCCGGCCGCCTACGACGTGATCGTCGACGGCATCCTGGGCATCGGCGCGCGCGGGGTCCTGCGCGGGCAGGCCCGCGACGCGGTGACCGCCCTGCTTTCGGCATCCGCCGTGGTCGTCGCCGTCGACCTGCCCAGCGGACTCGACGCCGACACCGGCGCGGCCGACGAGGTCGTCCTCGCCGCGACGACGACGGTGACGTTCGGCGCGGTCAAGGCCGGTCTCACCCGTGGCGAAGGACCGCGGCTGTGCGGGCGCATCGTGCTGGTCGACATCGGGCTGAGGCTCGACCCGAACGACGCGGTGGGCCAGGCCACCGTGGCCGAGAGGCGGGCCGGTTAGCCGAGGGTCCCACTGATCCGATGGCGCGCGCCCGCCGCGAATTAGGCTCGCGGTCGTGTTCGGTTCATCTGTCGAGGTGCATGTCGATCGTGAGAGTGTCGCCGCGGGCGACGATGTCGTCTCGCACGCTGCGGTGGTGCGCGTGCGGCGGGGCATGCGTCTCAGCGCCGTCATCGAGCAGGTGTCGCCGGATGTGCGAGCGCCCGGATGGTCGTGGGTCGTGAAGGTCGACGGGGCGACCGCCGCGGTATGGTCGGTCGATCACGGCGTGCAGCTGCTCATCGACGACCGCCGGGTGACGCAGAAGTCGGTGACGATCCTGTTCCGCTACTTCCTGCAGATCGACCCGGTATGGCTCTTCCGCCGTCTGGAGCAGGGGGCGCGACCGAACCGCGAGGCGCTGCACGCCGGATATCAGGCGCGCTGACGGCTTTCGCATCGAGGCCAGTCTTTCTGCACAATGGCTGGTTCTGAGAGGTGTTCCACAGGTCCCGGGATGCGGCGCGGTGAGCGTCGGAGCGGATGCCTATCGTCGCCTGCATGAACTATCGCGAGCACCTGTTCGTTCCGTCGGCCGTGCGCATCGATGTGTCGGTTGCGGGTCGCCCGGAGTGGGACAGGACGATCGAGCTTCCGAAGCACTCGCCTGAGACATGGCTGTGGGACGCCTACCTGCTCAGCATCGGCGTCGAAGCGTGTGATGACGACATCGAAGCACTCAGGTATCGCCACCCGGACGTCTACTGCGGCGAGAACTGGGTGGTTCGAGACGAATGGCAGATACCGTTCGCGGCCCGTCCCGTGCGCTACGCGGATGACGACTTCTTCGACAAGCCAACCGCGCTGGCGGAGGCGGCGGTGCGGGTGCCGTCGTTTCCGTACGATGTCGACATCACCGTTGATCGCGCGCCCGACCCGCAGGTGGGAGACGCGAGTGTGTCGATCGTGGGTGCCGGCATCGACAGTTCGCTGCGGCCCTCCAAGGACTGGCAGACGAGCGCGCAGCCGCTGGATCTGGATCAGGCCAACCGCGAGCTTGTCCGTCGCTTCGGCATCGTCTTGCCGTTCGTCCGCGCGGAGGCCCTGCGAACTATTCCCGACGATATCTCCGTCGGCTCGCTCGCCGCTGATCTGCTCGCACCGCTGACCCCGGTTCGGCGGCTCGCCCTTCGAGCTCATCTGAACGCCACCGAGCTGCTCGACGCCAACCAGCTGGACATCGATGCGGTGCGACAGGCGACCCACGCGCTGCGCGCCCTGATCGACGCGGTCGGGCCCGACGGCACCGACCAGGACGCCACCAGTGGGTGGCTGCCGACCAGCGTCGTCGACGGGGTCGTCGCCGGCGTCGAGTGGGATGCCGATGCTGCGGCGGATCTGCTCAGCTCGTTCGCGCGGCGTGCGGGGCTCATCCGGCGGCTGAAAGGACGGGTCGTGGTCACCGCACTCGGGAAGCAGCTGATGGCCGATCCGGTCAAGGCCTTCCCGCGGGTCGTCAGCGCGATCGCGGACGGGGCGCGAACGTACTCGTACTCGTACGACACGAGCCGCTTCTCTCGCGCCGCGGCTCTGCTCGCACTCGCCGATGGATCCGCCGCGTCGTATGACGAGCTCGCCGGATACCTCGAGCAGGCGCACGCGGCGCGCAAGACGAGAAGCTACGACGAGTACGGCGACTGGTACGACTCTGGCCGTTCCCGCGCGGGGTTCGCCCGGGGCGAAGCGGATCGGGTGCTTCGCGAGCTCACCGACGGACTGCTCGCGCTGTCGGCTCGCGGTGCCTTCGGCCTCGTGACGCCGCACATCCGGGCGGCGGCGCGTCTCGCCTTGCAGCGTGGCTGAGCGTTGGGTGCGGGGACTCTTGAGCACCGCGCCCGACGAGAGCGGCTCGCAGATATTCGAACAAAGTTTCGGTAAATGCTTGATCTCTTGATCGAACACAAGTACTATTGATGCATGTCGAAGCTCACGCCGTTGATCGAAGCGATGTCGTCGCTCGATCGATCGTGGGGCGATGCGGAAGATGCCACGGATCTGACCCAGTTGATCGCCATCGACAGCGCTATCGGGATGGTGAAGCGTCGATTGGATGCCGTGCACGCCGACGTCGCCGCGGGGATCTCTCGCGAGTCGCGTCCTGAGCTCGGAGCAGGCAGCCTGGCCAAGCAGCAGGGGTACCGCACGCCGGCGAAACTCATCGCCGCGACCACCGGCGTCTCGACGGGGGATGCGATTCGACTCATCAAGGTTGGGGAGGCGACGGCTCCGCGGGCGGATCTGCTCGGTGATCGGCTTCCCGCGCGCTATCCGCTGGTGCGGGAAGCCCTGTCTGACGGTGCAGTCAGTTCGCAGGTGGCCGGGCTCATCATCAGCCTGCTCGATCGGTGCCGTATCGCTGCAGGGCCTGAGCGGACGAGCGAGGGCGAGCGGATCCTCACCGAGGCCGCGGTCGGGCTGTCTTTGGACGACGTGCGCAAGCTGATCGTCCGTGCCGAGGCGTGGCTGGACCCGGACGGAGTGGAGCCGCGCGCGGAAGAGCAGCGCGCCAAGCGCTCACTGACGATGTTCGAGCGTGACGGGATGGTGCACCTGAACGCGCTGCTCGATCCCGAGAGTGCCGCCCCGGTGATCACCGCGATCCGCGGATACGTCACCGCCGCATTCGCGGCTCGACAGGACGCACCGGATCCCGATGCGCCGGATGCCGATCGCCGCACCGTCCCGATGCTGCAGGCCGACGCCCTGAGCCTGTTCGGATCGCACATGCTCGGCTGCACGACACAGGCGCCCGCGCTTGCAGGCGCGACCGTGGTGGTGCGGATGACTTTGCAGGATCTTCAGGCGGGGACCGGCTCGGCGACGATCGACGGGATCGATCAGCCGATCAGCGTCAGCGCGGCTCGCCGGATGGCTGCCGACGGCGGGATCATCCCGTGCGTGCTCGGCGGAGACAGTGAAGTGCTCGACTGGGGGCGCCGGCGACGATTGTTCACCCCGGCGCAGCGACTCGCTCTCGCCGAACGCGACGGCGGATGCGCCATGTGCGGACTGCCGCCCGGCATGGCCAAGGCGCATCACATCCGATGGTGGCAACGCGACGCCGGGCCCACTGATCTCGCGAACGGGGTCTTGCTCTGCGAGACCTGCCATCATCGCATCCACGACAACGGGTGGGACATCCGCATCGACCCACCCGGCCGCGGCAACACCGTGTGGTTCGTGCCGCCGCCGCACGTCGACCCCGCTCGCACGCCTCGCCGGGGTGGGAGAGCGCGCTTCGACATCGCAGCCTAATCCTGCGCGTCGGTGATCGTCCGCGCGGTCGCGGCGCATCCGCTAGGCGTGGCGCCTGGCCCATGTGGGGCTAGGGGTACTTCGGTACGCTCAGCGCGTCAGGAGGGGCCAGGCGTTGCAGGGCGACGGCGCGCCGGTGCGGGCGGTGGCGTTCGTGCAGGCGTGAGTTCTTCCCTACTCGAACCCGCCGCTCAAGCGCCCGTGAAACACCCCGCTCGCGTCGTTCATCCCCACGATCTCCACCGACTTCCCGTACGCCGCGTACTTCGTCTCGATGGCATCCAGCGCCGCGACGGTCGAGGCATCCCACACGTGCGATCCCGACAGGTCGATGACGACCCGGACGGGATCGGAAGAGTACGAGAACAGCGTCGTCAGGTCGTTGCTCGAGGCGAAGAACAGCTCGCCGGTCACGGTGTAGGTAGCCACGCCATCCGAGACCACGCGGGTGACATCGACCAGATGCGCCACCCGCCGCACGAACAGCACCGACGCGACCAGCACCCCGCCCACGACGCCGACCGCGAGGTTGTGGGTCAGCAGCACGAGCACCACGGTCGAGACCATCACGAAGGTCTCGCTCTTCGGCATCCGCTTCAGGGTCGACGGGCGCACGCTGTGCCAGTCGAAGGCGCCGATCGCGACCATGATCATCACCGCGACCAGCGCCGCCATCGGGATCGTCGCGACGAAGTCGCCGAACACGACCACGAGCAGGAACAGGAAGATTCCGGCGCAGAACGTCGAGATGCGTGTGCGGGCCCCCGACTCCTTCACGTTGATCATCGTCTGGCCGATCACCGCGCAGCCGCCCATGCCGCCGAAGGCGCCCGACAGGATGTTCGCCACTCCCTGCGCCCACGCCTCGCGACCCTTGCGGGAGTGGGTGTCGGTGATCTCGTCGACCAGCTTCGCGGTGAGCAGCGACTCCATCAGCCCGACCAGCGCGACGGCGAGCGCGTACGGCGCGATGATCGTGAACGTCTCCCACGTCAGCGGCACGTTCGGGATGAACAGCGACGGCAGGCTGCGCGGCAGCTCGCCCTGATCGCCCACGGTCGGCACCGCGATCGCGAAGGCGAGCACCACGCCCGTCACGATCACGACCGAGACGAGCGGCGCGGGGATCACTTTCGTGATCCTGGGCATGATGATCATCACCGCGATTCCCAGCGCGACCAGCGGATACACCAGCCACGGCACGTCGATGAGCTGCGGGAACTGCGAGCTGAACACGAAGATCGCCAGCGAGTTCACGAACCCGACCATCACGCTGCGCGGGATGAACCGCATCAGCTTCGCCACCCCCAGCACCCCGAGGATCACCTGGAACACCCCGGCGAGGATCACCGTCGCGATGAAGTAGTCGATGCCGTACGTCGGCGCGACCGGCGCGATGACCAGCGCCACGGCGCCGGTCGCGGCCGTCACCATCGCCGGTCGCCCGCCCAGGAACGCGATCGACACCGCCATGATGAACGACGAGAACAGCCCCACCTTCGGATCGACCCCGGCGATCACCGAGAACGCGATCGCCTCGGGGATCAGCGCCAGGCCCACCACGAGACCCGCGAGCACCTCGCGGGTCAGCATCCGCGGGCTCTTCAGCGCGGTCAGCACCGACGGGTTCGGCCGGTAGCGGGCGGGATCATCGACGGATGCGGTGGACATGAGTGCTCCTGAAGGCGCCTCGAGAGGGGGATGAGGCAGACGTTCCAGCGTAGAGCGGATGCGCCGAGGAGGATGCGGGGCCGTACGCGCGGTGGCGTTCATCGACGATGGGGGCTCTGGCGGCTTCGTCGATCAGTTGACATCGCTCGACGACGCCGATTAGGTGGGTCTACGTGATCAACTATCAGGCAATGTCGGGATGCTCGGCTCGGCTCGGCTCGGCTCGACGGCACCGTGCACGACCGGTGAACGAGGTGCACGAGTGAATGAGCAGCCCCCGCTGATCTGCATCATGGGCGTTTCGGCCTGTGGCAAGTCGACGGTCGGCGGGCGGCTCGCCCGGCATCTGAGCGTGCCGTTCCTCGACGGCGACTCGCTGCATCCCGTCGAGAACACCGCGAAGATGACCGCCGGCGTGCCGCTCACCGACGATGACCGCTGGCTCTGGCTGGACGCCGTCGGTCGGCGCTTCGCGGAAGCGGTCGACAGTGGTCTCGTGGTCGCCTGCAGTGCGCTGCGCCGGGCGTACCGTGACCGGCTGCGTGCAGCGGCTCCGCGCATCCGCTTCGTTCATCTCGATGGACCCGACGCGCTGCTCGCCGAGCGGGCCGCGGCGCGCTCGCACGAGTTCATGCCCGCCTCACTGCTGGCATCGCAGCTCGCGACGCTCGAACGCCTGGGCGCCGACGAGGACGGCATCGTGGTCTCGATCGACGCGGCGCCCGACGACATCGTCGCGGAGATCATCGAGCAGCTGTGACGCCGGCCTTCCGTGTTCGGAAGGGCTCGCGCTCGCCGTCGTGAGCGCGTGCTGCGTGCCCCTTCAGTCGATGTTCGTGTACTTCTCGCCGAAGTCCTGCTGCTCTGCCGCCATGCGGTCACGCATCTGCTCGTCGTGGGTCGGCGCGCGGTCGTCGGGTCGCTCTGCGTCGGTCGCGTCGGATGCCTGGCGCGAATCGTCATCCTTGCTCAGGTCGGGGTCGGTGCCCTCGGCCTTCATCGGGTCGGTGGGGAAAGGCGTGGGGTCTGACATCGTGGCTCCCGTCGGTCGGTGGGGGTACAGCCTGTCATCCCGGTGAGGGCCGCGGATGCCCGTTGACAAACCTCGCGGCCGATGCGGCGGTCAGCGAGCGGAACTGTCGTCGGGTTCCCAGCGCAGCAGGTCGCCGGGCTGGCACTCGAGCGCCTGGCAGAGGGCATCCAGTGTGGTGAAGCGCACCGCCTTCGCACGACCGTTCTTGAGCACCGCGAGGTTGGTCGGGGTGATGCCGATTCGCTCGGCGAGCTCGCCGACGCCCATCTTGCGTCGGGCGAGCATCACGTCGATGTCGACGATGACGGGCACTCAGATCACCTCGCCCAGTTCGTCGCGCAGGGTGCGCGCCTCGTCTTCACGCTCGATAGCCTGGCGCAGCAGGGCCTTCATCACGACGACCAGCAGCGCGAACCCGGCGAGCACCAACCCGGCACCGGCGATCAGCCCGACCATCCCCGGGGGCACCTCGCCCGGCGCCAGCAGCGCAGCCAACGCGAACGCCAATGCCGCTGCCGTCGTGATCGCGCCGATGATCACATCGACGTGCCGGAACGACGATGCCTGGAAGATCGAGCCGCGGCGCACGCGCGTGAGCAGCATCCAGACGCAGACCGCGAAGACCTGCATCGTCAGGACCCCGAGCGCCGCGATGCTCACGAGCGCGATGCGGCCCCACAGCACCTCGCCCTCGAGGTCGCGCCAGACCGCCGGGATGATCATCACCTGCACCACCACCGAGCCCGCGAGGGCGAGCGCGATCACGACCTTCAGCAAGAGGATTGTTCCGTGTCGCATGGGGTCGCCTCTCGTTGATTGACGATGAGAATCTATCGTTAATCGTTCGATGGCGCTAGAGGTGACGCTCGTGTCGGGCGGCGGCAGGGGTCGGGCCGTCGCGGAGGTAGGCGAACGCGCCGAGGACGGAGGAATTCGGGTGCGTACGTCCTGCTCTCGTGTGTTCGCCTACGCTCGCGTGGTGAGGTCACCGGCGACGGGGCTCAGGCGACGGGGCTCAGCCGACGGGGCTCAGGCGACGGGGCTCAGTCGACGGGAACTGCGCTGCCGCGCTCGGCCGCGGCGGTGATGCGCGCGGCCATGCCGGTGAAGATGAAGCCGTGGAACGGCAGCACCGCAAGCCAGTACAACCGGCCGAGCAGGCCCCGCGGGAAGAAGACGGCGCGTTGCTCGTAGCGGGTGCCGTCGGCATCCGGAACTGCCCGCAGCTCCAGCCAGGCCGAACCCGGCACGATCATCTCGGCCCGCAGCCGCAGCAGACCTCCCCGAGAGCCGTCACCCGACTCGAGTACGAGCGGCTCCTCCACGGCCTCCACGCGCCAGAAGTCGACGGCGTCGCCCGGGCGCACGGTCGAGCGGCTGCGCCGGCCCCGGCGCAGCCCGACTCCGCCCATCACACGATCCATGACCCCGCGCACCGCCCAGAGGAACCGCGACGAGTACCAGCCGTTCTCGCCGCCGATGCCGGTGATCACCCGCCACACCTCCGTCACCGGCGCGGTCGTGTGCACCGACCTGTTGTCGGTGAACACCGTGCGTCCGGCCCAATCCGGGTCGCTCGGCAGCGGGTCGCTCGGCGCCCCCGAGACCTCGGCATCCTGCCAGCTGGTCTCGACGCCGTCGGCATCCACCCGGCCCAGAGCCATCGCCACCGCCCGCCGATACGGCGTGAGGCCACCCTCGGGCCGGGGGATCAGCTCGTCGATCATGTGGTTCTTCATCACGCACTCGTTCTGCAGCGACTCGACCAGCGGCCGCGCGATCGACCGCGGCACCGGCGTGACGAGGTTGACCCAGTGCGAGGCCAGCCGCGGAGTCAGCACCGGCAGCGACGCGATCGCGCGCTGCCGCAGCCCCGCCTCGAGGGCGTATCCGTTCATCATCTGGCCGTACCGCAGCACGTCGGGACCGCCGACGTCGACCGCGGTGTTCACCGACGCGTCGACGCGCGCCGCGCCCAGCAGGTAGTGCAGCACGTCACGGATCGCGATCGGCTGAATGTGGTTGCGCACCCACTTCGGCGCGGGCATGTAGGGCAGCACGTCGGTCAGGTGCCGGATCATCTCGAACGACGCCGAACCAGAGCCGATCACGACACCGGCCTGCAGCACCAGCGTCGGCACGCCGGACTCGAGGAAGATCTCGCCCACCCGCACCCGCGAGCGCAAGTGCGGCGAGAGCGCGGCATCGTCCGGATGCAGACCGCCGAGGTACACGATCCGGCTGGCGCCGGCTGCGGCCGCGGCATCCGCCACAGACTCGGCCGCCGCGGTGTCCTGCTGCTCGAAGTCCTTGCCACCGGTCATCGAATGCACGAGGTAGTAGACGACGTCGACGTCGCGCATGGCTGCGGCGACGGCATCCCGATCCTGGGCCTCGCCCTCGACGATCTCCACATCACGACCCCACGAGAACGACTGTGCCCGAGCCGCATCGCGGGCCAGCACGCGCACCCGGTACCCGGCGTTCAGCAGCCGCGGGGTGAGTCGCCCCCCGATGTATCCGGTCGCGCCGAACACGAGCACACGCGGTGCCGAGCCGTCGTCAGGGGGGATGGCGCGCAGCGCCGGTTCGCGCCCGGTCGGGGCGGTGAGCTCGCTCATGAGAGGAGAGTACGACTCGTGGGCGTGCGACGACAGAAGGGTTGACGCCGGCGGCTGCGTCTGGCATCGGGTGTCGCTCGCCCGGGGATGCCACTCTGCCGGGGATGTCGCTCTGCCGGGGCTGCCACTCTGTTGGGGACGCCGCTCACCCGGGGTAGGCGAACAACCCGAGGTAGGACCAATCCGGGCCGTAATCACCGACGCCGGCGTGTTCGCCTACCTCGGCGCGGCGAAGCAGGGCTCAGGCCGACGCCTGCTCGGCCTTCTTCTCGCGGCGCAGGCCGTGCAGCAGCGGCTCGGTGTATCCGCTGGGCTGCGCGGCTCCCTCGACGATCAGGCGACGGGCGGCGGTGTACGCGATGCCCGGATTCTCGCCGTCGCCGAAGGCGAGCTTCTCGTAGTTCGGGTCACCGGCGTTCTGCTCGTCGACCACGACGGCCAGGCGGCGCAGGCTGTCGTCGATCTGGTCTTCGGTGATCACGCCGTGCATCAGCCAGTTGGCCAGCAGCTGGCTCGAGATGCGCAGGGTCGCGCGGTCTTCCATGAGACCGACGTCGTGGATGTCGGGCACCTTCGAGACGCCGATGCCCTGGTCGATCCAGCGCACCACGTAGCCGAGGATCGACTGCACATTGTTGTCGATCTCCTGCGCGACGACCTCGGGGGTGAGGTCGCCCTCACCGGCGAGCGGCGGCACGAGCAGCGCGTCGAGCGCCTCGTCGCCGGTCGGGGTGAGGGTCTGGCGCACGGCCATCGGGTCGACCTGGTGGTAGTGCAGGGCGTGCAGGGTTCCGGCGGTGGGCGACGGCACCCAGGCGGTGGATGCTCCCGACTTCGGGTGCGCGATCTTCTTCTCGAGCATGTCGTGCATGAGGTCGGGCTCGGCCCACATGCCCTTGCCGATCTGCGCGTGCCCGTCGAGGCCGCACTGCAGGCCGATCGAGACGTTGCGGTCTTCGTACGCCTTCATGAACGGCTGCTGCTTGATCAGCGCCTTCGGCAGGAAGGGCCCGGCATGCATCGAGGTGTGGATCTCGTCGCCGGTGCGGTCGAGGAATCCCGTATTGATGAAGGCGACGCGGTCGGATGCCGCGGCGATGCACGCCATGAGGTTCGCGGACGTGCGGCGCTCCTCGTCCATGATGCCGATCTTCATCGTGCGCTCGGGCATGCCCAGCAGCTGCTCGGCGCGGCCGAACAGCTCGACGGCGAAGGCGACCTCTTCGGGGCCGTGCATCTTCGGCTTGACGATGTACATCGAGCCGGTGCGCGAGTTGGTGCCCTTGTTCGCGCCCTCGAGTTCGGGCAGCGATCCCAGGGCGGTCATGATGGCGTCGAGGATGCCCTCGAACACCTCCTCGCCGTCGCGGTCGAGCACGGCGGGCGTGCGCATCAGGTGCCCGACGTTGCGCACGAACAGCACCGCGCGACCGGGCAGGGTAAGCTCGCCCCCGCCGTCGGGGGTGCGGTAGGTGCGGTCGGCGTCGGGCACGCGGGTGAAGGTACGGCCGTTCTTGGTGACCGGCTCGCTGATCGAGCCGTCCATGAATCCGCGCCAGTTGCGGTAGCCGAGCGCCTTGTCCTCGCCGTCGACAGCAGCCACCGAGTCCTCGAGGTCGAGGATCGTCGTGATGGCGGATTCGAGGATGATGTCCTGCACGCCCGCGGCATCCGTCGAGCCGATGCGACCTGCGCGGTCGATGACGATCTCCGCATGCAGGCCGTGGTGCACGAACAGCACCGTGTCGGGAGCATCCGCCTCGCCGGTATATCCGACGAAAGCGGAGGCGTCGGTCAGCCGGCGGTCGCCGCCGACGGTGTGCACGACCAGCCCGTCGGCGTCGACGGCGTAGCCGGTGGCGTCGCGGTGCGAGCCCTCGGTGAGCGGTGCGATCTGGTCGAGCAGCTCGCGGCCGCGCTCGACCACGGCGGCGGCGCGAGTGAGGTTGAACTCCTCGCCCGGCGCCAGCTCGCCGGTCTGATCGATCGCATCGGTGCCGTACAGCGCGTCATAGAGCGATCCCCACCGGGCGTTGGCGGCGTTGATCGCGAAGCGGGCGTTCAACAGCGGCACCACCAGCTGGGGGCCGGCCATCGTGGCGATCTCCGGGTCGACGTTCTCGGTGGTGACGGTGACGTCGGCGGGAACGGGAACCAGGTAGCCGATGTCGGTGAGCAGCGCGCGGTAGGCGTCCTTCTCGGGCACGCCGGGGTAGGCGCGGTGGAACTGGTCGATCTTCTGCTGCAGCTCGTCGCGCTTCGCAAGCAGCTCTGCATTGCGGGGGCCGAGGTCGTGGATGATCGCACTGGCGCCGGCCCAGAACTCGTCGATGTCGCGCCCGCTCTCGGCGAGCGCCGCCTCGGCGAACTCGACGATGGGAGCGGCGACCGAGAGATCGGCGCGACTGAGGTGCGAGGTCATAGTTCCATTCCTTCTGTTCGAGCGCCGATGCGGCGCAGGGTCTCCAGGGCGATCTCCGCGTCCTGCGCGGGGGTGCCGCCGGCGACTCCGAGGCCGCCGGCGTGCTGGTCGCCGAAGTAGATGGGCAGGCCCCCGTCGATCGTCGTCAGCAGGCCGCCCGAGCCGAGGGGCAGGGCGACGGCGAACGCGTCGGGGATGAGGGAGGTGCGGCGGCGGGTGGATGCCGCGGTCGCGGCCTTGCGACGACTGGTCTCGACGCTGTGAGGTGTCGCGCCGTCGGCCATTCCGAAGGCGATCACGGTCATCGACGGGTCGGCGACCGACACGACGGGGCGAACGCCCCGTTCGGCGGCGATCTGCATGGCGAGCTCGACCGCCTGTGCCGCCGTGGCGTAGGTGACGGCGATGATCCGGCGCGTGCTCGTCATGTCATTCCCCTCTGGAGTGCAGTTCCAGGTTAGGTAGACGGGCATGTTTTCGGAGCGGCGATTCCATATGATGGAACTCATGGCGGGAACAGCTGACACCCCAGATCGACGCACTCCGCCGGCCGCGCCGGCCGGCACCGTGCAGTCCGTGACTCGCGCCTTCTCGCTGCTGGAGGCGCTGTCGGCATCCGAAGGTGAGGCGTCACTGGCATCGATCGCCAACCGAACCGGACTCGCGGTGCCGACCGCGCACCGCCTGCTCGGCACGCTCCACCATCTCGGCTACGTGCGCCAGCTGGAAGACCGCCGCTACGCGCTCGGCGCGAGCCTGATCTCGCTCGGCAGGCACGCCGTGCCGCCGCTGGCCGACGCCGCCCAGCCACTGCTGCGCAGACTCGAGGACCGGTTCCACGAGACGGCGAACTTCGCCGTGCTCGACGGCGACCTGGTGCTGTACGCCGGGCAGGTGGCATCGCGCCAGCGCATGCGCATGTTCACCGAGATCGGCCGCCGCGTGCTGCCACACTCCACCGGCGTCGGCAAGGCGATGCTGTCGACCATGCCCGAACGGCAGGTGCGCGCACTGATCGCCCGCACCGGTCTGCCGCGCTTCACGCCGCAGACCATCACCGACGAAGAGGCGTTCATCACCGACCTGCGCCGCGCGCGCGGGCGCGGGTTCGCGGCCGACGACAGCGAGCAGGAGGTCGGCGTGCGCTGCATCGCCGTCTCGGTGCCGGGGCTCGGCCAGCCGGCCGCCGTGTCGGTTTCGGGTCCCGCGGCGCGGATCACCGACGCCACAGTGGTGGAGGTCGTGCGCGCGCTGCGCGAAGCGGCCGACGAGCTGACCGAGCTCGCCGCCGAGCACGCCGGGGCTGACGGCACCTGAACAACCCCTTGCCGAACGACACTCAACGACATATCGTTGAGCATCGTTCAACAACAGGAGGTCATCATGAACGGATCGTTCCCCTCCAGTGGGTTCAACTTCGGCTCCAGCAACGGCGCGGGCAATCCGCTCGCCGGCGTCTGGGAGGCCGTCGAGCAGCTGCGCAGCGGCTTCGAGCAGCGCACCGGCGGCTCGCGCATGGCTCGCGGCGACGTGCGATCGGCGGTCATCTCGCTGCTCGCCGAGCGGCCGATGCACGGCTACCAGATCATCAGCGAGATCGGCGAGCGCTCGGGTGGCGCGTGGAAGCCGAGCGCCGGCTCGGTCTACCCGACCCTGCAGCTGCTCGCCGACGAGGGTCTCATCACGGCCGACGAGCAGGGCGGACGCAAGACGTACTCGCTCACCGACGCCGGCATCGCCGAGTCGGAGGCACTTGCCGCCAAGCCCGCCCCCTGGGAGGGTGCCGGTCAGCGCGGCGGCAGCGCGTCGGGCCCGCTCGGCGGCCTGCCGAAGGCGGGCATGGAGCTCGCCAGTGCGGCCGCGCAGCTCGGCCGCACCGGCACCCCCGAGCAGGTGAAGGAGGGCGTCGAGATCCTCGAAGACGCCCGGCGTAGGCTGTACGCGATCCTCGCCGAGGGGTGATTCCGCCAGAAGGGAGTTCGGCAGTGCACCGGGCTCGCTATCGCCGCATCCTGCGCTTCGCCGCTCGAGCGTTCGCGCAGATCTGGTGGTTCGAGCTCGTGCTGCCGCGCTTCGGGCTCGGTCGCGTCGCCGATCGCACGCGGGATGCCCGGATGCTGCGGCTGGCCCGGCGCTTCCGCGCGCTCGCCGTCGAACTCGGCGGTCTGATGATCAAGGTCGGGCAGTTCATGTCGTCGCGCCTCGACGTGCTGCCGCCCGAGATCACCGCCGAGCTCGCCGACCTGCAGGACGAGGTTCCCGCCGAGCGGTTCGACGACATCCGTGCCGCTGCCGAAGCGGAACTCGGGATGCCACTCGCACAGGCGTTCGCGTCGTTCGACCCGGAGCCGGTGGCCGCGGCATCCCTCGGTCAAGCGCACCGCGCCACCCTGTCGGCGGCCGACGCGGCCGACACCGGCCTCGAGCGCGTGATCGTCAAAGTGCAGCGCCCCGGCATCGACGAGATCGTCGCGGTCGATCTCGCGGCCCTGCGCCGGGTGTCGCGCTGGGCGTCGCGCGTGCGTGCGGTGTCGTCGCGCGTCGACGCTCCGGCGCTCGTCGAGGAGTTCGCTGCGACCTGCCACGAGGAGATCGACTACCTGCACGAGGCGGCCAGCGCCGAGCGCTTCGCTGCGGATTTCGCTGCGGATGCCCGAGTCGGCGCGCCCGCGGTGGTGTGGGAGCGCTCGACGCGAAAGGTGCTCACGCTCGAAGACGTCACCGCGATCAAGATCAGCGACACCGAGGCCCTGCGTGCGGCCGGGATCGTCCCCGCCGAGGTCGCGCACGTGTTCGCGCAGGTGATGCTCGACCAGGTGTTCACGCACTCGTTCGTGCACGCCGACCCCCACCCGGGCAACGTCTTCGTGACACCCCTCGACGGCGGCGACTGGCGCCTCACCTTCATCGACTTCGGGATGATGGCCGAGGTTCCCGACGGCATCCGGGCGGGTCTGCGCACGCTTGTCATCGCCGTCGCCTCCCGCGACAGCCACGGACTCATCGTCGCCGCACAGCAGATCGGCGTGCTGCTGCCCTCGACCGACACCGCTGAGCTCGAGCGCGCGCTCACCGTGCTGTTCGCGCGGTTCGGCGGGATGGGCTTCAACGAGCTGCGCGACGTCGACCCGCGCGAGCTGCAGCGGTTCGGCATGGAATTCGGCGAGACCGTGCGCTCGCTGCCCGTGCAGTTCCCCGAGAAGCTGCTGCTGCTTCTGCGTGCGGTGTCGCTCACCTCGGGCATGTGCAGCGCGCTCGACCCGGCGTTCAACATCTGGGAGCCGGTCGAGCCCTACGCGACCAAGCTGCTGCGCGACGAGAGCGGCGGTATGCTGCGCGACCTCGGGGCGCAGAGCATGACGAACATGTCGACGCTCTGGCGGCTGCCCGGTCGCGTCGATGCGGTGCTGAACCGGCTCGACTCCGGGTCGCTGACGTTCGACATCTCCAGCCTCGAGCTGCGCCTCGACCGCATCATCCGGGTCGCGTATCGCGCCGTGTCGGGCGTGCTGTTCGGCGGGATGCTGATCGGCGGCGTGTTGCTGCTCGAGCCCGCATCGGGGTGGGGCGTCGGGCTGATGTGCGCGTCGGTGGTGCCGTTGCTGCACGCCGTTTTCGGGAAGCGATAGGCGGCCGACTCGTGACGATCTCCACGTCGTGATCGGTGGGGTAGCGTCGGGCACCAACGTGGAACCCGAGCAGGAGGAGGGCGCGATGGCCAGCGGCAGCGATGCGAGCGCGATCAAGTTGGGTGCGGTCAAACGAGCGCTTCGTGAACAGCGGCTCACCGAGCTCGCGAATTGGCTTGCGCCCTTGCGAGCAGCCGAGCTGGTCCGAATCCTAGAGCGACTCTCCACGCCGGAGCGCGCCGTTGCTTACCGACTGTTGCCCAAGGACGTAGCGCTGGAGACTTTCGAGGCCCTTGACCCAGGTTTTCAAGGCGATCTCCTTGACGGATTGCAGGATGAGGAGGTTGCCACTGTCTTTGCGCGGCTTGGACCGGATGACCGGGTGAGGCTGCTGGACGAGCTGCCGGCCGCCGTCGCGAGCCGGCTCCTACAAGGACTGAACGTCAAGGACAGCGACCTCACTGGAGTCGTCCTTGGTTACGCAGCCGGATCAATTGGTCGCCGAATGAGTCCTTGGTACGTCTCTGTCCACCAGGACCTGTCGGCGGAACAGGCGCTGCGTCACGTTGACTCCAAGCTCGACGATGCCGAGACGGTGTACACGCTGCCGGTGGTCGACGATAGTCGGCGCCTCATCGGCGTGGTCAGCCTGCGCGACCTGATGCGGTCGCAGGGAGGGTCGGTTCAGGTCGGGCAGATCATGCGCCGCCCTTACGCGGTGCTTGCGAGTTCGGGTGCTGAGAGTGCAGCGCGACTCTGCGCTGACCTGAAACTGCTGGCACTGATGGTTGTGGACGATGAGCATCGCCTGGTCGGCCTTCTCACTGTCGACGATGCCCTGCGCATCATCGAGGAGGCAGACAGCGAGGACCAGGCTCGAATCGCTGGATCCGAGCCGCTGCGTCGGCCGTACCTGTCCACGCCGGTGCGCTCGCTCGTGAAGTCGCGCGTCGTGTGGCTCACCGTCCTCGCCGTCGGGGCGACTCTCACTGTGCAGGTGCTCGAGTCTTTCGAGTCGACCCTCTCGCAGATGGTGGTCCTCTCCGTCTTCATCCCTTTGCTCATCGGCACCGGTGGCAACACCGGCAATCAAGCGGCCACCACCATCACGAGGGCGCTGGCACTCGGCGACGTCACCCCCGGCGACATAGTCCAGGTCCTCATTCGAGAGGCACGCACCGGGTTCAGTCTCGGGCTCATCCTCGGCACGGTCGGGTTCGGTATCACGGCGCTGGTCTACGGCGTGCCTGTCGGCGCCGTGATCGGGTTGACTCTCGCGGCAGTCTGCACACTCGCAGCCACCGTAGGAGGGCTGATGCCGCTGGCTGCCAAGGCCCTGCGGGCGGATCCAGCAGTGTTCTCGAACCCGTTCATCACGACCTTCGTCGACGCAGCGGGTCTCATCGTCTACTTCCTCATTGCGCGATCCGTTCTGCAGCTGTGACCGATGTATCTGCGTTGCACATCCTCTGGTTTCGGTTCCGGCTCCGGCACGGGAGGTAGTGCGCCGCCTTCACCTGCCCACCTGTGCAGCTGCTTCTCGGGGTGAACACGTGGAGGTTCTTGACACGGGCATCCGCGGGTCGTAACGTACAACCAAATGGTTGTACAAACAGAACTCAGCGAAGCGGAGATCGACCGTGTGTTCCATGCGCTCGCGATCTCGACCCGGCGTGACATCCTGCGCCGGACTGTCGAGCGCGAGCACTCCGTCTCCACCCTCGCGAACGACTACGAGATGTCGTTCGCGGCGGTGCAGAAGCATGTCGCCGTCCTCGAAGAGGCCGGCCTCATCATCAAGCGCGCCGAGGGACGCGAGCGGCTCGTCCGCGCGAACCCCGAGATGATCGCCCGTGCGCGGGCGCTTCTCGCCCGATACGAAGAGCTGTGGCGAGCACGCATCGCCCGGCTCGATGACCTGCTGGCCGAGAAGCCGACTGACTCGGCCGACTCGGACGAATCCAACGAAGGAGACTGACATGCCTGTCACCGACATCATCACCGACCACGAGAACCTGACGATGACCGTCATCGCCGATCTCGCTGCACCCGTCGAGCGCGTCTGGGCCGCCTACAGCGATCCCGAGCAGCTCGGCCGGTTCTGGGGCCCGCCGAGCTGGCCGGCCACCTTCACGTCGTGGGACCACGAGGTCGGGGGTCGCGCCACCTACACGATGCACGGACCGCGCGGCGAGAAGGCATCCGGATACTGGGAGTTCCTCACGATGGAGCAGCCGCACCGCTTCGAGGTGCTCGACGGCTTCGCCGACGAGCAGGGCGACCCGAACGACGACCTTCCCGCGATGCGCATGGAGTTCACCTTCGAGCCCACCGCCACCGGCACCCGCATGCGCAACACCAGCCACTTCGTCTCGCTCGACGCGCTCGAGCAGGTCGTCGCCATGGGCGCCGTCGAGGGCACCCGCATGGCGCTGTCGCAGCTGGATGCCGTGCTGCAAGACCTCCGCGACTACGCGCAGGGCAAGGGCACGCAGGTCGAGATGCTCGATGACACCCACGTGCGCATGACGCGTCTCGTCGAGGGCCCGCGCGATCTGGTCTGGCGAGCGCACACCGAGCCCGAGCTGATCAAGCGGTGGATGCTCGGACCCGACGGATGGGAGATGACCGTCTGCGAGGTCGGCCTGCAGGCCGGCGACCGCTACCGCAACGAGTGGGCACCGGTCGGCGACACCGAGGGCGAGCCGTTCGGCTTCGAGGGCGACGTGCTTCTCGTCGACGCCCCGCGCCGCGCGGTGCAGCTGGAGCGGATGTCGGGAACCGACGGCCCCGATGTTCTCAACGACCTCAATCTCTACGAAGAGGACGGCGCCACCCTGATCACCGTGCTGATGGAGTTCCCCGACAGGGACACCCGCGACATGATCCTCGCCACCGGTATGGCCGACGGCATGGAGGCGTCGTACCAGCGACTCGAAACGGCGGTGCTCACCGTCTGACCGGGCCGGACTCGATCAGCCGCGGCGGGTGCTCCATAGCGCGAGCCACACGAGCACCGGCTGGAAGAACAGCCGCGCGAAGCGCTTCATGTCGGTGTCGAGCGCGAACCCGTCACGATGATGCGTCCACTGCGACACGTTGCCGGGGAAGATCGCGATGAAGAACAGGGCGGTCAGCACCCCGACCATCCGGCGCCGACGCCACGCGAACAGCAGCGCGGTGCCGAGGCCGACCTCGACCAGGCCGGATGCCACGACCGTCGCATCGGGATCGCCCGGCACCCAGTCGGGCACCTGCGCCTGGAACTCCTTGCGCGCGACGGTGAGGTGGCTGACCCCGGCGAAGGTGAGGAAGCCGCCGAGGGCGATACGGGCGAGCATGCGGGCGGGTGACGTCATGCCCCGATGGTACGCGCCGTGAGGATGCCAGGGACAGTGCGCCGATCATCGGCACAGCACCCGGATGCCCGAGCTGCTCGGCGCACGAGACCGTCGAGCAGCTCGTCATACGAGGTGCCGGCCGCGCTGACCAGGCGGGGAAAGTGAGACTCGCGTCGCAGACCCGGCATCGTGTTGATCTCGTTGAGGACGACCCCCTCCGTCGTCACGAAGAAATCGATCCTCGCGAGCCCCGCTACCCCGACCTCGTGCGCCACGCTCAGTGCGGCAGCCTGCAACTCTTCGAGGATGGGCGCGGGGAAGGCGGCGGGAATCTCCAACCACCCGCCGGCGCCGGCGTACTTGTGGTCGTAGCTGAATGCGGACTCTCCCTCGGGGAGGTGCACGAGCGAGCCGCCGGTGGCCCTCAGCATGTGATCGCGGCCGCTCCAGACGCCCACGCTCACCTCCGCGCCACGGATCAACGGCTGCAGCAGAACCACCGGATCCAGCTCGAAGGCGACATCGAGCGCTGCCCGCAGCTCCCGCAGCGACGACACCACGGCGACGCCGACGCTCGATCCGCCCGCATCGGGCTTCACGATCAGCGGCCATTCCGCGACGCGGGCGAGAGCGGAGGCGTGCAGATCCGGATCGGCGAGGAACGACGACCTGTGCAGCACCCGCGTCGGGATCGTCGGCACCCCGCCGCAAACGGCCGCGCGGGCCGTCGCGAGCTTCGACATCCCCACCCGGCAGGCGCCCGAGGAGCATCCGACGTAGCGGATGCTCCTCGCCTCGAGCTCGTGCTGCAGCCCTCCGTTCTCGCCCCACCCGCCGTGCAGCACCGGGAACACGACGTCGTCGGGTTCGAGCTCGTCGAGTATGTCGGCGGCGGTGAAAGAGGTGTCCACGCCGGCCATCCACCACCTGCCCGCGCGATCGATGCGGATCGGCATCACCGGATGCTGCGCCGCGAGCGACTGCGCGACATCGGCGCCCGAGGCCAGCGACACCTCGTGCTCGGTGCTCTCGCCTCCGGAGAGGACGATGACCCGGGTCATGCCCCGACCTCCGTCCGGGCGACGCGCGGACCGATCGCGGTCAGCACCTCCTGAGGGATCGTCCCGACGGCAGATGACCACTCCGCGAGCGACGGCTCTCCGCGAGCCGGGTCACCGAGCAGTACCACGCGGTCGCCTGCGATCACCGGCGCGTCACCCACATCGATCACCGACTGGTCCATCGAGATCGCGCCGATCAGCGGGAAGCGACGCCCATCGACAGCTACCGTCATGGATCGCTCGTCACCGGACGCACGGCGAGAGATGCCGTCGGCGTATCCCACCGGGATCAGTGCCAGCCGGGTCGCGGAGGCGATCGGCGTCTGCCGGTAGCCGACGCTCTCACCCGCACGCACGTCGCGAGTCTGGCTCACCCGGGTCTCCCACCTTGCGACCGGTGCGAGTCCGAGCGGTCGCTCCGGCACGGGTTCGACGCCGAAGAGGCTGGCTCCGAGCCGCAGCAGATCGAGGTGCGTCCGCGGATCCACGGCCGCCGCACGAGACGCGGCGGCGTGCTTGCGCACGCGCAGCCCCGCGGAGCGGGCCAGCTCGACGGCATCCGCGAGCTGGGCCAGAGGCGCGGTGAATTGCGCCGGAGAGGTGCCGGAGAGATGCGTCCACACCCCGACGACGTGGACGAGTCCGGATGCCGAGGCCGCTGCCGCCATATCGAACAGCCGCTCCCAGTCGGCGCGAGGAGCCCCGGAGCGGTTCATGCCGGTCTCCACCTCGATCTCCACCTCGGCCACGACACCCAGCGCCGCCGCGGCTTCGACGATGCTGCGCAGCTGGCCCGGTGACGTCGGCGAGACACGCACGTGCGCGGCGATGGCGGCCCCGATCGGGGCGTCGTCATGCATCATCCACGCCAGGATCGGCGCTTCGATGCCCGCACCACGCAGCTCGATCGCCTCGGCGCAGGTCGCGACGCCGAGCTCTGTGGCGCCGCCCGCGAGAGCCGCACGAGCCGCGCGCGCGGCGCCGAGACCGAACCCGCCGGCCTTCACGACCGCCATGACGGGCGAAGCGCAGAGCCCTCGCATGCGTGACGTGTTCGCTTGGATCGCCGCGGTGGACACCGCGAGCGAAGAGGGGCCCGACCCTGCAGCGCTCGCCGTGGAGAGCGCTGCGGGGTCGGTTTCGAAGAGAACTGCTGCCATGGTTCCAGTCCACGCGAACACCGGTCTCGCTGCATCGGCGCAGCGGCGTAGTGTCGTCATCCGCTCGGATGATCTCGCCCGAGCCGACGGGCCGGTCACCGCGTACTCAGGAACGTCTCGAGGCGCCGCCTACGGTGGAAGGATGCTCGATTGGACCTCGTGGACCGGAACAGCCGTCGCCGTCGGCATCGCCCTGGCGGCCGCGATCGCCGCCGTACTCGCCCCGCGCGCCATCGCATCGGTGCTGGGTCGCAGGGCCGCCTGGATGCGCGACCTGTACCGCCGTGCCGGCCGCCCGTGGGCGGTGGTCGTGCTCATCATCGCGCTCTGGACCGCCGCATCGGTCAGCCAGCCGGCGCGCGAGGAATGGTGGCCGGGCGTCTCGCACCTGCTGCTGATCGCCACGATCCTCGCGGGAGCCTGGCTGCTGGCCACGGTCACGTCGTTCGCGTTCGAGGGGCTGCTCACCCGTGAGAAGGTCACGTTCTCGGGCGCCGACCTTCGTCGCCGGCGCACGCAGATCCTCATCATCCAGCGGCTCACGGTGGTGCTCATCGCGGTGATCGCGGTGGGCATGGCCCTGTTCTCGTTCCCGGCGCTGCGCGTCGTGGGCACGAGCGTGCTGGCATCCGCCGGTATCGTCTCGGTGATCGCGGGACTCGCGGCGCAGTCGATCTTCGGCAACCTCATCGCGGGCATCCAGATCGCCTTCACCGACTCGATCCGCGTCGGCGACGTCGTCGTGATCGACGAGCAGTTCGGCCGGATCGGCGAGCTGAACCTCTCGTACGTGGTCGTGTACCTCTGGGACGAGCGCCGCCTGGTCATCCCGTGCAGTTACTTCACGACGAACGTGATCGAGACATGGACCCGCCGCTCGGATGCCATCCTCGGCACCGTCTTCCTCGACCTCGACTGGCGGGTGCCGATGGATGCCGTACGCGCCGAGTTCGACGCGATGATGGAGGCCTCCGAGGCATGGGATCGTCGCAGCAGCGGGGTGGCCGTCACCGATTCGCAGGGCGGCTTCGTCACCGTGCGCTTCACCGTCTCGGCCAAGGACTCCGATGACCTGTGGATCCTGCGTTGCGCGGTGCGTGAGCACATGATGACCTGGCTGCAGCGCGAGCATCCGGATGCCCTGCCGCGCACGCGCGTCTCGCTCGAGAACTGAGCCGTCAGTCGCACGTCGACCACAGAGCCAGCAGCACGAGGACCGGCTGCAGGAACAGGCGCCCGAACCGCTTCATCTCGGTGTCGAGGCCCGGCGCGCTGCGGTGATGCGTCCACTGCGAGACATTGCCGGGGAAGACGGCGACGAAGAACAGTGCGACGAGCCGGCCGATCCCGCGCCGACGCCGCCGGGCGAGCAGCAGCGCGGAGCCCAGCGCGATCTCGGCCCAGCCGGATGCCACCACCGTCGTGTCCGGGTCACCCGGGACCCAGTCGGGAACCGCGACGCGGAACCCGCGCCGGGCGAACGTGAGATGGGCCACGCCGGTGAAGAGCAGGAGCCCGGCGAGGGCGATGCGGGTGATCGTCTGGGGGACAGATGCCATTCCGCGAGTGTACGCAGGTCACACCCTGTCGAGTGCGTCACTCGTCCCCACTGGAGTGCAGGCCCCGACGTGCGGAGAGCAGGTCGATCTCAGGATGCTGCTCGACCAGCATCCGCTCAGCCTGATCGAGCACATCGCGCACGTGCGAGGCGTGCGTCGCGACGGCTGAGAGGCCGATCATCGTGCGCCGGTACAGATCCTGCGCGCCGACCTCGGCGACTGCGGCCTCAGTGCGACGGCTGAGATCGGCGATGATCGGCCGGACGATGCTGCGCTTCTGCTTCAGCGAATGGACGTCGCCGAGCAGGATGTCGAACTCGATCCAGCCGATCCACATGGCGTCAGTCTGCCACGCGGGCTCAGATCAGGCGGCGCAGCGCGTCTTCGAGCGAGACGCCCTGCGCGTCGGCGCGGTCGCGCAGCCGCGCGTGCTCGGCCGGCGTGAGTGAGACGGTCAGCTCGAGCGGGTCGGATGCCTGGGTTCCTGAGCCCGTCGAAGGATCCTCGAGCCCGTCGAGCAGATCAGCGGGCTCAGCCCAGACCAGAGCGGCCTCGGGCGTGGCCGCGGCGGGAGCCGCCGCCGACACGGCCATCGCGCCGGCGAGGGACGCGCCGGCGTCCGCCGCCGACGTGAAACCGGGGCCCCGGCGCGGTTCCTGCTTCTGCTGATACGCCTTCGCGGCGGCGTTCGCGCGCTCGTCGGCTGCTTCGTTGAGCGGATGCCCGGCATGCCCCTTCACCCACGAGAATTCGACGTCGCGGCCGCGCATCGCCTCGTCGATGCCCTCGAGCAGGTCGCGGTTGAGCACCGGAGCGCCGTCGGCCTTGCGCCACCCGCGGCGCTTCCATCCCGGCATCCACTTCGTCACCGAGTCGATCACATACCGCGAATCGCACTCGATGATGATCTTCTCGTCGACGCCGGCGGTCGCGCGCAGCAGTTCGAGCACCGCCCGCAGCTCGCCCTGGTTGTTCGTGCCGTGCGGGGAGCCGCCCGCAGCCCAGCGGTCGTCGTCGATGTACCAGGCCCAGCCGTTCGGACCCGGGTTGCCGAGGGCGGAGCCGTCGGCGGCGGCGGTGATCGTCATCCTTCAACCGTAGGGCGTCGGTGAGACACCGCCCGCAGTCGGTACTCTCGAGAAGTGACCGGATTCGCGCTGAAGACCGTGATCATCGTGGTCGTGATCGCGCTGGTCGTGATCGTCGTCGCCCGATCGTTCCACCGGCAGCCACCGAGCGCGCCTCGATCGCAGGGGCCGGGGCGACGGATGCCCGTGCTGACCTGGCTGGCCGCAGCCGTGCTGCTCGCGGTCGGATTCCTGCTCGCCCTGGTGTCGTTCACCTCGCGCTACACCGACGAGCTGCTGCCCATGCGGATCGCCGCCGTGGCGGCGCTGCTGGCCGGCGGTGCCGTGCTGCTCGTCGCCTCACGGCTCGCCCGGAAGCGCTGAACTACTCGCCGGTGTCGCCGGTGTCGGCTGCGTCGCTGGTGTCGGCCGCTTCGGGAGCGGGCGCCGTCACCGGGAAGACGATCGTGGAGTACTGGGCGCTGAGCCCGACATCCATCAGATCGAGCGAGCGCGCGTCGTCGAGTTGCTCGATCGGGTTCGTCTCGTCGAGCGGCTCACCGGGCAGAGCTGCCCACGCGCTGGGCTCCTGCGGCTTCTGTGTGAACAGTCCCATGTCTTCATTCTCCTCCGCTCCGGCGCCGGGCAACACGAGGTCAGAAGTCGGCGATCACCAGTTTCTTCATGTCCGGCATCCGCTGATACGCCCCCGGCTTGGCAAGCAGCTCGCCCATGTTCTCGGGCACGACCTGCCAGCTCACGCCGTACCGGTCGACCAGCCAGCCGCACTGCTCGGCGTCGGGCACCGCCGAGAGAGCATCCCAGAAATGATCGATCTCGGCCTGGTCCGCGCAGCGGATCTCGAGCGACACACCGGGGGTGAAGCCGAACTCGTGCCTGACGTTCGAGTCCGTGAACGAGAACCACTGCTCGCCGATGCGGAACTCGCCGAACATCACGCTGCCCGCGGCGGCGGTACCGGTCGCCTCGGGATACTCCGCCACCGTGCCGAACGCGGTGTCGTCGAACAGCGACAGGTAGAAGTCGACCGCCTCGCGAGCCTGGTTCTGCGCATCGCCGGAGAACATCACCTGCACCATCACGAAAGGACGCGCGCCGCCGCCGGGCCCGGTGAGCATGAGCTGCCAGCTGACGCCGTACCTGTCCTGCACCCAGCCGTAGTACGGGCTGAACGGGTACTCGCCGAGCGGCATGAGAGCCTGCCCACCGTCCGACAGGGCGGCCCAGGTGCGATCGAGCTCGGCCCGGGCGGCATCGGCATCGCCGTCGAACAGCAGTGGATCGAAGTTCAGCATGAACGAGATCGACGGCGTCGGCCGGAACGTGTCGTCGGAGTTGATCATCGTGATGCGGAACCCGGCGACATCGAGGTCGACCACCACCGGCTGCCCCTCGAGACCCTTCTGGAAATCCGGCAGTTCGTCGGGGTAGCGCATCGCGACGTTCGCGCTCGTCATCGGCAGGGTTGAGCTGTAGAACTCGCCCGCGTCACCGGCGTCGCCGGCGAACCAGAGGTTGGGGATGATCTTCTGAGTCACGTCGCTCCTTCGTGGAATCGGTCGGGTGTCTATTCCCCGCCTGTGCCGGCGTCGGCTTCGCGCACCGCGTCGACGAGCTCGCGCCACGCGCCCTCGAGCCGCGTGTCGGGAACGACCTGCTCGAGCTGCTGGTCGCGCAGGCGGGCGTGGATGCTCCACACGTAGCGGTCGGCGCCACGGGCATCCGGATCCAGCCGCTCGTCCCACGGACAGCGGTCGACGAGCTCGATCCAGGTCGGTGCCTGCTCGGGCGCCGGTTCCGCCCGCCACCGGCGGCGGAGCCCGGCGATGCCGCCGCTGCGCACCACGGCGATGACGATGCGATCCTGCGCATCGTCCGTTCCCGCACGGTCAGCGGGGGGCTCGTGCTCGTGCATCCTCGATCACTCCGACCGCGATCCACGCGTCGCGGACCGCTGACTCCACGGTAGACCCGATGCCGCTCGCGGCGGCGATCGTCTTCTCGGCGAACTGCGTGAAATCGGCCGTCGACGACAGGTCGCCGGTGAGCGCGCGGTACCAGGCGAGGCCCGCGCCCTCCCACGCGTGGCCGCCGACCGCCGTCGCCGCCAGCGCGAAGGCGCGGTTCGGGATGCCCGAATTGATGTGCACGCCGCCGTTGTCCTCCACGGTGTGCACGTAGTCGCGCATGTGCGCCGGCTGCGGGTCCTTGCCCAGCTCGTCGTCGTCGTAGGCGGTGCCCGGCTCGAGCATCGAGCGCAGGGCCCGGCCCTGCACGGCATCCGTGAAGATGCCCTCGCCGACCAGCCACGATGCCTGATCGGCGGTCTGATCGCGCAGATGCTGCTCGGTCAGGGCGCCCAGCACGTCGGCGATCGACTCGTTCAGCGCGCCGGACTGGTCGCGGTAGACGAGTCCGGCCGTGCTCTGGATCACGCCATGACCGAGTTCATGGCCGATCACCGATACGGAGCGGGTGAAGCCGACGAACACCTCGCCGTCACCGTCGCCGAACACCATGCGCGAGCCGTCCCAGAAGGCGTTGTCGTAGTCCTCGCCGTAGTGCACGGTCGCGTTCAGTGGCGCCCCCTCACCGTCGAGCGAATCGCGCTCGAAAGCGTCGAGCAGCATCTGGAAGGTCGCCCCCAGCCCGTCGAACGCCTCGTTGACCGTGTCATCGGCCACCGGCTCGTCGTCTTCGGTGCGCACGATGACGCCCGGCAGGGTCTCGGTGTTCTGCGCGTCGAAGATCGTGCGGGTGGGCGCCGATGTCACCTCGGCCACGAGCGCGCCGCTCTCGTCGATCGACAGCTGGAGTGCCGCGTGGAAGGTGGGACGGCCGGCGATGAGCGTCTGCCGCGCGGCCCGGGCGGCGTGCGGGTAGCGCTCGGACCTCGCCAGCTGCGCCAGCAGGTAACCGGGCACGATGCCCTGGCGAACGGACGGGTACGCAGCATCGAAGGTGCTCATGTGCAGACCCTACGCCGGGGTGCCGACAACGCCCAGGGGGTCACAGCGGGGCCGCGTAGAATCGGCCCAATGACCGATGCCCCCTCGCTGCCAGCCTCCGGCATCGACCCCGACGACCTCGCCACCACCCTGCGGGTGCTCGCCTCGCTCGACGAGGTCGATCAGCAGCATCCGGACTACCTCGCCGTGCGCCGCGCCACCGCCAACATGTTCAAGGCGGTCAAGCGCGCCAGACGCAAGGAGATCCGGGATGCCATCGCCGACGCCGACAAGGCCGTCGTCGCGCGCACGGCCACCGGGGCGCCCGACCGCATCGACGACGAGACCCGCGGGCTCGACCTGGCATCCAGCGTCGTCGACGCGCCCGTCGCCGGCGAGCTGCTCAAGCCCCGCAACTGCTACATCTGCAAGCAGCCGTACACGCTGGTCGACGCGTTCTACCACCAGCTCTGCCCCGAGTGCGCCCGCTTCAGCCACGGCAAGCGCAACGCCCGCACCGATCTCACCGGCAAGCGCGCGCTGCTCACCGGCGGCCGCGCGAAGATCGGCATGCACATCGCGCTGCGGCTGCTGCGCGACGGCGCGCACCTGACCATCACGACCCGGTTCCCGCGCGACGCGGTGCGCCGCTTCTCGTCGCTGCCCGACGCATCGGACTGGCTGCACCGGCTGCGCGTCGTCGGCATCGACCTGCGCGACCCGGCGCAGGTGATCGGCCTGGCCGACTCGGTCGCGGCCCAGGGGCCGCTCGACATCCTCATCAACAACGCGGCGCAGACCGTGCGCCGCTCGCCCGGTGCGTACTCCCTGCTGGCGGATGCCGAGCTGCAGCCTCTGCCGGACGGCCCGCTGCCCGAGATGGAGACCTTCGGCCACACCGCCGACCCGCACCCGCAGGCGCTGCAGGCGTCGGTCGACGCGCATCCGCTGCTGTCGGTCGCAGCCCTCGGCGGAACCGTCGCCGAGCAGGGCGGTCAGGCTCTCACCGCCGAGGACCTCGCCCGTCTCGCGATGGCCCCCGGTTCGTCGTCGCTGGTCAAGCACGCCGACGGCACGGCGATCGACGCCGGCGGACTCGTGCCCGACGTCAACCGGGTGAACAGCTGGGTGCAATCGGTCGAGCAGGTCGACCCGCTCGAGATGCTCGAGGTGCAGCTGTGCAACACCACGGCGCCCTTCCTGCTGATCAGCCGCCTGCGGGCGTCGATGGCGGCGTCGACCGCGCGGCGCAAGTACATCGTCAACGTCTCGGCGATGGAGGGGCAGTTCTCACGCCGGTACAAGGGTCCTGGGCATCCGCACACCAACATGGCCAAGGCCGCACTCAACATGCTCACCCGCACGAGCGCCGGCGAGATGCTCGAGACCGACGGCATTCTGATGACCGCCGTCGACACCGGCTGGATCACCGACGAGCGGCCGCACTTCACGAAGGTGCGGCTGGCTGAGGAGGGCTTCCACGCGCCGCTCGATCTCGTCGACGGCGCCGCTCGCGTGTACGACCCGATCGTGCAGGGTGAAGCGGGCGTCGACCTGCAGGGCGTGTTTCTGAAGGACTACCGGCCCAGCCCCTGGTGACACGGCCGGAATGACGGCCCGAAGGCCCGACGGCCGGAAGACCCGACGGCTTGACGGGCCCGACGGGCCCGACAGGCGTTACGTTCTGGGGGCCGACACCCCAGATGTCGGACGTTTTCGCGGGATGCGTCCGACATCTGGAGTGTCGGCCCCCGGAATGCATCGCGCGACCGGCGCGCCGGCGGGCGCGGACGCGTCGCCGGTCAGGAAGATTGGGCGAGCACGCGCTGCAGCGGCGCGTAGTGCTCGATCACGGCTCGCCGGTACGCCTCGACGTCTCCGGCGCGCACCGCGTCGAGCATGTCGCCGTGCGCTTTCGCGGTGCTCTCGATGTCGGCCGGGGGAGCGATCTGCAGCTGCGGCAGCACCGCCGTGTGCACGTCCCAGAAAGCGCCGACGAGCTGGCCGACCAGGTGGTTGCCGGTGCGGGCGAACAGCTGCGTGTGGAAGGCGCGGTCGGCTTCGAGGAAGTTCTCGCCGCGGCCGGCCTTGTCGACCATCTCGTCGACGAGATCGGCGAGCGCGGGATGCTCGCTCTCGGCCGTACCGGCTTCGACGACCCGCTCGGCCATCGACAGGTCGAGGGCGAGGCGCACCTCGACGACCTCGCGCAGCGCCCGCAACGACCCCTCGGGCGAGAGCACACCGCGGAACACCAGGGCCTCCACCATCGGGTCGAGCGACATCTCGCCGACGAAGGTGCCGTGTCCGTGGCGCACATCGACGATGTCGAGCGTCGACAGCGTGCGGATCGCCTCCCTCACCGACGAGCGCGAGACGTCGAGCGTCTCGCACAGCTCTGATTCGGTCGGCAGCGGGTCACCGGGCCGCAGGCTGCGGGTGAGGATGAGCTGTTTGATCTGATCCGCAGTCGTAGCGCGGCGCATGCGGGACGCACGAGATCGGGTCGGGATCAACTCGCACTTCCTCTCACATCACGACGATCATCTCATTGCCACGAACGGGTGCCTGCTGTTGAGAACATCGCCCATCTGTGTTTATAGTACATCAGACATCTGATGTCCCGACGATGTCGTCCCTCCCCAAAACTGGAGCATCACATGACCCGTTACATCCCTCGCAGGCGCGGGAGCCGATTCGCGGCGGCGCTGGCCGGCTCGATCGCCGTCGCCGTCGCGCTCTCCGGCTGCGGTGCCGCAGCCACCGACAAGAATGACGCAGCCGCCGAGCCCGGCAAGGTCGATCCCGAGGCGGTCATCGAGGCGGGCATCTCGTATTCGCTGAGCGGCAGCTTCGACCCGATGGTCGCTTCGGGTGCGGTCACCGTCTCGGCCAACTGGCACATCTTCGAGGGCCTGGTCGACCTCGACCCTGTCACCCAGAAGCCCGCGCCGGCGCTCGCCGCGGACCTTCCCAAGAAGGTCGACGACACCACGTACGAGATCGACATCCGCGAGGGTGCGACGTTCCAGAACGGTGACCCGGTCACCTCGGATGACGTCGTCTTCAGCTACCAGCGGGTGCTCGACCCGGCGAACAACTCGCTGTTCCTCTCGTTCATCGACTTCATCGACACGGTCACCGCCGTCGACGAGGACACCGTGCAGATCACCACCGACTACCCGTTCTCGCTGATCAACGACCGCCTCGGCGTCGTGAAGATCGTGCCGAAGGCCGTCGTCGAGGCCGACCCCGAGGCGTTCGCCTCGAAGCCCGTCGGCTCGGGCCCCTACGCCCTCGTCTCGGCCGTGCCCGAGGACAAGATCGTCTTCGAGCGCTACGACGACTACAACGGCCCGCACCCGGCCCTCGCCGCCGGCATGAACTGGAACCTGCTGGCCGACCCGTCCGCCCGCGTGACCGCCATGTCGACGGGCACCATCCAGGCGATGGAGGACGTGCCCTACATCGACGTCGACTCGCTCGCGTCGGCCGCCGAGGTCGAGAGCGTGCAGTCGTTCGGCCTGCTGTTCATGATGTTCAACACCAAGGCCGCGCCGTTCGACGACCCGCGCGTGCGTCAGGCGCTGCACTACGCGGTCGACATGGACAAGATCATCGAGACCGGCATGCTGGGCAACGCCACCGCCGCCACGTCGTTCCTGCCCGAGAACTACGAGAACTACAACAAGGCGTCGACGGTCTACACCTACGACCCCAAGAAGGCCAAGGCCCTGCTGGCCGACGCCGGTGCCTCTGACCTGTCGATCACGCTCCTCACCACCGACACCGGCTGGGTCAAGGAGGTCGCGCCGCTGATCAAGGAGTCGCTGGATGCCGTGGGCGTCAAGACCACGCTCGAGATCGGCCAGTCCGCGGCCATGTACGAGAAGGTCGACTCCGGCGACTACACGGTCGCCGTCGCCCCCGGTGACCCGTCGGTCTTCGGTGTCGACCCCGACCTGCTGATGAACTGGTGGTACGGCGACAACGTGTGGTCGAAGACTCGCACCGCATGGGCCGACTCGCCCGAGTACGCCGAGCTGACCGGTCTGCTCGACCAGGCCGTCCAGCAGACCGGCGACGAGCAGCAGAAGACCTGGAACAAGGCCTTCGACCTGCTCTCCGAGCAGGCCGTGCTCTACCCGCTGTTCCACCGCAAGCTGCCCACCGCGTGGAGCGACCAGGAGCTGGTCGGCTTCAAGCCGGTGCCCACCACCGGCCTGTCGTTCCTCGACGTCGGGGTCGCTGCCAAGTGATCCCCCTCCGGGCGGCGCGCGACCCGCGCCGCCCGGAGATCCTCCTCGAACAAGAAGGCCCCCCGTGTCCAGCACGCTCAGTCTCATCGGCCGCAGGCTCCTGCAGCTGCCCGTGATGATCCTGGGCATCACGTTCCTCGTGTTCTTCGTGATGTCCTTCTCGCCCATCGACCAGGCCAGGGTCGCGCTCGGCGAGACCGCCTCGCCCGAGGCTCTCGAGGCCTACCGTGAGCAGCACGGGCTCAACCTGCCGCTGCTCGCGCGCTACCTCGGCTTCCTCGCCGGGCTTTTCCGGGGCGACCTCGGCACCTACTCCGCGCGCAGCCTCCCCGTCATCGACGAGGTTTCCCGCGCCTTCCCCGTCACCCTCTCGCTGACGTTCTTCGGCCTCATCATCGCCGTGGTGCTCGCCTTCGCGATCGGCATCGTCGCCGCTGTGTACCGCGACCGCTGGCCCGACCAGGTGATCCGCTTCGTCGGCGTGGCGGCGCTCTCGACACCGTCGTTCTGGCTGGCCATCCTGCTCATCCAGGTCTTCACCCTCGGGCTCGGCGTGCTGCCGGCATCCGGACCGCTGCCCGACTTCTGGAGCGACCCCTCCGCGTGGCTCGCCCGCATGACCCTGCCCGCGGTCGCCCTCGCCGTGCCGGTGGTCGGTCAGCTGTCGCGCGTCGTGCGCACCTCGATGGTCGAAGAGCTCGACAAGGACTACGTGCGCACCGCCCTCGGCGCGGGCATCCCCCGCGTGGTCGTGGTCGGCCGCAACGTGCTGCGCAACGCGCTGATCACCCCCGTGACCGTGCTCGGTCTGCGCATTGGCTACCTGCTGGGCGGCGCGGTCGTGATCGAGATCATCTTCGCCATCCCGGGGATGGGCACGCTCATCCTCAACGGTGTGACCAACAACGAGCCCAACCTCGTGCAGGGCGTGACGCTCGCCGTCGCCCTCGCCTTCGTCGTGATCAACATCATCGTCGACCTCCTGTACGTGCTCATCAATCCCCGAATCCGGGCGGTGTGACCCATGCGACGCAAACTCACTGAACGACTGTCCGCTCCCGGCCTGCGCTTCGGCGGCCTCTCGGCCGGATCCCTCATCTGCATCGCCATCCTGGCGATCATCGGGCTGGCGGCCGTGTTCGCCCCGCTCGTCACGGCGTTCGACCCGCTCGCCTCCGGCAGCCCGGTGCAGGCGCCCAGCGGCGAGCACATCTTCGGCACCGACCGACAGGGTCGCGACATCTTCTCGCGTCTCGTCTACGGCGCCCGCTACTCGCTGGTGATCGGTCTGGGTGCGACGCTCGTCGCCCTGGCGGTCGCCTGCGTGCTCGGCACCATCGCCGCCACCGCACCCAAGTGGGTGTCCGAGACGCTGATGCGCGTGATGGATGTCATCATGTCGTTCCCCGGCATCGCCCTCGCGGCCGTGTTCGTCGCCGTGTTCGGCAAGTCACTGCCCGTGCTGGTGCTGACGATCGCGTTCCTGTGCGTGCCGCAGCTCACCCGCATCGTGCGCGCCAACGTGCTCGACCAGTACGGCGAGGACTACGTCTCGTCGGTGCGGGTGATGGGTGCGCGCACCCCGCGCATCATCATCAAGCACGTCGCCCGCAACGCGATGGCGCCGGTGCTCGTCTTCGCCACCGTGCTCGTCGCGGACGCGATCGTCTTCGAAGCCTCGCTGTCTTTCCTGCAGGCGGGTGTTCCCGACCCCGAGCCCAGCTGGGGCAACGTCATCGCGGCCGGGCGCAACCTGCTGATGTCCGGCGCATGGTGGGCGACGTTCTTCCCCGGCATCCTGATCATGATCACGGTGCTGTGCCTGAACATCCTCTCCGAGGGGCTCACCGACGCGATGGTCTCGCCGCGGGCGCGCAAGATCACCGCCGACGCCGCGGGCACCGAGGAGTCGACCACCGACCTCGAGCGCGCCGGCTTCGACGACACGCACGTCGTGCGCACCATCGACACCTCGGTGAACCTGTCGGTGCCCAGCGGGGTGCCCGAGCCGCGTGCGCCGCAGACGCCGGTGGTGCCCCTCAGCGAGCGTCTCGCCGAGCTGCGCGCACGTGAGCTCGCCCGCACCGACCGGATGGTCTACACCGGTGATGACGCGCCGCTGCTCGAGGTGCAGGATCTGTGCATCTCGTTCCCGCGCCACGGTGACGTCGACGTGGTCGATCACGTCAGCTTCACGGTGCGCCCCGGCGAGACCATGTCGCTGGTCGGCGAGTCCGGCTGCGGCAAGTCCATCACGTCGCTCGCGATCATGGGCCTGCTCGACCCGAAGGCAGACGTCCGCGGACGCATCATGTTCGACGGCGAGGATCTGCTGCAGATGGACCCCGCACAGCGCAACGCGCTGCGCGGGCACGACATCGCGATGATCTACCAGGACGCGCTGAGCTCGCTGAACCCGGCGATGCTCATCCGCTCGCAGATGAAGCAGCTCACGCGCCGCGGCGGCACCCGCACGGCCGAGGAGCTGCTCGAGCTGGTCGGCCTCGACCCGACGCGCACCCTCGCCTCGTACCCGCACGAGCTCTCGGGCGGTCAGCGCCAGCGTGTGCTGATCGCGATGGCGCTCACCCGCGACCCGCGTCTGGTGATCGCCGACGAGCCCACGACGGCGCTCGACGTCACCGTGCAGGCGCAGGTGGTCGAGCTGCTCATGCGGCTGCAGCGCGAGCTCGGCTTCGCGATGATCTTCGTCTCGCACGACCTCGCTCTCGTTGCCGAGCTGACCCACCGCATCACCGTCATGTACGCCGGTCAAGTGGTCGAGCAGGGCACGACGCGCGAGGTGCTCACCCAGCCGGTGCACGAGTACACCCAGGGCCTGCTGGGCGCGGTGCTCTCGATCGAGGCCGGTTCCGACCGCCTGCACCAGGTGTCGGGTGTCGTGCCGTCGCCGCGCGACTTCCCCCGCGGAGACCGCTTCGCACCGCGCTCGTCGGATCCCGCGCGCTACGCCGGAGTCACCCCCGTGCGCCGGCAGATCGCCGGCACCGAGCACTTCTACTCCGCGCATCCCGACGATGCGCCCGTCGAGCCGATCGGAGCAGGGCGATGAGCGAACCCGTCATCGAGCTGAAGGACGTGCACGTCCGCTACCGCACGCGCACCTCGACGCTGTTCAAGCCGAACTACGTCGACGCGCTGGCCGGTGTCTCGCTCACCGTCAAGCGCGGTCAGACGCTGGGCATCGTGGGCGAATCCGGATCGGGCAAGTCGACGTCGGCCAAGGTGCTGATCGGGCTCGAGAAGCCCACCAGCGGGCAGGTCGTGTTCGCCGGTGAACCGGTGCGCTCGTTCACCCCCGCGGTGCGCAAGCGGCTGGGCCGCATCCTCTCGGTTGTGTTCCAGGATCCCGCCACCGCGCTGAACGCCCGCATGACCGTACGTGACGCGCTGCTGGATCCGCTGCAGGTGCACGGTCTCGGAGACCCGGCCTCGCGTCAGCGCAAGGTGCGCGATCTGCTCGGGCTGGTCGGCCTGCCGGCATCCGCCCTCGACGCACTGCCCGGTCAGCTCTCCGGCGGCCAGCGGCAGCGCGTGGCGATCGCCCGCGCCCTCGTGCTCGACCCGCAGGTGATCATCGCCGACGAGCCGACCTCGGCGCTCGACGTCTCGGTGCGCGCGCAGATCCTCAACCTGCTCACCGACCTCAAGGACCAGCTCGGCCTGGGCATGGTCTTCATCTCCCACGACATCCAGACCGTGCGCTACCTCTCCGACGAGATCGCCGTGATGAACCGCGGCCGGGTCGTCGAGTTCGGCGATGCGGCGAGCATCTTCGACAGCCCCTCCGACGACTACACCCGAACACTGCTCGGCGCCGCGCCATCGCTCCTCGCGCCTGCATCCCACTGACTAACGAACCGGAACCTCATGTCCTCTGCATCCCCCGCCTTCGCCGGCATCGTCCCCCCTGTCGCCACCCCGCTGCTGCCCGACCACACCGTCGATCACGAGTCGCTCACCCGCCTCGTCGAGTACCTGGTCGACGCCGGCGTCGCCGGCCTGTTCGCGCTGGGCTCCACCGGCGAGACGGCGTACTTCACCGACGACCAGCGCGTGGCCATCCTGAAGACCATCGCCACCGCGAACGCCGGCCGCGTGCCGATCATCGCCGGCGCCATCGAGCTCACCGCGCCGCGGATCATCGAGACCGCCCGCCGGCTCGTGGATGCCGGTGCCGACGCGATCGTCACCACCGCTCCGCTGTACACGCTGAACTCGCAGGACGAGATCGCCGACCACTTCCGGACCATCGCCGCCGCGATCGACGCGCCGCTGTGGGCGTACGACGTGCCCGTCCGCGTGCACAAGAAGCTCGGCCTGGAGCTGCTGATCCAGCTCGGCGCCGAGGGCGTCATCGCGGGCGTCAAGGACTCGTCGGGCGACGACGTCGGCTTCCGCCGCCTGATCGCCGCCAACGAGGCGGCCGGCCGTCCGCTGCAGCTGCTGACCGGCCACGAGATGGTCGTGGATGCCATGCTGCTGGCCGGCGCCGACGGCGTGGTGCCCGGTGCGGCGAACGTCGAGGCAGAGGGCTACGTGCGTCTGTTCGAGGCCGCCCGCCGCGGCGACTGGGACGCCGCCCGCAGCGAGCAGGAGCGCATCAACCGCATGTTCGACATCGTCTTCCAGCCGACCGGCCTCTCGGGCGACGCGACCGGAGTCGGCGCCTTCAAGGCGGCGATGAAGGCACGCGGTCTGATCGAGCACGCGACCATGGCGCACACCGTGACCCCGCTCGACGGCGAGGCCGTCGAGAAGGTCGGCGGCGTGCTCGCCGGCGTGGGACTGCTGCCGGCCGCGTCGCGCTGATGTCAGAGGTCGTCCTGGCCGTCGACGTGGGCGGCACGAAGACCGCAGCCGCGCTCGCCGGCCCGGACGACGCGCCGCTCGCGACGCGCCTCGCGCCGAGTCGCGCCGCAGAGGGACCGGATGCCGTGATCGGCACGATCGTGGCCCTCGCGACGTCGCTGCTCGACGCGGCCGACGCCGCATCCGGCGCGCGGACGCTGCTCGCCGGGGTCGGCATCGGCACCGCCGGTGTCGTGGATGCCCGCACCGGCACGATCGTGTCGTCGACCGACACGTTCGCCGACTGGCCGGGCACCGACGTCTCGGCGCGCGTGCGCGCAGGGCTCGCCGACCGCCTGGTCGAGGGCGCCGTCGTCGCCGTGCAGAACGACGTGGACGCGCACGCCGCCGGCGAATTCCGGCACGGCGCGGCCGCGGGCGCCTCGAGCGCCCTGATCGTCGCCGTCGGAACGGGGATCGGCGCCGGAGTGATCATCGACTCCCGCCCGCTGCGCGGGGCCCACCACGTCGGCGGCGAGCTCGCGCACCTGCCCATCCGAGGCGCCGATCACCTGCGCTGCCCGTGCGGACGCGTCGGCCACCTCGAGGCCATCGGCGCCGGCATCGGACTGCACCGGCACTACCTGTGGCTCGGCGGCGATCCAACCGTGCTCGACTCCCGGGGCGTCGCCGCGGCGGCGACCGCGGGTGACGAACGCGCCCTGCAGGCCATCGCCGACTCGGCCGCAGCGGTGGGGCGCGCGCTCGCGGGCGCCGCGTCGCTGCTCGACCCCGAGCGGATCGTCGTGACCGGCGGCGTTGCGCAGATCGGCGACGCGTGGTGGAATCCCATGCTCGCCGCCTACCGCGCCGAGGCCATCGACGCGCTGCAGACCACACCCATCCTGCCGGGAGCCCTCGGCGACGACGCCCCGCTGCGCGGAGCCGCGGCATCCGCATGGAGGAACTGATGCGATTCACCGATATCCCCGAGCGGCTCGCCGGCCGCCTGATCGTCTCGTGTCAGGCCTACCCCGGCGAGGCGATGCGCGACCCGCGCACCATGTCGCAGGTCGCGCAGGCCTCGATCGTCGGCGGAGCCGCCGGCATCCGGGTGCAGGGTATCGCCGACATCCGTGCGGTCGCCGGTCTCGACGTGCCCGTCGTGGGCCTGTGGAAGGACGGCGACGACGACGTCTTCATCACCCCGACCCTCGATCACGCGCGAGCGGTGATGGATGCCGGGGCCGACATCGTCGCCATCGACGGCACCCGCCGGGCCCGCCCCGACGGGCTGACGCTCGCCGAGACGATCCGTGCCATCCGCGTGCACGGCGACGTGCTGATCATGGCCGACTGCGGCTCGCTCGACGACGCGATCGCCGCCGAAGCCGCCGGCGCCGACTTCCTCGGCACCACGCTGTCGGGGTACACCGGGGAACGGCCGAAGACCGACGGACCCGACCTCGAGCTCATCTCGCTGATCTCCGAGGCGTGCGAGCGTCCGGTCATCGCCGAGGGGCGCCTGCACACGCCCGCCCAGGCCGCCGCGGCCATCGGCGCCGGCGCGTTCGCCGTCTGCGTGGGCACCGCGATCACGCACCCCACCACGATCACCTCCTGGTTCGCCGGCGCGGTCGACGAAGCGACCCGGTCGGCAGGCTGATGCCTCGCCCCGTCGTCGTCAGCGCGTATCCGCTGTCGCCCGCGTTCGCGAACTGGGACTGCGCCGTCGAGCACGAGGTGCTGCACGGACTCGCCGGGCTGCCGGGCGTCGCGGCGCTGGAGGTGCCGTGGATCGACGGCATCCACCCGCACGACCCCGACTGGTTCCTCGCCAACGCGCCCGCCGTCGCGCTCGCCGTCACGCCGCTGCCGTTCGTGATGCGCCGCCTGGCGACCCCCGGATACGGCATCGCCTCGGCCGACGACGACGGCCGCCAGGCGGCGATCGCCGACCTGCGTCGCGTCGCCGCCGACGTCGCGACCATCGGCTCGCACAGCGCCGCGCACGTCGCCGTCGTCGAGCTGCACACCGCGCCGCGCGGTGAGGCGGATGCCGACGCGCTGGCGCGCTCGCTCGCCGAACTGGGCGAGATCGACTGGTCGGGAGCCCGCCTGATGATCGAGCACTGCGATGCGCACGTCCCGGGTCAGACCCCCGAGAAGGGCTTCCTGTCGCTGCACGGCGAGCTCTCGGCGATCCGGGCGTCCGCCGCCGACGTCGGACTCTGGATGAACTGGGGGCGCTCGGCGATCGAGCTGCGCGACCCCGACGCTGTCGCGACGCAGATCACGGCCGCCGCCGACAGCGGACTGCTCGATGCGCTCGTGCTCTCCGGAGCGTCCGACCGTCACGGCCCGTACAGCGGGCCGTGGATCGATGCACACCACCCCCTCGCGTCGATCGACCCCGACGCCGAATCGCTGCTCACCGACGACCGCCTGCACGCAGCCGTGCGCGCGGCCGGCGACGCGCCGACGCTGGGACTCAAGGTGAGCCGGCGCCCCGACGCGACCAGCGCAGCCGAGGTGCTGCGCGTCGCCGAGCGTCACCTGCAGGTGCTCGCGGCCGCCGCGCCCTGACCAGACCCGGTCAAGCAGCGGCTCGGCGGTAGCCGCCGTCGTGGGGTTCGACCGCACCCGCCGCGACGAACTCGTCGATCCAGCCGCCCATCGGCCATGTTCCCCACCGCTCGGCGAAGAGGGCGCCGTTGCGCAGGATGTCGTCGAGGTGACGCCACGGGGGAGTGCCGGCGGGATGCCACTGGTGGTACGCGTGCGCTCCGCCCACCCAGTGCAGCGGGATGCCCAGCGACCGCGCCCGGCGGCCGAGATCGGTGTCTTCGGCGCCGTAGCCCTCGTATCGTTCGTCGAAGCCGCCCAGCCGCTCCCACGTCGCAGGCGTCACCCCGAACGAGAGCGACCAGAACAGGTCGTACGCGGTCGGTCCGGCGGTCTCGACGGCACCGGTTGCCGGGTTCGGGCGCACCGGATGCGGTCGGGTCATCGCCTCGAGCTCGTCGGGGGATGACGGTCGCTGCACGCTCTCGAGGTAGGTGACCGGCCCGCAGAGCAGACCGTCCGGGTGCGAGCGAGCCGCCGCGACATACCGCGCCAGCAACTCGGGCCCGGGCAGGCAGTCCACGTCGAGGAACACGAGCAGATCGACGCCGCGCGCGAGAGCGATCTCGGCCGCGGCGTTGCGCGCCGCGCCGACCCGCATCCCGTCGCGCCCGGGCGGGACGTGCACGTGCTCGGCGCCGTCGAACGGGGGCGGCGGTTCGTCGTCGAGCCACGCCTCGATGCGCACCACGTCGTGATGGGGCGGCAGCACCTCGCGAAGGAACCGGCGCTGGCGCTGCAGGTGGGCGAGACGGTTCTGCGACGCCGGTGTGATCACAGCGATCCGCGTCATGACGCGACCTCCTGAATGACTCGGGCGGCCCGCGCGGCGGCGCCCGCGGCATCCCATCCGCTCCAGTCGGGAGTCGTCGCCGCAGCCCGCTCCACGAGCTCGGCCACTTCCGCCGGTGACGATTCGGCACGCCCGGTGACCGCGCAGCCGCCGGATCGCAGCACGCGTGCGGTGTGCTCCTGCTCGCCGAACGGTCTGTCCTGGGGCAGCACCACCGCGCGCGCCCCGACCGCAGCGAGGTCGGCCACGCCGTTCAGGCCTGCCGCGCTGACCACGACGGTCGCCCGGCACAGCAGGGGCCAGACGTCGTCGACACGATCGTCGTCGCGCGCGCCCGCGGTCTCGACCACCCAGCCACGGGCGCTCAGCAGAGCGGTCGCCTCTGCCAGCCGCGGCGGGTCGAGAGTGCGGCTGAGGAAGAGCACGCGCCGCACGGCGTCGTCAGCCGGGCCGCGGCGTCGGTCGTCGTGCCGCGAGATCGCGCCGACGTGACGTACGCGCCCGCCGTGCTCTCCCAGCCCCGCCGCGCCGAACGCGCCCTCGGACCACGGTGCCAAGATGCGGTCGGCCAGGTCGTGGCCCAGCAGATGCGGGCGGTCCGAGCGATCGCCCGGCTGCGCGAACACGACGGTCGGCACGCCGAGCAGGCGGACGAACGCGGTGACCTCCACGCTGACGTCGACCACGAACGCCGAGACGGGGTGTCGGGCGATCCACTCCGCGATCATCGCCAGCCGGGTCTGGTGGCCGGGATGAGCGATCGGAGCCCAGTGCAGCGCGCCGCCGGCGGTGACATCGCCGAGCTCGTGAGCCGGCCGGCCGACGCCGTCAGGGCCGACCACCGGGTCGGCGTCAGCGGGCAGGCGGATCCACCGGGTGCCATCGCGGAGAGCAGACGGGGCGGGCAGAGACGAGAACACGGTGACGTCGTCGGCGAGGTGCGGCCGGATCGCCTGCATCCGAGTGCGGTGGCCCCAGCCGTGATGGTGCACGTACCAGCCGATCATGCGCCGACCGCCACGGCGTCGGCCGCCCTGACATCGTCGACGGCAGTGGGGGTGCCCTGGGCGGCGACCGAGAGCACGCGCTCCACCTCGCGATGACGGTGGGCGAGCGAATGGCGGGAGTGGGCCGCCGCGCGCACCCGATCCCGGAACACGGGCGACGCCGAACGGGCGGCGAGGGCGAGGGCGGCGTGCGCGAGAGCGCTCACGTCGCGGGCGGGCACGACCGCGCACCCCGGCAGCCCGGCGAGCACCTCGCTCGCTCCCCCGGCGTCGAACGCGACCACCGGGGTGCCCGTCATCAGCGCCTCGGCCAGCACCAGCCCGAACGGCTCCGACCAGACCGGAGTGACCAGCGCGACCGACGACGCGCCGACGAGAGCGCACAGCTCCGGCTGACGCAGCGGGCCGACATACTCCACGTCGTCTCCGAGCAGCGGCTCGACGTCACGGGCGAAGTACTGCGCATCCCCGATCCGCCCCGCGATCCGGAGACGTGCACCGGCCAGACGCGCCGCCCTGATCGCCAGATGGGGAGCCTTCTCGGGCACGATCCGCCCGAACCACACCCAGCTCTCGCCACCCGGCCCTCGACGCCATTCGGCGCTGTCGACGCCGTTGGGGAAGACGAAGGCGTCGACGCCCTCCTCGGACCACGCGCGCGCCGTGTACTGGCTGACGGCGAGGAAGCGATGCGGTGCGGACGACGGCAGGGAGCGCGCGGCGCGCACCATGTCCGGAAGCGGCGGCGTGTGCAGGGTCGTCACCACCGGGACCCCCACGTCTCGGCTCCACAGGATCGGATCGCCGTGCAGGCTGTGGTTGTCGACCACGTCGACGCCGTCGAGCGGGTCGCTCAGTCGGGCGCGCACGCGAGCGAAGGCACCCGCCATCCGTCCCCGATGTCCTGCGGGGTTCCCGGTGTCGGACTCTTCGCGCGGACGTCGCCAGCGCGGGCTCGGCAGGTGCAGATCGGCGCTGGGGCCGAGGAAATCCGATCCGGCGGCGGCGCACAGCTCGACATGGTGTCCGCGGCGCCGCAGCCACCGCACGCGATTCCACACGACCGCCTCCAGCCCGCCCGCGTGCGGCTGCCGCAGGGCGTGCCGTTCGGGGGCGACCACCAGCACGCGCAGCCGCTGACCCCCGCTCACACCGACACCCCGGCGATGGCGTGGGAGTACAGCCGGGCATGGGCGTCGCGGACGGCCTCTCTCTCATCGCAGCGCTGGGCGCGCCGGTCGACGAGCAGCCCGCTCGCCGAAGGCCGAGTGTCGTGGGCCCACATCACGGCGGTCGACAGGGTGCGGGGGTCGTCGAGATCGATCACCCGGAACTCGGACGGATGCTGCGACCGGATGTGTCCGACGTCGGTGCCGGCCACACGCACGCCCAGGTCGTAGCAGAGCTCCACCCAGCCGGAGTGGGTGCCGTGACGATAGGGGAGCACGAACAGGTCGAGCCCGCCGAGCCAGTCCTCGATCTGCGCATCGCTGAGGTAGGCGGTGCGTCGCACGCGCACGGCGGCGTGTCCGGTGGCTGCGGCGACGACTCGGTCGGCGGTGCGATCATCTCGCACGTGCTCGTTCAGCAGCACCTCGATCTCGACCGCGGGTTCCTCGCCCTCGAGCAGACGCGCGGCGTCCACCGCCGCTCGGACCGCGCCCTCCGCGTCGATGTTCGGCCGCAGGTCTCGCAGATGGATGCCGACCCGCACCGTCTGCGTGTCGGCCGCACGGGTGCGCTCGCCGGCCTCATCGAGCAGCGTCGGGTGGGCGAGCACCATGCTCGAGCGACCCCACCGGCGCTCGATCTCCGAAGCCGCCGAGGACGTGAGGGTGACCAGATGATCCGCGGCCGGCACGATCACGTCGAGCAGCGCCCGGTACGGCTCCTGGTCGACGATCTGCGGATTGTCGAGGTCGTGCACCGTGAACACCACCGGCCGGCCCGCCAGGCGTGCGGCCTGCAGTCCCGCACGCACCTCATCCGCGGTGAAGGACTCCAGGCCGAAGTGCACATGCAGCACGTCGTACTCGTCGGCGTTCTCGCTGAGCCATCGGGCGGTCATCGCCACCGGCGGCCACCACTGCTCGGGCGGTGCGCCCGGCACCGGCGGGTCAGCAAGGAGTGCGACCCGGTGCGGATCGGCGATGGCGCGGACATAGGGATGGGCGGAGGGGATGGAGACGACCCGGATGGGCGCGGAGGCTGAGCCGATGGTGTCCTCCTGTAGATGGGCGCTGCGTGCGAGCTGAAGTGGTGAACCTCTGGAAAAGCAACGGGGTCAGGCGGAGGAATCGAGAGGTATACGTTCGAAGCATGAACCCCGCCGCGCAGGACGTCACCACCGTTGCGCCCGCCGAGTCCTCGGTGCTAGGACGGCGCCGGCACTACGGTGAGTTCTACGGAATCGCGCCTCTGCCCGAGAGCTTCGGCGTCGTGCTGGGCAATTGCCAGGCGGAATCGCTGCGCCTGGTGATGGATGCCCCGCAGCGCCGCTTCATTCGGGTTCCACCCGTGCACGAGATGACGGCCGACGATGCGCGGCGCCTCCACGAGGTGGTGGCCGCCGCCCACACGGTGATCACGCAGCCGGTGCGCGACGACTATCACGACCTTCCGCTCGGCACGCGCCAGGTGGCCGCCGCGACCGCGGCCAGGGTGCTCACGGTGCCGCCCGTGCGATTCGCCGGGCTGCATCCGTTCCAGGCCGCCATCCGCGTGCCTGGCGTCGACGAGGACCCACCGCTCGTCGCGTACCACGACGTGCGCACCCTCGCGGCGGCTGCTGGGCTCCCGGTGGCGTCCGCTCTGGCACCGGATGCCGTGCGGGGCATCGGCCGGATGTCGATCGACGTGCTGCGTGAGCGCGAGACGGCGACCGACATCGCGGTGTCCGACCTGTTCGACACTGTCACCGCCGAGCACATGCGCACCGTCAACCACCCCGGCAACGCGATCTGGCTGCCGCTCGGCGCCCGCGTCCTCGACGCGCTGGGCGCGCCCGACGGCCCCGTCGATCCCGGGCGACCGCTGCTCGACTCGGTGCGCGCTCCGCTCGCTCCCGAGGCGGTCGAGGCGTGGGGCCTGCCCGACGAGCCGCGGACGGAGTGGGTCGTGGAGGGTCGGACGGTGAGCGACGCGGCGGTGCGCGAGGCGCACCTGGCCTGGTACACCGCGCATCCCGAGTTCGTCGCTGCGGCGATCGAGCGGCTCGCCCCGCTGCTGGCCGTCTGGCGTGCGGCATGACCCGCACGCCGCTGCTGCTCGTCCATCCCGGCGATCACGGTGTCGCCGTCTGCGCCCGCGACATGGCGGGCGCCGTCGCCGGACTCACCGAGGTGCGCACCGTCGATGCCGTGGATCTCGGCGCGCTGCCGGCAGGGACGGCGGTGCACGCCCACTTCACCGACCGGCTCTGGGGTGCGTCGCCCGAGCTGGCGGCCGGCGCCTTCGCCGAACTCGCGTCGCGCCTGCGGCTGAGCGTCACCCTGCACGACGTGCCGCAGGCATCCGACGGCGCATCGAACCGGCCCCGACGGCGCGCGGCGTATGCGCGCGTGTCGGCTGCGGCGAGCGACGTGGTGGTGAACAGCGAGCACGAGCGCGCGCTGCTGCGCGAAGAGGGCGTCTGGGCGGGCCCGGCCGAGGTCGTCCCGCTGCCCGTGGAGCGGGCCGAGGATGACGCCCGGGGCCGGCCGGACGGGTCGGTCGGAGTGCTCGGGTTCTTCTACCCGGGCAAGGGTCACGACGAGGCGGCGGACGCGGCCGCCGCCGCGGGGATCGGCGCGCTCACGGTGCTGGGACGCGCGTCGGACGGGCATGCGGCCGAGCTCGAGGCGTTCGTGCGGCGCTCGTCCGACCTCGGAGTCGAGGTCGAGGTCACCGGATGGCTGGACGACGTCGAGATCGCTCGACGCGGGCGGGCGGTGAGCGTGCCGGTGATCGCGCACCGGCACATCTCGGCATCCGGATCCCTGGCCTCGTGGATCGGATGGGGCCGGCGCCCGGTCGCCGTGCGCAACCGCTACGTCGACGAGATGGCCGCGTTGCGGCCCGGCACACTCACCCCCGTCGGCGAGGACGACCTGAGCGGTGCACTGCGGCATGCGCTCGCGCACCCCGACGCCACCTGGCACGGACTCGCCCGTCTGCCGCTGTCTCGCGCGGAGGCTGCGAGCGCATACATCCGCCTGTGGGATGAGAGGGATTCGTGACCGCACCGTGGGTCGTGGGCAATCGGTGGGATGCGCACGACGGCATCGATCCCGATCCGCTGCCGACTGTGTCGGTGATCGTCTCGCACTACGACCAGCCCGGCGAGCTCTCCCGTACGCTGCACGGTCTCGCGGCGCAGGACTACCCGCGGGAGCTGCTCGAGGTCATCGTCGCCGACGACGGCTCGCCCGACCGGATCGACGTGCCCGCGGGGGTGATCGTCGTGCGGCAGGAGGATTGCGGGTTCCGGCTCGCCGCCGTGCGCAATCTCGGCGTCCGGGCGAGCAGCGGCGAGGTGCTGTGCTTCCTCGACGCCGACACGTCGCCGGAACCCGGCTACGTGCGGGCGTTGAGCAGGCTCCCCGCGCTCCTGCCGGAGGCGGTCGTCGTCGGGCGGCGCCGGCACGCCGATCTGTCGCAGGTCGCCCCGGAGGTGCCGATCGTGGACGCGGTGGTGGGGCGGGAGCTGCCGGAACCCGGCTGGCTGGCGCAGGAGTACGCGCGCAGCCGGGACCTGCTCGACGCGGATGACCGCTCCTATCGGTTCGTGATCGGCGCGGTGATCGGCTGTTCGCGACGCATGTTCGACGAGGTCGGCGGATTCGACGAGGCGTTCACCTCGTACGGCGGCGAGGACTGGGAGTGGGCGCATCGCATGTGGCAGGCGGGGGCGGTGTTCGCGCACGTCCGAGACGCGGTCGCGTGGCACGACGGCCCGGAGTGGGCCGATCGCGAGGACTCGGGGATGGATCGCGCCAACGCGCAGACGCTGCGGATGCAGTCGGTCATCCCGGTGTCGGGGTCGTCGCCGCGGGCGCTGCTGCACGGCGCCGCGGATCTGGTGGTGCGGGTGCGGGGAGAGCACTCTTCCGCCGCGCTGTTCATCATGGCGGACTCGCTGTTCGCGGCGTTCCCCCGGGCCAGGCTGCAGCTCGACGTCGTGCCGGAGGCGCTCGCCGACGACCCGCGGGTCGTGGATGCGGACGGTGCCGTCGACGCCCGAGTGGTCTGGCACACGCGTCGGCCCGTCGTCGTGCTCGAACCGGGCTGGCTCGTCGATCTCGTCCGCGGCCTCGGGGCGGGAGATGTCGGCGCTGTCGACCTCGTCGACGTCGGCGGCGCACCGGTGGGGTCGCTGCACGCGCGCCGGGCGATGCGGCGGGCTGCACGCTGGGGTCACCACGAGACCTTCGAGCGACAGCGGATGACGGCCGTCGGAGCCCACGTGCTGCGACCCGACCCACGGGTGGAGGCCTGGGTCGGCGGGTGGGGCGGCGTCGAGTCGTTCTGCTGACCGGGAGGCGAGGCTACAGTCGACCGACCCCGGTCACGGTCACGACGGCCTCGCCGGCCGCGTCGGAGGCGGCGAGGTCGACGGTCGCCGAGATCCCCCAGTCGTGGTCTCCGGTGGGGTCGTCGAGGATCTGACGCACCGTCCACTGCTGCGCGCCCTGTTCGATGAGCAGCAGCTGCGGGCTGCGTGCGTCGGCGCCGGTGAGGATCTCGTCGTGCTCGGCGAAGTAGGCGTCGAGCGCGTCGTTCCAGCCGTCGGCGCCGAGATCGCCGTCGAGGGATGCCAGCGACTCGACATCTTCCCGCGCGGCGAGCAGCACGCGGCGGAACATCTCGTTGCGCACCAGCACGCGGAACGCCCGCGTGTTCGAGGTGAGACGCTTCGGGGCGGGCGGCACGACCGGCTCGTCATGCCGGTCGAACGCCCCGTTGTCGACGCCGGCGACCAGCTCTTCCCACTCGTCCAGAAGGCTCGAGTCCACCTGACGCACGAGCTCACCGAGCCACTCGATGAGGTCGCGCAGCTCGTCGGTCTTCAGCTGTTCGGGAATGGTCTGCGACGCCGCGCGATAGGCATCCGACAGGTACCGCAGCACCACACCCTCCGAGCGGGCGACCTTGTAGAAGGCGACGTATTCCCCGAACGACATGGCGCGCTCGTACATGTCGCGCACCACCGACTTCGGTCGCAGCTCGAAGTCGCGGATCCACGGCTGCGACGAGCTGAACGTCTCGAACGCCGCGCCCAGCAGCTCTTCCAGAGGCTTGGGGTAGGTGATCTGCTCGAGCAGCTCCATGCGCTCGTCGTACTCGATGCCCTCGGCCTTCATGGCGCCGACTGCCTCGCCGCGGGCCTGGAACTCCTGCTGGCTGAGGATGGCTCGGGGATCGTCGAGCGTCGCCTCGACGATCGAGATCATGTCGAGCGCGAAGGCCTGGGACTCCGGCTCGAGCAGCTCGAAGGCCGCCAGAGCGAACGGCGACAGGGGCTGGTTGAGTGCGAAGTCGGGCTGCAGGTCGACGGTGAGGCGCACGGTGTCGGATGCCCGCTCCACGACACCCGATTGCAGCAGCGTGCGGTAGATGCCGAGGGCGCGCAGCGCCAGAAGGCGCTGCCGGGAGCGCGGCTCGTGATTGTCGTACACCAGCGAGCGCATGTTCGCGAACACGTCGCCGCCGCGGGCGATCACGTTGAGCATCATGGCGCTGGTGATCTGCATGTGCGAGGTCAGCGTCTCGGGCTCCGACGCGATCAGCTTCTGGAACGACGGCTCGCCCCACGACACGAACCCGTCAGGCGCCTTCTTGCGAATGATCTTGCGCCTCTTCTTCGGGTCATCGCCGGCCTTCTTCACGGCGGCGAGGTTCTCCGTCTCGTGCTCGGGCGCCTGCGCGACCACGGTCCCGGCGGTGTCGTACCCGGCACGGCCTGCGCGACCGGCGATCTGGTGGAACTCGCGGGCGTTCAGCTGTCGCATCCGGCTGCCGTCGAACTTCGTCAGCGCCGTGAGCAGCACGGTGCGGATCGGCACGTTGATGCCGACGCCCAGGGTATCGGTGCCGCAGATGACCCGCAGCATGCCGCGCTGCGCGAGCTGCTCGACCAGACGGCGGTACTTCGGCAGCATGCCCGCGTGATGCACGCCGATGCCGAGCCGCAGCAGCCGCGACAGGGTCTTGCCGAACGCCGTCGTGAAGCGGAAGCCGCCGATGAGCTCGGCGATGGCATCCCGCTGCTCGCGGGTCGCGACCTTGGCGCTGGTGAGCGCCTGCGCGCGCTCCATCGCCGCTGCCTGCGAGAAGTGCACGATGTACACCGGCGCCTGCCCGGTCGTCAGCAGCTCGTCGATCGTCTCGTGGATCGGCGTCGTCTCGTAGTAGAAGTGCAGCGGCACCGGCCGCTCGACCCCGATCACCACGGCCGTCTCGCGCCGGGTGCGGCGGGTGAGATCGGCGGCCAGCTCGGTGACATCGCCCAGGGTGGCCGACATCAGGACGAACTGCGCCTGCGGCAGCTCGAGCAGGGGAACCTGCCATGCCCACCCTCGGTCGGGGTCGCCGTAGAAGTGGAACTCGTCCATCACGACCTGGCCGACATCGGCATCCGCCCCCTCACGCAGCGCGCGGTTCGCGAGGATCTCGGCGGTGCAGCAGATGATCGGGGCGTCGGCGTTCACCGATGAGTCACCGGTGATCATGCCGACGTTCTCGGCCCCGAACACGTCGACCAGGGCGAAGAACTTCTCGCTGACCAGCGCTTTGATCGGTGCGGTGTAGAACGTGCGGCGCCCGTCGGCGAGCGCGGCGAAGTGCGCGCCGACGGCGACGAGCGACTTGCCTGTGCCGGTCGGGGTGCTCAGGATCAGGTTCTTGCCCGACACGATCTCGATGACCGCCTCATCCTGCGCGGGGTACAGGCTGATGCCGGTCGACTCCGCCCACTCGACGAAGGCCAGATAGACGGAATCCGGATCGGCACCGCGCACGAGGGAGGGATCGAGGGCAGTCATCCGTCGATCCTTTCACGCCCTCCGCTCACGCCTCGTCGCTGAGCTCGTCGTGGATGCGCCGCAGATCCTCCATCAGCGACCCGACGAGGATCCAGTGATCGGATGCCGGACGACGCACCACCAGGGGAGTGGTGAGGGCCGGGATGGGCGCGGTGCGGGCATCCGGGACCTGCTCCGACGAGCGCACCGAGAGCCGCACATCGTGCCCCGCCCGATGCAGCTGCTCGGCGATCGCCCGCACCGTCGGGTCGGTCGCGAGCGAATCCTCGTAGTGGTCGATGTACGCCCGCGTCATGCCGATCACCTGCGTGACGACCGGCGAGAGCCGCTCGAACAGCTCCCGCAACCCGTCGAGGTCGTCGCGGTGGCGTCCACGGCGCGGGTTGAGCGAGAGCGACTCGTCTGCGGTCGACAGGGATGCCTCGGCTGCGTCCTTCATGGGGCGCAGCAGGCGTGCCTCGAGCATCAGCTCCTGCAGCTGCGCGGGCGTGCGGGTGGTGGGCAGCGCATCGGCGAGGCGGTCGAGGGATGCGGCGAGCTCGCGTCCGAGCATCCCGATGTCACGCCGGGCCGGCCCCGAGAGAACCGGCGGCACGATCGCGACGTTCGCGACGAAGCCGATGGCCGCTCCGATGAGCGTCTCCAGGATCCGATCGAGCGCGTAGTCGGGATTCGACGACCCGAGGGCCAGCACCAGCACAGCCGAGATCGCCACCTGATTGCCTGTTCCGGTCGAGGCGCGCAGTGCCCACGCGATCAGCAGCGCCACGACCACGGCGGCCAGCACCACCCAGCTCTGCCCGCCGAGCAGCAGGCTCAGCAGTACAGCGATCACGACGCCGAGGATCACGCCTGCGCTGCGCTCGAGCGCTTTCGACAGCGATTGGTTGACGCTCGGCTGCACGACGAGCAGCGCGGCGATGGCAGCGAACACCGGCAGCGGGCCGGGGATCAGCCAGCCGGCGATCAGCCACGCCGCGATCGTCGCCGCAGCCGACTTCAGCACCTGCAGGAGGGGAGCCCGGCGTGCGGCGCGGATCGCGGCGGGAAAGCGCATGGGTCAACGGTAGCGCCGGCGAGGGGTCGGCCGCCGTGTCGGCCACGAGTGGTTCGATGTGGGTATGGAGATCGGGCTGGGCGAGTGGGAGCGGATGCTGTGGGCGACCGCGGTCTGCTTCACCGCGGGTGCTGTCGTCGGCACCGCCGTGCTGTGGGGCGCTGCCCGCCCGTTCAGCGGCGACGGCTCGGTCATCATCCCGATCGCGCTGGTGGCTGCGGTGATCGCGGCGATCGCCTTCACCATCAGCACCCGGATGCACCGGGCCGGCGAGACCGCGCCGATGCCGCCGTGGCAGGCCGCCGTCTCGCACATCAGCGCGGCCGCGATCACCGTCGCACTCGCCGGCGTCACCGGCCTCGGGGTGCTGCTCGTCGGCGAGGTGCTCGCGACCGGGCTGCAAGGACTGACTCTGCCCGCACTCGTGGGCGGACTGTTCAGCGGAGTCGCGTCGGCTCTCGGCGGGCGACTGGCGTTCCGGATGGGCGTGCGCCTGAGCACGCAGGACATCGCGCGGCTGCTGACATCCTTCCTGGTGATCGGAACCCTGTTCGCGATGCTGACCGCCGCCGACTCCGCGTGGTGGGAGCGCAGCTTCTCGGAGCTCGGCATCGGCGCAGGCGGATGGGCGTTCAATGGCACCGTGATCGTGGCGGGGCTGCTGATCGCGACGACCGGCTCGTATCTCGGCCGCGACCTGCACCGGATGCTCGGCGACGGCGCACTGCCGCGCATCGCCGCGGTCTTGCTCACCTGGGCGGGAGCGGGGCTCGCGCTCGCCGCCGTCGGACTGCTGCCGCTCGACCGGGTTCCCCTCGCGCACGCGATCGCGGCGTTCTCGACCCTCGGGCTGATCCTCGCCGCGGTCGTGCTGACGACGCTGCAGCTACGCGACGTCCCGCCGCTGCGGGTGCTGACCATCGTTCTCGTCGTCACGGTGGTGGTCGTCGCGGTGATCGCGTTCGGCTTCCGGGTGCTCTCGGTCACCGCCCTCGAGGGCATCGTCGTCGGCGTCGTGCTGCTCTGGCTGACGACCTTCGTGCAGCTGCTCGCGGTGCTCGCGCCCGAGACGTCGCGCCCGTCCGCTCGCCGCTCGCTGCTTCGGGCCTGAGCCGCGCCGCGCTCGACTGGTCCCATTCGGTCGCCTCGCGGGCGGCGAGGCGACCATTCGGGCCCACCCGACTGTGGGGGGCGCGGAACGGCGGGCTCAGCCCTGGCGACGCACCATCTCGGCGATCCACGCCGGGGCGAAGGGCGAGGTGCAGTTCGGCGGCACGGGATAGTCGGCGAGCACCTGCAGCCGGTCGCCGATCGCGACGACGCGCTCGCGCAGCGCCGGATGATGGATGCCGATGTACGCCAGCGTCTCGTTCATGGCCCACTGCTCGCGGTACGGCGCGTCGCGCAGCTCGCGCTCGATGCGGTCGAGCAGGGCATCCAGGTCCAACCCGTCGGGGCTCTTCTGCACGCGGGTCGAGGTCAGCGACCATGCGGCGGCGCGGGCATCGGCATCCGGGTCGTCCATCCAGCGCATCCGCAGCTCTTCGGCAAGCGGCGACTTCTTCGCGATGTAGCTGACCAGCCAGTCGTGCGCCTTCGCGCTGCGGGTGGAGCGCAGCATGCCGTCGATCTCGTCGGCCGGCAGCTCGCGCGGCTTCGCGACGAGCAGAGCGACCAGCTGACCCGCGACGTCGCCGGTGACCCACAGTGAGCGCGCCAGATCGGTCGACGTGCCGGCCTTCTTCGCCACCGAGCGCAGCTTCGACAGGTTCACGCCGTGCGCATCGCCGTGCCGTTCGTTCACCGCCCGTGCCTTCGGGTCTTCGAGTGCGGCGAGCTCGGCGAGGATGTCGGCGACGGCGGAGATCGGCATCCCGACAGCGTACCCGCGGGCCAGTTCGACAGACGGGGAAGCCGCGTCGTCGCCGAGCTCGGCTGGGCCCATTCCGCTGCTTCGCGGGCGGCGAGGCGACCATTCGGGCCCAGTCGGTCGCGAGGGCTCCGGCGGGCGGCGCCGAATCAACGGCTCAGCCGACGCGCGGGGCGGCAGTGGATGAGCGGATGATGAGTTCCGGATGCAGGTCGGGCTCGGCACCGGCATCCGCGACCTCGATGCGCCAGATGAGCCGCTGCGCGGTCCGAACTGGGGCGACGGGGCGACAGTCCGCAATGATAGCGGTGCGTCCGCGCAAACATTTCCTTCGATCGGGAGCTCATGTCCACCCCTACTCTCACCTGGCGTGATGGCCAGATCCTCCGTGACGGAGCGCCGCACCGCATCCTCTCCGGCGCCGTGCACTACTTCCGCGTGCATCCCGACCAGTGGGAGGACCGCCTGCGCCGGCTGGCGGCCATGGGTGCGAACACTGTGGACACGTACATCGCGTGGAACTTCCACGAGCGGGTGGAGGGTGAGTACGACTTCACCGGCTGGCGCGATGTCGCGCGCTTCATCCGCATCGCGGGCGAGGTGGGCCTGGACGTGTTCGTGCGGCCCAGCCCGTACATCTGCGCGGAGTGGTCGAACGGCGGCATCCCGTTCTGGCTCAGCGGACGCACGCGCGCCCTGCGCACCGTCGACGCCGACTTCCTCGCTGCCGTCGACGCGTGGTACGACCAGCTGATCCCGCAGCTGGCGCCGCTGCAGGCGGCGCACGGCGGCCCGATCCGTCTGGTCCAGGTCGAGAACGAGTACGGCTCGTACGGCACGGATGCCGGGTACCTCGCGCACCTGCGCGACGGACTGCGCTCGCGCGGCATGGTCGAGATGCTCACCACAGCCGACGGCATCACCTCCGACATGATCGAGCACGGCAGCGTGCCCGGAGCGATGGGCACCTTCACCTTCGGCACCGGTGTGGCCCGCGCGATCGAGCTGCAGCGCGACGGCGAGCACCTGATGTGCAGCGAGCTCTGGGGCGGCTGGTTCGATCACTGGGGCGAGCAGCACCACATCCGCTCGGCCGCGAGCATGCTCGGCACGCTCGACGAGCTGCTCGATGCCGGCGGCTCGGTGAGCCTGTACATGGCGCACGGCGGCACCAACTTCGGGCTGTGGAACGGCTCGAACCATGACGGCGTGATCCAGCCCACGGTGACCAGCTACGACTCCGACGCGCCGATCGGCGAGGACGGCACGCTGGGCGAGAAGTTCCACGCGCTGCGCGAGCGCTTCGCCCGCTTCCACGACGGCGACCTGCCGCCGGTCCCGGATGCCCCGCGTCGGCAGTCCGCGGCATCGGCAGATCTGCGTGTCGACGCCGCGCTGCTCGACGTGATCGCCGCGACGCCCGTGCGTGCCGAGGCGCCGCAGCCTCTGAGCTTCGAGGAGCTCGGCGCGGAAGACGGACTGGTCGTCTACGAGAGCGACCTGATCTTCCCGGCGGGCGCCACCCTCGGCATCCTCCAGTTGCACGACCGGGCGACGATCTTCTTCGACGGTGAGCGGCTGGGCACTCTGGAGCACGACGGCGAGCACACGCTTCCGCTGCCCGCCGCGGGTGGCCGGGGGCGAGTGGTGATCGTCGTCGAGAGCCTCGGACGCATCAACTACGGCCCCCTCACCGGACAGGCCAAGGGCATTCTCGGCGGTGTCGTGGTCGACGGACGCCGCTATCAGCACGGCTGGACGCACCGCGTGCTCGGCGACGGCATCCCCGCGGGGGATGGCGAGGCGCACGTCGGCGCGGCGGCCGCAGATCCCACCGGACTCGCCTCAGGCGTGCTCGACGTCGCCGAGCCGCTCGACGCGTGGCTCGCCTTCCCCGAGGGCGCGAAGGGCATGGTGTGGCTGAACGGCTTCCTGCTGGGCCGCTACTGGGAGCGCGGTCCGCAGCAGACGCTGTACGCCCCTGCCCCGCTCTGGCGTGCGGGTGGGAACGAGATCGTCGTGCTCGACACCGACCGTCTGCCCGCGCGCGTCGAGATCCGCGAGCAGCCCGACTTCGGGCCGACCGAGGAGTTCATCGGCACCTGATCGCCCTCCCGTCCCCGTTGCCCGCAGTGAGGGTCTTCCGCTGCTGCTCAGACATTTCGGGAATACCCCTCGGGGGTACTTGGTAGTACTCTGGTGACAGTACCCCTCTGGGGTGCCCGGACGAAGGAGGAATCATGAGCACCACCGAATTCCAGGTCACCGGCATGACATGCGGGCACTGCGAGATGTCCGTGCGTGAAGAGGTCGAGAAGGTCGCGGGCGTCGAGAGCATCGATGTCAGCGCCCAGACCGGTCGCCTCGTCGTGACCGCGGCAGCCCCCGTCGACGCTGACGCGGTCATCGCGGCCGTCGACGAAGCGGGCTACCGCGCGGTCACCGCCTGAGCCCGTCTCGATCCTAGGGGAGCAGATCGTGAGCACCGAGGCGGCGCCGTCAGGCGTCGAGCAGACCCGCGTCGATCTCGACATCGGCGGGATGACCTGCGCATCCTGCGCGATGCGCATCGAGAAGAAGCTCAACAGGCTCGGCGGCGTCAGCGCGACCGTCAACTACGCGACCGAGAAGGCGCAGATCGTCGTCGAGGGTCCGATCGACACCGCGGCGCTCATCGCCGAGGTCGAGAACGCCGGGTACTCGGCGGCGGTGCCTGCGCCACCCGCGCCCGCCGGTGCGGAGCATCCGGATGCCGAGTCGGCGGCCGACCACGAGCTGCGCTCGCTGCGTCAGCGGCTGATCGGCTCGGTCGTGCTGTCGATTCCGGTCATCCTGCTCGCGATGATCCCCGCGCTGCAGTTCACCTACTGGCAGTGGGCATCGCTCGCGCTGGCGGCGCCGGTGGTCGTGTGGGCCGCCTGGCCGTTCCACCGCGCCGCGTGGGTGAATCTGCGTCACGGCGCCGCCACCATGGACACGCTGATCAGCCTCGGCACATCGGCCGCGTTCCTGTGGTCGCTGTACGCGCTGTTCCTCGGCACGGCGGGTCACCCGGGCATGACGCACGGCTTCTCGTTCGCGATCACCCGCAGCGACGGTGCCGGCAACATCTACCTCGAGGTCGCCGCGGGCGTCACGATGTTCGTGCTGGCCGGCCGCTACTTCGAGAAGCGCGCCAAGCGCCAGGCGGGAGCCGCGCTGCGCGCGCTGATGGAGCTGGGCGCCAAGGACGTCGCGACGCTCAGGGACGGCGTCGAGGTGCGCATCCCGATCGGCGAGCTGCGGGTCGGCGACGAGTTCGTCGTGCGACCGGGCGAGAAGATCGCCACCGACGGCGTGGTCGTCTCGGGCACCTCGGCCGTGGATCAGTCGATGATCACCGGCGAAGCCGTGCCCGTCGAGGTGGCGCCGGGAGATGCCGTGACCGGTGCGACGGTGAACGCCGGCGGACGGCTCGTCGTGCGCGCCACACGCGTGGGCGCTGACACCCAGCTCGCCCAGATGGCGCGCATGGTCGAGGACGCACAGGGCGGCAAGGCCGAGGTGCAGCGCCTCGCCGACCGAATCTCCGGGGTCTTCGTGCCGATCGTCATCGCCATCGCGCTCGTCGCGCTGGTCACCTGGCTGGCGCTCGGCTTCCCGGCATCCGCAGCCTTCACCGCCGCCGTCGCGGTGCTCATCATCGCCTGCCCGTGCGCACTGGGTCTCGCGACGCCCACGGCACTGCTGGTGGGAACGGGGCGGGGCGCGCAGATGGGCATCCTGATCAAGGGACCCGAGGTGCTCGAGTCGACCCGCCGGGTCGACACCGTCGTGCTCGACAAGACCGGAACGGTCACCGAGGGTCGCATGTCGGTCGCCGCCGTCGTGCCCGAGCAGGGGGTGGATGCCGATCGGCTGCTGCTGCTCGCGGGAGCCGTCGAGCACGCCAGCGAGCATCCGATCGCCCGCGCCATCGCCGCCGCCGCGTCGGAGATCTCGGATGATCCGGATGCCGCACGGCGAGTCGCCACGCGACCCGCCGGTCCGGATGCTCCGGCGACTCCGACCTCGCGGCGGACGCTGCCGGAGGTCGAATCGTTCCAGAGTCATGACGGGCGGGGTGTCACGGGCGTCGTCGAGGGTCACGCGATGGTGGTCGGACGCCTCTCGCTGCTGGAGGACTGGTCGATCCACCCCTCCGCCCCGCTGCTTGCGGCGAAGGCGGATGCCGAGGCCGCCGGCCAGACGGCCATCCTCGTCGGCCGGGACGGCGCGGCGGCGGGCATGATCGTCGTGGCCGACGAGGTCAAGCAGACGAGCGCCGAGGCGGTGGCGTCGCTCGTGGCGCTCGGGCTGCGCCCGGTGCTGCTGACCGGAGACAACGAGGCCGCGGCTCGGCACATCGCCGCTCACGTCGGCATCGACGAGGTCATCGCCGAGGTGCTGCCGGCCGACAAGGTCGCGGTCGTCTCGCGCCTGCAGAGCGAGGGACGGGTCGTCGCGATGGTCGGCGACGGCGTGAACGACGCCCCGGCGCTGGCTCAGGCCGATCTCGGCATGGCGATGGGCACCGGCACCGACGTCGCGATCGAGGCATCCGACATCACTCTCGTGCGCGGCGACCTGCGCGCGGCGGCCGATGCGATCCGCCTCTCACGACGCACCCTCGCCACCATCAAGGGCAACCTGTTCTGGGCGTTCGCGTACAACGTCGCCGCGATCCCGCTCGCCGCGCTCGGGCTGCTGAACCCCATGCTCGCCGGTGCGGCGATGGCGTTCTCGAGCGTGTTCGTCGTGGGCAACAGCCTGCGGCTGCGCGCGTTCCGCTGAGATGCCGCGCGATCTCTCGCGGATTCAGTGCATGGTGTCGGGGTCGGAGTCGCCCATGTGGCCGGGCAGGGTGCTCGAGAGCACGCGCTCGACGAAGGCCGCGTACTCGTTCATGTAGTGGCGGAGGAATTTCGCCGTCGACTCGTCCTTCACCTCGCCGTCGGGGCCGTATGACTCGGGCTGGAACGTGATGTAGGCCTCGGGGGCGTTCAGCTGCGGCGCATCGAGGAAGCTCAGCACGCTGCGCATGGACGCCTGCATGACCGCGGTGCCGATGGCGCCGGTCGACGCGCCGATGATGCCGGTCGGCTTGCGCGCGAAGGAGTTCTGTCCCCAGGGGCGCGAACCCCAGTCGATCGCGTTCTTCAGCGCGCCGGGGATCGAGCGGTTGTACTCGGGAGAGACGAGCAGTACGCCGTCCGCGCGCTCGATCGCCCGTTTGAACTCGGTGACGGCCGAGACGGGCGAATGCTCGTCGTCGCGGTTGTACAGCGGCAGGTCGCGGATGGGGATCTCGGCGAGTTCGAGGCTCTCGGGCGCCGAGCGCACCAGTGCGCCCGCGAGCACGCGGTTGATCGAGTCGCTCGCGAGACTGCCGACGATGTAGCCGATGCGGTGGACCATGTCGTTCTCCGATCTTCTGAGGTGACTCAGGTCTACCCGTTCGAGACCAGCGGAACAACGGGGGTTGCGCGGCCGGCTCAGCCTGCGTCGGGCGGTCCCGCCGGCCGCTGCGCGCGTCGGCCTCTCGGCGACGATCCGTACAGCGCCACCGGGCGCCCGGCGCGCTCCTGGCCGGGCACCGGGCGCGACCGGCGCCCGTAGATCAGCTCTGACGAGTCGAGCAGCCATGGCACGAGCGTGATCGTCACGCCGTGCACGAGCATCAGCTGTGAGGCGATGCGGCGCGCCCGGCGGTTGTGCAGCAGGCCTTCCCACCAGTGCCCGACGATGTACTGCGGCAGATAGACCGTGACGACCGACGGTCCGTGCTTCTCGCGGTACTGCCGGATGAACTGCTCGACGGGCTGCGCGAAGGTGCGGTACGGCGACTCGAGGATCACCAGCGGAACCGGGATGCCGTGCTGCTCCCACTCGCGCTGCAGCACCTTCCCGTCCTCCGCCGTCAGGGCGATGTGCACGGCGACGATCTTGTCGTGCTGTGCGGCGATCGCGTAGTCGAGTGCCTTGATCACCGGCTTCTGCAGGCGGCTGACGAGCACGATGGCGACGTCGCCCTGTGAGCCGAAGTGCGTCGTGTCGTCGATGGTGATCTCGTGCTCGACGTCACGGTAGTACCGCTTCACGCCCAGCATCAGCAGGGCCAGCAGCGGGATCGCGAAGAACACCATCCACGCGCCGTGCGTGAACTTCGTGATCGTGACGATCACGAGCACCGTGATGGTCATGGTCGCACCCAGAGAGTTGATCACGAGCCCCACGCGAGCCGAGCGCCGCTCGGCGTCGACCTCCGACAGTGGTCGATGGGCCGTCTCGCGCAGCATCCGGCGCCAGTGCCGCACCATGCCGATCTGACCCAGCGAGAACGACACGAAGACGCCGATGATGTACAGCTGGATCAGCGTCGTGAGGTTCGCCTGGAACGCCACGAGCACCGCGACGGCGCCGATGCCGAGCAGGATCATCCCGTTCGAGAACACCAGCCGGTCGCCGCGGATGTTCAGCGCCTTCGGCGCGTAGCCGTCGCGGGCGAGCACCGCACCCAGCAGGGGGAAGCCGTTGAAGGCGGTGTTGGCGGCCAGCAGCAGCACGCAGGCCGTGGCCGCCTGGATGACGAAGAACAGGATGCTGCCGCCGCCGAACGTCGCCGTGGCGATCTGCGCCATCAGGCTCGGCTGCGGACCCGAGCAGTCGAAGCCCTGCAGATCGCATGGGTTCTCGGCGTAGCGCACACCCGCGATCAGCGCCATCGCGGTGAGCCCGGCGAACAGCAGCGCCGCGACCCCGCCCATCATCGTCAAGGTCAGCTGCGCGTTGCGGATCTTCGGACTGCGGAACGCCTGCACGCCGTTTGACACGGCCTCGACGCCGGTCAGGGCCGAGCATCCGCTCGAGAACGCGCGCAGCACGAGCAGCACGATCGCCGCCTGCGAGATGCTCTCGGCCTCGACGGTGTAGCCGGCGCTCGCCGCGACGGGCGCATCGCCCAGCAGGGTGCGGATGAGCCCGGTGGCGATCATCAGCACGACCGAGCCGATGAAGACGTAGGTCGGGATGGCGAACACGGTCGGCGCCTCGCGCACCCCGCGCAGGTTGACGATCACGATGAGGATGACGAAGCCGACGGCCAGCTCGACCCGCAGCGGGTTGAGCTGCGGCACGGCGGAGATGATGTTGTCGACGCCGGATGCGATCGACACGGCCACGGTGAGCACGTAGTCGACGAGCAGGGCGGCAGCCACCACGACGCCCGGGACCTCGCCGAGGTTCGTCGACGCGACCTCGTAGTCGCCGCCTCCCGACGGGTACGCCTTGATCAGCTGACGGTAGCTGAGCACCACGACGATCAGCAGCAGCACGACGGCGGCCGCCACCCAGGGGCTGAGGGTCAGGAACGACACCCCGCCGATGAGCATGATCATCAGCATCTCCTGCGGCCCGTAGGCCACCGAGCTCAGCGCGTCGGATGCGAAGATCGGCAGCGCCATGCGCTTGGGGAGCAGCTGATCGTCGACCTGCTGCGTGGTGAGGGGTTCGCCGAGGAGGATGCGCTTCGCGAGCTGCGGGGCGTCCGCGTTCTCACGCATTTCGTTTGCCACGAGCGGCGACACTACGCCTGCCGACGTGCGGCTGCAACAGACGCGCCGATCGGGGCGTCGCCGCGTGACCGGCTGGTGTTTCCGCGACGCCTGACTCTGCGGCTGAGGCGATGATCCCAGCGGATTCCGAAGGCAGGCGCGTAGCGTCGGGCCATGACCATTCTCCCGATCGGCGACGCTGCGATCGCGGAGGCGAAGCAGCTGCGCGATGCGTTCCAACGCTTCCTGCGCGAGTACGAGTTCGGGATGCGCGAGGTCGAGACGAAGATCTCGATCCTGCGCGACGAGTTCACGCACATGCACGCCTACAACCCGATCGAGCATGTCAAGAGTCGCGTCAAGACGCCTGACAGCATCGTCGAGAAGGTCGCTCGCAAGGGCATCGAGGGGGACTTCGACGTGATTCGTCGCGAGATCACCGACATCGCCGGGGTGCGCGTCACCTGCAGCTTCGTCAGCGACGTGTACCGGCTGTTCGATCTGCTCACCCAGCAGGACGACGTGACCGTGCGCATGGTCAAGGACTACATCGCCGAGCCCAAGCCCAACGGCTACCGCAGCCTGCATGCGATCGTCGAGGTGCCGGTGTTCCTCTCCACCGGCCCGGTGGCGATCCCCGTCGAAGTGCAGTTCCGCACCATCGCGATGGACTTCTGGGCCAGCCTCGAGCACAAGATCCACTACAAGTTCGCCGGGCGCGTGCCCGTGCATCTCGTGCAGAGTCTCACCGACGCTGCCGAGGCGGCCGGCGAGCTCGATGTGCGGATGGAGCGCCTGCACCGCGAGGCCCACGAGAGCAACCAGCGCATCATCGAGGCCTGACGGCGTCGCAGGCGCGGGTTTCAGCCGAGGAACTCCCGGGCTGCCGTGGCCATCGCGGTGACGCCGACCTCGATCGTGGGGTGGATCACCGGGGCGTAGAAGGGCGAATGATTGGTCGGGATGTTCTTGTCGACCGTGCCATTCGCCACGGCATCCGCGTACACCGTCGGGTCGACGCCGCCCCAGAACCAGAACACGAGGGGCACGCCCGCGTCGCGGGCGAACCACGACACGTCCTCGCTGCCGGTGAACAGCCCGGGATCGATCACCGACTGCTCGCCGAAGACGCCATGGAATGCCGAGATGACCCGCTCGGTGGCATCCGCGTCGTTGATCGTTGCCGGGAGTGTGTGCAGCGTCGAGATCTCGGGCTCGCGTTCGGCGCCGGATGCCGTGGCCTCGGCGCGGATGACGCGCTCGACCCTCTCGAGCACCTTCTCGCGCAGATTCTCGTCGGGGTAGCGAAGGCTGAGCTGCAGCGTGGCGTCGGCCGGGATGATGTTGTTCTTCGTGCCCGAGTGGATCGCGCCGACCGTCACGACGGCGAGCTCGCGCGGGTCGACCTCGCGTGACACGACGGTCTGCAGCCGCATGATCGTCGCCGCGGCCATGACGATCGGGTCGATCGTCGAGTGCGGGCGCGATCCGTGCCCGCCGCGACCGTGCAGCACCACCTGGATGCCGTCGGATGCCGACATCTGCGGTCCCGGCCGCACGCCGATCGTGCCGGCGGGCAGGGGAGTGACGTGCTGGCCGAGCACCACGTCCGGGCGCGGGAAGCGGTCGAGCGCCCCGTCGTCGAGCATCGCGCGGGCGCCGGCGCCGTACTCCTCGGCGGGCTGGATCACCACGACGACCGTCCCGCTCCACTGGTCCCGCTCGGCGACCAGCCTCTCGACGGCGCCGATCATGGCAGTCACGTGCATGTCGTGACCGCACGCGTGCATCACCCCGACGGTGTTGCCGTCGGGGTCGACGCCGGTCGCGGTCGACGCGTACGCGAGACCGGTCTCCTCGACGACGGGCAGTGCGTCCATGTCGGCGCGCAGCCACACCACGGGGTCGGTCTGCTCTGAGCTCGTCGACGGGTTGGCGAGCACGCCCACCACGCCGGTGATCCCGACGCCCTCGGTCACCTCGAGCCCGAGCTCGCGCAGGTGAGCGGCGGCGACGCCGGCCGTGCGTGTCTCCTGGAACGACAGCTCGGGATGCCTGTGCAGATCGATGTAGAGAGCCTCGAGGTCGACGGTCATGCGTTGAGCCTAGCCCCGGGTATCCGCCGATCGGGCTGCTGCCGGCTGGGGCGTGATACTGTTCTCATGTCCCTCCGCCGGAGGCTTCACTCTCAACAGCTGCGCGAGTCTCGCTGCAGCCATCACCCAGATCCCGACCCGCGTGTGAGTGCCGCGGACCCGGATCACCCGATCCCGTCGAGTCATGCGCCCCGCGCCACTCGGTCGGCATCGCAGTACCGTGCACGCCGGACAATTCAGCGTGGCACCCCGGTCGCGACAGCGACCAGATCAACAGAAAGCAGAAGCACATGGCCACTGGCACTGTGAAATGGTTCAACTCCGAGAAGGGCTTCGGCTTCATCGCTCCCGATGACGGCTCCGATGACCTGTTCGCGCACTTCTCGGCCATCGAGAGCTCCGGCTACAAGGAGCTCACCGAGAACCAGAAGGTGGAGTTCGAGCCCGAGCGCGGCCCCAAGGGCATGCAGGCGGCGAAGATCCGCCCGCTCTGATCCGAGCGTCTACAGAACCGGCCGGTACCCGTATGGGTGCCGGCCGGTTCTTTTCGTCGGGCCGAGCCGGTCAGGCGGTCTGGTGCTTCCGGTAGCGGCGGTCGCGCACGCCCAGCAGAACGGATGAGGGGCGCTGCGCTCAGCGCTTGCTTCCGGTCACGGGGATGGGACCGGTGACGCTCAGCTCGTCCTCCCAGCACTGGATGCCCGTGACCTCGGGCATCCGCTCTCGGGTGAAGACCGGATTGAGGCCCGCCCGGCGCTGGTCGAGGTAGTCGCGCAGCAGCTTGAACGCGACGCCCGAGAGCAGCGCGATGGCGACGAGGTTCACGATCGCCATGATTCCCATGATGCTGTCGGCGGTGTTCCAGATGAGGTCGGCCGAGGCGATCGAGCCGAGGAAGACGACGAGCACGACCAGCGCGCGGTAGGTCTGCAGCACGCTGCGCTTGGCGCGGATGAACTCGATGTTCGATTCGCCGTAGTAGTAGTTGCCGAGGATCGAGCTGAACGCCAGCAGGAAGATGATCACGCTCAGCACGACGTTCGACCACGAGCCGAGTGAGCTGACCAGCGCGTTCTGGGTGAGCACGATGCCCTGCTCGGCGTTCGCGAGGTCGGGAGTGGCGACGAGCACGATGAACGCCGTGATCGAGCACACCAGGAAGGTGTCGAAGTAGACGCCGAGGGTCTGCACGAGGCCCTGCTTGACCGGGTGGGTGACAGCGGCGGTCGCGCCGGCGTTCGGGGCAGAGCCCAGGCCCGCCTCGTTCGAGAACATGCCGCGCTTCGCGCCGATCATGATGATCGTGCCCAGTGCGCCTCCGGCGACCTCCTGGGTGCCCCACGCCTGCGTGTAGATCGAGGCGAACACCTCGGGCAGCCGCTCGATGTGGATCGCGACGATCACCAGTCCCAGCAGCAGGTACACCAGGGCCATCAGCGGCACGACGGCCGACGACACCGAGGCGATGCGGCGGACTCCGCCGAAGATGACCAGCGCGGTGAGCGTGGCGAGCACGGCGCCGACCACCCACGGGATCCACGCGACCTCACCGCCGAAGCTGCCCGAGACGGTGGCGCTGATGGTGTTGGCCTGCAGCGAGTTGAATGAGAATGGGAAGCACAGGATGAGGATGACCGCGAAGACGATGCCCATCCAGCGGGCCTTCAGCCCGTGCTGCATGTAGTACGCGGGGCCGCCCCGGAACCCGTCGCGGTCGCGCACTTTGAACGTCTGGCCCAGAGTCGACTCGATGAAGCTCGAGGCGCCGCCGATGAACGCCATCGTCCACATCCAGAACACCGCACCCGGGCCGCCGATCGCGATCGCGGTGCCGACGCCGGCGATGTTGCCGACGCCGACCCGGGATGCCGCCGAGATGGTGAACGCCTGGAACGCCGACACCGACTGCGGCCTGCCGTCGGCATCCGTCGGCGTGCGGTCGGTGAGCGTGCGGAACATCTCGGGGATGAGCCGGAACTGCACGACGCCCGAGCGGAAGGTGAAGTAGAGGCCGAGCAGCAGCAGGATCGGCAGAACAGCCCACGTCCAGAGCTTGTCGCCGAAGAAGAGCACGAAGTCGTTGAGGGCGTCCATCCGTCCAGTATTCAGGGGCGAGCCCGCGGAGGACGACAGCGCCGGGCGGAACGGGCTGGATCGACCCCGTGCGGATGCGATGACGGGGCCGGCACGAGGCCAGACGTAACACGGCGGCAGGCCAGCTCGTCGCGGTGTTCGCCCTCACCGCGGCCGTCGTGCTCGCGATGACGCTGCACCTGCACCTGCACCTGCTCGTCTCGCGCGCCACACCGCCCGTTCTCGTCGCCGCCTGATCACAGGAACGCACGACTCGACCGATGCCGGATGGCTACCGGCGCGGGGGCGCTGTCGTGCTGCGCACGATGAGCTCGTACGGCAGGTCGGCGACGGCCCCGGCATCCGGAGCTCCCTCGAGCTGCGCGAGGATCGCCGCCGCCGCCCGCTCGCCCTGCGCGAGCGGGAACTGGTCGACGGTCGTGAGCTCGAAGAACTCCCCGAGCTCGTACCCGTCGATGCCGACGATCGAGAGTTCGTCGGGCACGCGGATGCCGAGGTCGCGCGCGGCCAGCAGCGCGCCGATGGCCATCTCGTCGGACGCGGCGAAGATCGCCGTCGGCCGCGGCGCGGAGCGGCCGAGCAGCCGCGTCGCGGCGCGGTATCCGCCGTCGACGGTGAAGTCGGCCGGCTCGAGAAGCACCGAATCGGGCGCCAGCCCGGCGGCGGCCAGCGCCTGCTCGAAGCCGAGGCGTCGACGCGACGGCACGCGGAAGTCGGCCTCGAACTCGGGCGCCGCGCCGATGTGTGCGATGTCGCGGTGCCCGAGGCCGATCAGATGTCCGGTGGCCAGGCGCGCGACAGCGGTGTCGTCGAAGGTCAGGGTGGGCAGTTGCGGCTTGGGGCCGCCGACGCCGATCACCGGCAGGCCGAGGTCGAGCAGCCGGGCGGTCTCGTCGGCGTCGAGCTCGATCGCAACGGCGATCACGGCATCCACCCGCTGTCGACGCAGGAACGTCGAGAACACCTGACGGCGCACCTCGACGTCGGCGGTGATGTTGTACAGCGTGACGTCGTAGCCCGCCCGCATCAGGGCACTGGTGACGCCCGACAGCACGGCCCCGAAGAACCAGCGGTCGAGGAACGGCACGATCACGCCGACGTTCTGTGTGCGTCCGGATGCCAGGCTCGACGCACGCGACGACACGACGTAGCCGAGCGAGTCCGCCGCCGCGCGCACGCGCTCGCGCGCGCCGTCCGACACATGCCCGCGCCCGCTGAGCGCCCGCGACACGGTCGCGGTGGACACGCCCGCCAGCCGCGCGACCTCGTCGATGCTCACCACGACGTCACCCCCTCCCACCCGGCTGAGAAACCACATCCCGCATGACACACGCCGCGCGGCGTGCTTTCTCACTCGGGATGTGGTTTCTCACGGGCCGGCCCGCTCAGGCGCGTGTGAACCAGGCGGCGGTGTTCGGAGGCAGGGCGGTGCCGGCGAACGGCTCGCTCTGCACGACGAAGGTCACGTCGTCGCCGAGATCGATCGGGGCGTCGCCGAGGTTCGCGACCACGTGCAGCTCGCCGCGGTGGAAGGCCACCGCCGAGTCGTCCACGTCGTCCCAGATGAGCGACCCGCTGCCGAGGCCCCGCGCGGCGCGCTCGCTGAGCAGCTTCTTGTACAGGTTCAGCGTCGAGTCGGGATCGCCCTCCTCCGCGTCGCGGGCGAAGGTCGCCCACTCGGGCGGCTGCGGCAGCCACGAGGCGCCGGTGTCGTTGAACCCGAACGCGGGACCCTCGGCCGTCCACGGCAGCGGCACACGGCAGCCGTCACGGCCGTAGCGCTCGCCGTTCGTGCGGAACCAGGTCGGATCCTGACGGAACTCGTCGGGGATCTCCATCGCCTCCGGAAGGCCCAGCTCCTCGCCCTGGTAGACGTACGCCGAACCGGGCAGCGCGAGCATGAGCGTGCTCGCCGCGCGTCCGCGGGAGAGACCGATCACCGGGTCGGGCTTGCCCTCGGACTTCGGCCCGATGCCGTCGCCCTGCGGGCTGTCGGCGGTCAGCGCGAGGCGCGAGGCGTGCCGGATCACGTCGTGGTTCGAGAGCACCCAGGTGCTCGGGGCGCCGACCTTGCCGAACTCCTCGAGGGATTCGCGGATGACGAGGCGCAGCTCCTGGGCATCCCACGGCGTCATCAGGTAGGGGAAGTTGAAGGTCTGGTGCATCTCGTCGGGGCGCACCCAGAGCGCGGTCTTCTTCAGTGTCGGCAGCCATGCCTCGCCGCACAGGGCGCGGTCGCCGTCGTACTCGGCGAGCACCTTGTTCCAGTCGCGGTAGATGTCGTGCACTTCGTCCTGCCCCCAGTACGGCACGTTCTCCTCGCCGCCGCCCATCGAGTCGGCGTCGGCGACGGGGGCGTAGTCGGGCAGCCCCGCTTCCTTCATCATCCCGTGCGCCACGTCGACGCGGAATCCGTCGACTCCGCGGTCGAGCCAGAAGCGCAGGATGCTGCGGAACTCCTCACGCACCTCTTCGTTGGTCCAGTCGAAGTCCGGCTGCGATGCGTCGAAGATGTGCAGGTACCACTGCCCGGGCGAGCCGTCCGCCTCGACCACGCGCTGCCACATGCCGCCGCCGAACACGCTCTCCCAGTTGTTCGGGGGCAGCTCGCCGTTCTCGCCGCGGCCGTCGCGGAAGACGTAGCGGGCACGCTCGGGGCTGCCGGGGGCCGCCTTCAGCGCCTCCTGGAACCAGACGTGCTGGTCGGAGGAGTGGTTGGGCACGAGATCGACGATCACCCGGATGCCGCGGGCGTGCGCCTCGTTCAGCATCACGTCGAAATCGTCGAGCGTGCCGAACAGCGGGTCGACGTCGCGGTAGTCGGCGACGTCGTAACCGGCGTCCTTCTGCGGGCTGGTCATGAACGGGCTCAGCCAGATGGCGTCGATGCCCAGGCTCTTCAGGTCGTCGAGCCGGCTGGTGACGCCGGGCAGGTCGCCGATGCCGTCGCCCGAGGCGTCGGCGAAAGAGCGGGGATAGATCTGATAGATGACGGCGGTGCGCCACCATTCCGAACCGGGGGCCGCCATCTGCTCACGCTGCTGTTCACGCTGTGCCATGCGACCAGGTTACTGCAAGCGCTTACATCGCGTTCTCGGCCGTGTGTTCAGGATGCCGGGATGACGACGTTCAGCGGGGGCTCGCCGGCCAGCATCCGGTCGATCTGGCTGCGAAGCAGCCGCACAATCCGCGGGTTCATCGCGGTCGACGCGCCCCCGCCGTGCGGGGTGATGAGCAGGTTCGGCGCCGACCACAGCGGATGCCCGGCCGGCAGCGGCTCGTCTTCGAAGACGTCGGATGCGGCGCGGATCGCGCCGGTGTTCAGTGCGTCGACCAGGGCGCCGGTGTCGATCAGCGTCCCGCGGCCGACGTTCACCAGCAGGGCGCCCTCCGCCATGCGCGCGATGCGCCCGCGGTCGAACAGATGGTGCGTGGCGTCGCTTGCCGGCAGGCTCAGCACCACGATCTCGGCATCCGGCAGCAGCTCGTCGAGCCTGTCCATGCCGTGCACGGCGATCTCGCCGGCCCCGTCGACCTGCTCGGTGCGCGCGGTGCGCGCCACGGCCGTCAGCTCGACCTCGAACGGCGCGAGGCGCCGGGCGATCGCCGTGCCCACTCCGCCGAAGCCGATCAGCAGCACCCGCCGGTCGGCGAGACTCTCGGCGAACACGGGTGCCCACTCGCCGCGCTCCTGCGCGGCCGCGAACCGCGGCAGCTGCCGCTGCGCGGCGATCATCATGCCCACCGCGAGCTCGGCGGTCGATGCCTCGTGCACGCTCGCGGCGTTCGCGAACGGGATGCCGGCCGGCAGCGCCTCGGCGACGCCGTCGTATCCGATCGACTGACCCTGCACGAGCCGGACGTCGAGCCCGTCGAGGGCCGACAGCACGCTGCTGCCTCCCATGTACGGCGGCACGACGATGTCGATCCGGTCTGCGGGTGCGGACGAGCGCAGATCCCAGATCTCCAGCTTCACACCGTCGGGCAGATTGCCGAGGCCCGCTGCGAGACGGTCGGTGGGCACGGTGACGAGAAGGCTCACGCTTTGACCCTAGTCGCGGGCGGCCGCAGACGGGATGCTTGCAATCCATACTGAATGCTGTATTCTGCATACAAGAAGCGACGGCGCTTCCGATGGGTCGACGCCGCTGAGACCGCCGAGCGAGAGAGCCGACTTGACCACGACGATCTTCGAGAACGCTCGCGTGCATCTGGATCTGGATGCCGAGGGGGACATGCCGCAGTCGGAGGCGATCGTCGTCGTCGATCAGCGCATCGCTGCGATCGGGTCGGTCGCCGAGTGCCGCGAGGCAGCCCCCGCCGCAGCCGCTCGCGTCGACCTGCAGGGCGGCCACGTCGCTGCAGCGTTCATTGACGCGCACGTGCACGCAGTGCAGCTCGCCACACGCTCTCTCGAGGTCGATCTGTCTGCCGCCGACGGATTCGAGCGCCTCGCGCTGCAGGCGGGGGCAGCGCTGCGCGCCGGCGGACCGGGTTGCACAGGCAACGGCTGGCTGCTCGGTGCCGGGTGGAACGCCGGTGCCTGGGACGACCGCCGTCCGGCGGATCTCTCCGCTCTGGATCACGCCACCGGTGCCACGCCTGTCGCGCTGCACTCCGCCGACCTGCACGCGTACTGGCTGAACACCGCAGCCGTCGACCGCCTCGGGATGGACCGCAGTCTCGCGCCGGACGGGATCGTCACCGAGGCGTCGGCCTTCGCCGTGCAGCATGAGATCGAGCGCAGCATCCGCGGCACGATCGAAGACCGCGTCCTCGGCGTCCTGCACGACCTCACGAGGGCCGGAGTGGCCGGCATCCACGACATCGACGACCGGATCGCCCGCGAGATCTTTCAGCGATCGGCGGCCGAGCGCGCCCTGCCGCTGCGCGTGCACAAGCTCACCATCGACGCCGAGCTAGACGAGGTGTCGGACGCCGGCATCCGCACCGGCAGCGGCGACCAGTGGCTCGACTACGGCGGGGTGAAGCTCTTCTCGGACGGCGCGCTCGGCTCGCACACCTGCCACCTCAGCGAGCCATTCGCCGACCTTCCGGACAGCACAGGCATCGAGGCGATCGACATGGGCGACCTGCGGCGGATCATCGCACGCTGCGCATCCCGAGGATTCTCGACGGCCATCCATGCGATCGGCGACGCCGCGGTGCGCAACACCGCTGACGCGCTGGTCGCATCGCGCGTCCCGTCGGGCAGCGTGGCCGTACCGCACCGCATCGAGCACGCCCAGCATGTGCGCCGCGAGCACCTCGCCCTGCTCGCTCGCAGCGGAGCCGTCGCCGTGATGCAGCCGGAGTCGTGCACGTCAGACATCGACATGGTCGAGCGGCGACTCGGCGCCCGAGACCTCGTCTCATACGGCTGGCGCACTCTCCTCGAGCACGGAGTGCCGGTCGCCTTCAGCTCAGACGCGCCGGTCGAGGGCATCCACCCGCTGCACGGGATCCACTCGGCCATCACGCGCGAGCGAGCCGACGGCACGCCGGCCGGCGGGTGGCAGCCACACGAGCGGCTGACCCGGTCCCAAGCATGGCGCGCGTACACCGTCACCGCAGCCAGGGCGGCCGGGCACGTCGATCGGGGACGGCTCGCGCCCGGTCTGCTCGCGGACTTCATCGTGCTCGACCGCGATCCCCGCAGCGTCGACGCTGCCGCCCTTCGCGATGCCCAGGTGGTGCGCACCGTCGTCGGCGGAGCGACCCGGTGGGATGCGCTCGACCCGCACCAGCCACCCGTCACGCCGTGACGGCCACACAGAGAGATGAAAACATGAACACCACGCAGGCCAGAGTCGTCCTGACCGCCGCCGCCGTCGCCGGCGCCCTCATGCTCGTCGGATGCGGAGGCAAGCCGGTCGGCGGCGCCGAAGCGAATGACGGCGGCGACACCGCCCCGGCGACCGTCGACATCCCCGCCGGCGACCTCGCCGTCGACGTGCTGAAGGGTCTCGAGGTCGACCCCGAGCTGGCCGAGCGCGTTCCGGCCGACATCAAGAAGAACGGGCTCACGGTCGCCACCGCGGACGGATACCCGCCGATGGAGATGTTCGATGAGGACGGCAAGGCGATGATCGGCGTCGACATGTCGTTCGCCCGCGCGCTTGGCGCGCTCTGGGGTGTCGAGGTCACCATCGAGAACTCCGATCCGAACGCGATGGTGCCCGGCGTCGCTTCCGGCCGCTACGACATGGTCATCTCGGGGCTAAACGACACCGAGGTTCGCCGCGAGAAGGTCTCGTTCGTCGACTACGCCAAGTCGGCCGGCGCTTTCGTCGTCGCCAAGGGCAACCCGAAGGGCATCAAGACGCCGGACGACATGTGCGGGAAGACTCTCGCGGTGCTCGACAACGGCTACTACATGCAGCTCGCCGAGACATACAGCGAGGACTGCGTCGCGTCGGGTGCCGAGAAGATCCAGATCCTCGGCTTCGCCAATGATCCCGAGGCGCTGCTGCAGCTGCAGAACGGGCGCGCGGATGCCGGGATGAACGACTTCCCCGTCGCGCAGTACCGCGTGAGCCAGTCGGACGACAAGCTCGAGGCCGTGGAGATCCCCGGGGAGGCGCTGTTCGGCATCGGCATCTCGCCCGACGCGCAGGAGCTGATCAGTCTGACGCAGGACACCATGAACCAGCTCATGGACGACGGCTCCTACGCCGACATCCTGGAGGCCTGGGACCTCGCCGGCATGGGCATCGACGAGGCGACGATCAACAAGGGCAACTGAGATGACCCCCTCGTCTCCTGATGCGATGCGTGCGACCTCCTGGCCTCACGCGGGCAACATCGTGAGTCTGCGGCACCCCGGCCGCATCATCGTCGCACTCGTCTGCATCGCGGTGGTCGCCGGGTTCGCGTACGCGCTGCCGGTGAATCCGCACCTGTCGTGGGCCGATGTCGGCTACTACATCTTCTTCCCGAAGATCCTCGCCGGCGTGGGGGTGACGATAGCGCTGTCGATCATCTCCACGGTGATCGGGCTCGTGATCGGCGTCGTGCTGGCGGTGATGAAGCTGTCGTCGAACCCGGTCGCCCAGCTGCTGAGCACGCTGTACATCTGGTTCTTCCGCGGCACACCCGTGCTGGTGCAGCTGATCTTCTGGTTCAACCTCGCCTTCCTGTTCCCGACGCTGGTGCTCGCGATCCCCGGGACGAGCGTCGGCTACGAGTGGGACACGAACACCGTCATGACCGGGTTCAACGCGGCCGTGCTCGGTCTCGCGCTGAACCTCGGCGCGTACGCCGCCGAGATCGTACGGGCAGGCATCCAGGCCGTCGACATCGGCCAATCCGAGGCCGCGAGCTCACTGGGCATGACCTCGTCGCAGCGACTGCGCATCGTCGTGCTGCCCCAGGCGCTGCGGATCATCATCCCGCCGTTCGGCAACGAGTTCATCGGGATGCTGAAGACGACGTCGCTGGTCTACGTCGTCGCGGGCAACGACCTGATGACCAACGCGAGCCAGATCTACAAGGAGAACAGCAAGATCATGGAGCTGCTCATCGTGGTGAGTCTCTGGTACATGCTGCTGACCGCGATCGCCACCTACCTGCAGAGCAAGCTCGAGAAGAAGTTCGGCAACAGCACGGTCGTGCCTGCGACCAGGCGGCGCACATCGCTTCCGTCCGGCGACGGCGGGCTGTTCAAGACCGGCGTGATCCGGGTGCCGACGGAGGACCTGAAATGACCGAGAAGATCATCGTCGCGGAGGGTGTGCGCAAGTCGTTCGGGCACGCCGAGGTGCTGCGGGGCATCGACTTCACCGTCGACCGGGGCGAGGTGGCCTGCATCATCGGCCCGTCGGGGTCGGGCAAGTCCACCTTCCTGCGCTGCCTGAACGCGCTCGAGCGCATCGACGACGGCGTCATCCGCGTGAACGGCGAAACGGTGGGGTACACCCGACGCGACGACCGGTTCCACGAGTGGCGTCCAAAGGACTTCGCGCGGTTCCGCCGCGAGATCGGCATGGTCTTCCAGCGGTTCAACCTGTTCGGCAACATGAACGCCCTCGAGAACGTGATCTGCGCGCAGGTCAAGGTGAAGGGGATATCGCGCGCGGATGCTGTGGAGAACGCGCATTACCAGCTCGAGCGAGTGGGCATGAGCGATCACGCGCACAAGTACCCGAGCCAGCTCTCGGGTGGGCAGCAGCAGCGCGTCGCCATCGCGCGATCACTCGCGATGCAGCCCGCCGTGATGCTGTTCGACGAGCCGACCTCGGGTCTCGACCCGGAGCTGGTTGACGAGGTGCTCGAGGTGATGAAGTCGCTCGCCGAGGCCGGCATGACGATGGTGCTGGTCACGCACGAGATCGGATTCGCACGCGAGGTCGCTGATTCGCTGACGTTCATCGACGCAGGAGTGGTCGTCGAGACGGGAGTGCCGGGCCAGGTGCTCTCGAGCCCGTCCAGCGACCGCACGCAGCGCTTCCTGTCACGCGTGCTCTGAGGTCGGTGGTCTCGGTATGATCACGGAGATTGACACTGGGTGTGTTCTGTATACAAAATACTAGCGTTCCACTCATCGGCCGGAGTACCGGCTCTTCCAATGACGAAAGAGGTGGCGGCATGTCCCGCTCCAAGTATCGGAAGTACCTCGCCGGCCTCGCCGTCGGCGCGCTGACCATCGGCCTCGCCGCCTGCAGCGGCGGGGGCGGCCGCGGCGGTGGCGTCGATGCGGACGGCAATGCGACCGTGGTCTGGTCGACGTGGGGCACGGCCGACGAGCTGACCCGCTTCGAGGAGTTCAATATGGACTTCATGAAGCGTCACCCCGACATCAAGGTCAAGCTGCAGCCCGTTGCCGGGTACGGGGACTACCACTCGAAGCTGCTCGCGCAGCTGACCAGCAACACCGCGCCCGACGTGATCTACATCGGCGACGACATGATCGGGCAGTTCGTCGACTCCGGCCGTCTGATGCCGCTCAAGGAGCTGATGGACTCGGAGGACAGCAAGACCAAGCACGACGACTTCTTCCCCGGCCTGTTCGGCGCGGCCGAGAAGGACGACGAGGTCTACGCGGCCCCGAACGACTCGAACCCCGACGTGCTCTGGTACGACAAGGAGGCGCTGAAGGCCGCGGGTGTCACCGAGGACCCGGCTACGCTCGCCGAGAACGGGGAGTGGACCACCGACAAGTACCTCGAGATGAACGCCAAGCTGCACGACGCGAAGCTCACCGGCTCGATGTTCTGGAACTACTGGGCGACGCACTGGAGCTGGCTGTCGTCGCAGGGCATCAACGCGCCGTACGACGACAGCGGCGCCTTCGTGGCGAATAAGGACGCCGACGCCGTCGAGGCGATGCAGCAGCTCGGCGATCTGTTCCAGGACGGCACCTTCGTCGTCGCCGACACCCTGCCCGACGGCGCGGGCGCCGACAGCGTCTTTGTCACTCACAAGGCGGGCTTCTTCGTGCAGGGCCGATACACGATCGGCACGCTCACGTCGGCCGGCGTCGAGGACTCGTACGACATCGTGCGCTGGCCCACCCCAGACGGCGAACCCGCTCCCACCGGTGTCGCCGCCTCGTACCTCGCCATCAACGGCAAGACGAAGGTTAAGGACGCGGCGTTCACCTTCTGGACGGAGTTCCTGAGCGCTGAGGGGCAGATCTTCCGCCTGAAGGGCGGCGGCAACGCCGTCCCGTCGATCAAGGGCGCCGACGAGGTCGTGCTCGAAGACGGCTACCCCGCTCACGCCCAGACCTTCCTCGACATGCGCGACGTCGGCTTCGAGGATTACGCCGCCGAAGCGCGCGTTCCGGGCCTGCCGGTCGCCGTCAGCGAGGAGTTCCAGAAGCTCTACGAGGGCAAGACCGACGCTCAGGAGAGCCTCGACACCGTCGCCGAGCTCGTCGAGGAACGGTCCAAGAAGTAACCATGGTTCAGCTCACCGAGGCTGGGCGGGTGCCGCAGGGGTACGCGGGAGTGAGCGGTGAGCGCCCTGCGGATCGCGCTCCTGACCTACCGCGGGAACCCGCGCAGCGGCGGTCAGGGCGTGTACG